>CAZKID010000315.1:0-6495 GCA_964552405.1 uncultured Thermoanaerobaculia bacterium
GGGACTTTCCACGGGTTGTGCCGGCGAAGGCGAAACGACCGCGGCCTGTTGTGGCGGCGGGAGAGGTGCAGGTTTTGGTGACGGCTTCGCCTCGAGCCGCGCGTTGAGATCGCCGATCTGCGCCTGCAGTTTCTGAATCTCGACCGCGCGCTGATCCGGCTGCGGATCGCTCTGCTGGCTGCGCTCGCGCGTCAGCTGATCGATCTTCGCCTGCAGGGTCGCGATCTCGAGCCGCAACTCCTCATCGTTCGCCGTCCGGGTCCGCACGGTCGGATGCGGCATCGGCGCGACGACGATCGGCCGATCGTCCATCGTCATCACGATCGCCGACATCACCATCGCCGCACCAAAGCCGGCCGCGAACCACCAGACGATCCGCCGCCGCATCCGCGCGCGAGCGGCATTCGCCTTCTTCTCCGCATAGAGCCGCTCGTCCGCACGTGCCAGCAACGCGCGGCGCACCGCACTCTCGACTGGCCACGATGCGACGCCGACCGAAAACGAAAGCGGCACACGGATACGAACGCGCTCTTCCGGCGTGAAGAATTCATGCGAACGCATCGCGTCGCGGGCACGCTCGCCGAGCCGCTTCGCTTCATCCGCGTCGACGCCGGGCAGCAGCACGATGAACTCATCGCCGCCGTAGCGGAAGATCATGTCGCCTTTGCGAAAGTGCGTGCGCAGCAGATCCGCGGTCGTCCGCAGCACGTCGTCGCCGGAGAGATGTCCGTAGCGATCGTTCACCTGCTTGAAAAGATCGAGATCGATGAGCACGAGCGCGAGCTTGTCGCAGAGGCCCGCCATCTCGTCCCAGCGCTCGTCGAGAAGGGACGTCAGCAGCCGGGCGTTGTAGAGGCCCGTCAGGTCGTCGCGAAAGGCCAGCGCCGGCTCAGGAGGCTGCAGCGGTGCCAGGACGTTTCGCAGGGGCGCGTCGTTCCCGATCATTGGACTGACTGACGGTACTACTCGTGACGCAGCGCTTCAACCGGATTGAGCTTCGCGGCGCGGAACGACGGGACGATCGTCGCGGCAAACGAGACGAGAATCGAGAACGCCGCGATGATGACGAGGTCCATCCACTTCGTCACGAACGGAATCGACGACACGTAGTAGACCTCGGCGATTTCCGGCGGAAACGACAGCAACTTGAAGCGCGTCATCACCCAGCAGATCAGAGTGCCGAGCGTGATCCCTGTCGCGGTGCCGGCGAAGCCGACCATCGAGCCGTACCAGACGAAGATACGCGCGACCATTTTTTGCTCGGCCCCCATCGATGTGAGAATGCCGATCTCCTTGCGCTTCTCATGGACGGTCATGATCAGCGTCGACACGATGTTGAACGTCGAGACGAAGACGATCAAACCGATCACGATGAAGAGCACGATCTGCTGCAGCTTCAACATCGAGAAGAGCTGGCGATTCAGATCACGCCAGTCGCTGACGGCGTAGTGATGTTCGGTGCGATTGTCGATCTCGCGCACGACTTCGTCGGTCGACGCGCCGGGCGCGAGCTTCACCTCGATCAGGTTCGCGGTACCGCTCATGCCCGTGAGCCGCTCCGCCTCGCGCAAGTCGATGAAGAGCCAGCGCGCGTCGTACTCGTAGAAACCGGTGTCGAAGACGTTCGTCACGACGAACGACGACGACTGCGGCATGAAGCTTCCTTCGCGATCGCTCGGCACGGTGATACTGATCGATGACCCTGTCGTGACCCCGAGACGCTTCGCCATGTACTTGCCGAGGGCTACGCCGCGAAGCTGGCCGGAGGGACCGACGACTTTGGCCAGCATCGGCGACGTCTTCGCCCGTGCGGGATCGATCCCTTTCAGCGTCACCTCGGCACCCGTGGCGTTCGACTCCGTCGTCACGAGCGCGATCTTGAAGACGACGGGCGAAGCCTCCGCCACTCCGGGAGTTTCTCGCAGGACCTTCACCACGGAGGACGTGTCGGTGATCGGTCCACCAACGGAGTAGACGTAAACCTCGGCGTTGCCTCCGAGCAGCTTGCGTTGAAGATCGCCGCGATAGCCAGTCATGAGCGCCATCGAGATGACGAGCGCCATCACACCAATCACGAGGCCGAAGATGGAAACGAGCCCCACCGCCGACACGAGCGCGTCAGTAGGCCGACGGAGATATCGCCATGCAATGAGCCGAGGAAGATTCACGTGCGCGCTAGTTTGTCATGTCACGAAAGAAAAATGACCTCTCCTGTCGGCTCGGCGCACAGGCGAGGGCGCCTGTGCCTCCACAGGGCTAACGGGTGATGCGGCCTTCGATGGCTGTCGTGATCTCGTGATCGGGGAGAGCGGCGATCGTCGCCTCCGTGGCTTTGCGGAAGTCGAGAGTGGGGCGGTCGGGCGGCGGTAGCAGCCTGGGTTTCGCGGGATTGGCGTTGTCGAACAGCGTGTAGCCGTCTTCGACACCTCGCTCGTATTCGAACGACACCGTTCCCGCCGTATACGTCGCCGCAGGATCGAGTGGCTTGCCTCCCACCATCACACTCGTCACGACCCCTTTGCCGTCGACGATCCTGTATTGCAACTTCATGCCGGAAATCTGCAGAAAGCGTCCGTCACCTGCCTCGACGAGCGACACGCTGTTGTTGAGGATCTCGAGCAACTGCTTCCCCGTCAGAGGAAACCGAACCAGCGGATTCGAGTAGTAGAAGATCCCTTCGATGTCATGTGAGCGTACCGGCCCGGGAGGAATGTTGTCGTTGATGCGGATCCCTCCCCCATTCAGGAACGCGACATCGGTTCCCATCCAATCGCGGATGACATCTGCTAGAAAGTTGCCGAGCGCCGACTCGCGCTGACGAACCGCGGTCTCGACACCTTCGAGCAGATTCTTCGTCGTTCCGATCTGCACGTTCGGGCCGAGCTTCTCATCCAGCGCCTTCAGCCACTTCTGCACTTCGGCGTCGACCGCAGGATCTTTCTCGACCGTGGAGTCGAGCTTCACACGCCGTGTCGTGATCTTCGGCTCCCCTTCATCCGGTACGACGACATCCCACACGATCACGCTCACCGCGTCGGCATCGCCCTTCGCGATCTTCGTCTTCCCCGCGGTACGCTCCATGTATTGATGATCATGTCCGCCAACGATGAAGTTGATCTCCGGAAACTTCGACGCGAGTGCAACGTCATCGCCGAGATCTTCATGGGTGAGAGCCACGATCAACTTCGCGCCCTTGCGATGGAGCTGATCGATCGCGGCACGCACGTCGGCGAACCGCGCCTGTTCGTCGCGGAAGTCGACGCGAAAGTAATCCGACTCTCCGCTGTCGGTCGTCAAGCCAAGGATGCCAACCGGCACGCCGCCGACGCGCACGATCACGTTGTTGTTCATCGGCGTGAGGCGTGACGCGAATGTCTGCGTGCACTTCCCTCCGCGGCAGTAATGAACGTTCGACGCGACCCAGTGAAAGTCCGACTCGGCCACGCGGCCCATCACGTACATCGGGTCCGAGCGCTCCAGCTCGTGATTGCCGAGGGTGACGAACATCGCGTCGTCCATCTTCGCAGCGTCGCCGTCGAGCATGTTGAGGACGCGGATCATCGCCTCGCCATTGAGGTACTTGCTCATGATCGACGGAAAGAGCAGATCGCCGGCATGAAGCACGAGGAGCGGCGTGCCGTCAGCCTCGAGTTGCTTCCGCAGCGTACGCACACGGGCGAGCCCGCCCAGCGTGCCGTTCTCGAGGCCTTCGATTTTGTAGACGTCGTTGAGCTGCAGGATGCGGAAATGTTTCTCGGCGGCAAATGAACTGAACGCGACGAACGTCGCGAGAATCGTGACCAGAACCTTTATAGCTTCACCCCCGCGCGCAACAGAATCCTGCGTCCCTGCATACGATAGTCGAACGGAAAATCGTTCGTCTTCACGAGCGTCCGATCATTCTTCCCGAGAAGATTCGTCCCCTGCACGCCCAGTTCCAGCTTCTCTCCGATGCGGTAATTGAACACACCGTCGAGCGATAGCCACGAGCCCACGCTGTTCCCGCGGTGCGGCAGGAACTGCGCATCGATGCGGTCGCTCTCGCGGCGATTCACCTCTCCCTGATAGTGCGCCGACACCGACGCCTGCCACTTCCGCGCGTCGTGCATGTAGCCGGCGTTCGCGATGTGCTCCGGATACCAGGTCATCTCGTGCCTGCTGACTGCGATCGTCGGATCGATGATCGTCTCGTCGAGACGCCGCGCGAAGGAGACGTTCGCAAACGCATAGTCCTGCGGCGTGCCGAACAGCGACTCGAGCTCGAGCCCCGCCGTCTTCAACGAGAAGACGTTCGTGCTGAGATTCGCATTCGCAACGCTGTAGGCGATCTCGTTCTTGAAATTGTTGCGATAGGCATTGGCGCGGAGCAGCAGATCGTTCGTCGCCCGCCATTCCGTGATGAACTCGAGACTCGTCACATTCTCCGGCTGCAACTGCCGCGGATTCGACGCGAGCGAGTAGGTGTTCGCGCCGAACATCTCCGTCGGTGCCGGCGCGCGGAACGCGCGTCCGATGAGCGCCTTCATCGTGACCTTGCTGTCCGGCTTGAAGATGACCCCGATGCGCGGGCTCGTCTGCGCGAACGACTTGTTCTCCTTCGGCGTACCGGCGAGATCGAGAGCGTTCAGCTTGAACGACTGCCGGTCGTAGCGCAGCCCTGCCGTCACTGCAACTTTGTCTCCGAGCTTCGTGCCACTCGAGTACTGCGCGTAGGCGCCGAGATTGTAGACAGGATTCCCTTTCACCCAGGCCAGCCACGGACCGAGCGGCTGCATCCGATTCTGATCGAAGGGCTGATAGTCGCCGCCGTAGTTGATATTGACGTTGGAGAAGTGCTCGTTGTCTCCTCGATAGTCGAAGCGATCGGTCTCGACGCCCGTGACGATCGACGCGTTGTTGTTCATCGGAATCGACACCTGCGCCCGTCCGAAGACATCGTTCGCCGAAGTGTCGAGAAACTCCCAAAGTCCCGCGGGGTAGAAATCTCCATACGGATCGGTCGCGTCATTCGGGTAGTAGCGCTGGTTCCAGCTGATCGAGTGGCGCTGATAACGGACGACGTACTCATGCTGCCACTTGCGCGCATCCGTGTGGTGATACGCAAGCGAGGCGATCTGCCGCGTCTCGTGCATCGCTTCCTTGAAATCGGGAATGTAGAAGATCCAGCCTTGCCCCGTGCCGAAGTTCCATCCCTGCCAATGCATCTGCAGGGAAAGACCATCGAGAGCACCGCGGCCGTCGAGCTTCATCAGGACGTAGTCGTTGCGGCGGCGATCGTGCGTGCGGAATGCGAGGAGGTTGCCCGCGGAGTCCGTACGCCGCGAGCCATCCAACGACTCGTACTCGTTCCCCTTCGTCTCATAGCCGCTATAGCCGGCGACGAACGAGACGAGCTCCGAGCTCGCGCCTCCGATGACATCCACGTTTCGCGTTCCGAAGTTGCCATAGCGCAGGGTGCCGGTGACGGTGCGGCCGATATCTTCCGGCTTGATCGTGGTGATACTCACCGCGCCGTTCATCGCGTTCGATCCATACAGTGCCGAGCCTGGCCCGCGTAGCACTTCGACGGACTTCGCCATGAAGAGCGGTGTGATCTCCGACGTGTACGCGCTGCCATAGAGGTTGTCGTTGACCGGCACGCCATCGATGAGGAGCAGCAGGTGGTTGTTGTTCCACCCTTCGAATACGCCGCGCGACGAGACGGTGCGGCGGTCGTAGTCCATCGAAGGCGCAAAGCCCGGCTGCGCATAAAGGACTGCGTTGAGGCTGTTCCAGCCGAAGCCCTGCAACTGATAGTCGGGGATCACTGTGATCGATGCTGGTGCATCGCTCACGAGCTGCGAGAGTTTCGACGCCAGCGTGACGAACGTCGACATCAGCTCGTCGAGGCTCATGTCCTCGACTTTCTTCTGCGGGGGTGGAGTCTGCGCGAACGCTGAAAGGGCGAGGCACAACGCAAGGAGACAGGCGACCCAACGACTCATCATGTCCCTCCGATGTTCCGAGTATACGGCGGAGGGCGGGCGCTCCTACAAGCTCACCAGCTCGAGGCTCTCGATGTCGCGCGCGAGAAACTCCGCAGCGATCCTGCGGAAGCGTTCCTCCGCATCGGTCACGAGGAAATGATGCTCGGGCTCACCGTTCGACGATTCGCCGACGATCGCCTTCACCCACGCGGCCGTCGTCTCCCCGCTTTCCACCATTGCCATCGCATCGCCCACGACCCTCCCCATCGTTCCGCGGAGAATCGGGTAGTGCGTACAGCCGAGAACGAGCGTGTCGACTCCCGCGTCGATGAGCGGTTCGAGATACACCTCGGCGACTTCGCGCGCGACGTGCGTGTTCGCCCAACCCTCTTCCGCGAGCGGCACGAAGAGCGGCGCAGCGCATTCCACGACTTCGACCCTCGGATCGAGTGCATGGATCGCCTTCTTGTACGCGGGCGACTTCACCGTGCCTTCGGTTACAATCCAGCCCGCCTGTCCCCCGCGCTTC
>CAZKID010000316.1:0-6488 GCA_964552405.1 uncultured Thermoanaerobaculia bacterium
TCACCAAGAATTATTCCAAAAAAATAAACTCGTTCGATGCCATCATCGCCCGGCGTCACAGTCCAGTTCTGCGAGACGCCTTCCGTCAGCAAGCCTTCGTGCGGGCGGAAGTGCAGCGAGGGCCGCAACTCGAGCGTCACTGCGTGCGGCGCGGTGACGAGCCGGTACGCGATGTAGGTCGTGTTCTGCAGATGCGGCATCACGACGCGCTTCTCGAGGTGGACGCCGTCGCGCACGTAGTGCCAGACCGGAAGACCATTCTCGAGCACGAGTTGCTCGAGGATGTCGGGTGCCGGATAACGAATCGGTGCCGGCGTGTTGTGCTCATCCGCACTCAGGCGGTACGTAGCTCCATCGACGATGAGATGTTCTTCGAGGTGATTGAACATCATCGTGCGGCCGAGCGGCGAGGGCATCGCGGCAATGAGCAAGCCGTGGAAGCGGCGCGTACATGCACCGCCGATCGTGCCGCTGGCGTAGCCGCCGAGACCGTTGGTCACGAGCCACTCGCGTCTGAGGAGCGCTTCCTGCGGATCGCCCCGCCGCCATCCGGAAATCATCGCTGTGGCTGTTGCGCAACTTGTGCCCGTTCAGGCAGCAGACAGCAGGCAGCAGACAGCAGGCGGTAGAGAGAGGTCGTTTCTGTTTTCTCACCTGCTGTCCGCTGTCTGCTGCCTGCTGTCTCGCTACAATGCGCCGTTCATGTTTCTCACGGACGGCCCCGACAAGGCACCGACGCTCATCCTCGCGCATGGCGCGGGCGGCGCGATGGACACGTCATGGATGAACGACATCGCGCGCGGGCTCGCGGAGCGCGGCGTGCGCGTGATCCGCTTCGAGTTTCCCTACATGGCTGCTCGGCGCACCGGAAAGAAGTCGGGCGCGCCGGATCGACAGGACGTGCTGCTCGATTCCTGGCGCGAGGTCGTGCGCAGGACCGGCAGTGACGTCTTCATCGGAGGCAAGTCGATGGGCGGCCGCATGGCGAGCATGGTCGCCGACGAGCTCTCCGTCCGCGGCCTCGTCTGCCTCGGCTATCCCTTTCATCCGCCCGGCGCACCGGAGAAGACGCGCACGAAGCATCTCGAGTCGTTGCAGACGAAGACGCTGATCGTCCAGGGAGAGCGCGATCCGTTCGGAACTGCTGAAGACGTTGCGGGCTACAAGCTCTCGAAGTCGATTCATATCGAATGGCTCGCCGATGGCGATCATTCGTTCAAGCCGCGCAAGCAATCAGGCTTCACCAACGCCCAACATATGAAGAGAGCGGCCGATCTCGTGGCCGCGTTCGTGCTGTCGAACTCGAACCAGGAGAACGTTTGAAAAAGAGCCTGATCCTCATCGCCGCGCTGTTCCTCGCAACGGCGGCAAGCGCGCAGCGCCTGCCGGGAAACGTCGTCCCTCACCACTATGCGATCGTGATGGAGCCGGATCTCGAGCACGAATCATTCAAAGGTGAGGAGACGATCGATGTCGAGCTGAAGGAGCGAGTGCAGGCGATCGTGCTCAACGCGCTCACGCTCGAACTGCACGACGTGAAGGTGAATGACGTCGGCGCGACGGTGACTGCCGATCCGAAGGCGGAGACCGTGACGCTCGCGCTCGCATCGCCGGTCGGGCCGGGGAAGGCTGCGATTCACATCGCGTTCGATGGAACGCTGAAGCAGCAACTGCGCGGCTTCTATCTCAGCACGACGCAGCGGAGAAAGTATGCGGTCTCGCAATTCGAGGCGACGGATGCGCGCCGCGCGTTTCCCTGCTTCGATGAGCCGGCGATGAAGGCGACGTTCGATGTCAGGATCATCGCGCCGAAAGGCGACAGCGCGATCTCGAACATGCCGGTCGTTTCCGATAAGGAGCTGCCGGACGGACGTCACGAAGTCAGCTTCGCAACGACGCCGCGCATCTCGTCGTATCTCGTCGCGATGCTCGTCGGCGACTTCCAGTGCACGAACGGTGAAGTGAAGGGTGTGCCGATTCGCGTCTGCGCGACGCCCGAGAACGCCGCGCTCACGCAGTTTGCCGTGCAGGCCGCGAAGGACGAGATCACCTTCTACGAGTCGTATTACGGGATCAAGTATCCGTTCACGAAACTCGACAACATCGGCGTCCCCGACTTCCAGGCCGGCGCGATGGAGAACGCGGGGGCGATCACGTACCGCGAAGTGGCGCTGCTCGCGTCGGCGGCGGCGTCGTCCGAGATGAAGCGCAGGATCGCGGGAACGATCGGCCACGAGATCGCGCATCAATGGTTCGGCGATCTCGTGACGATGAAGTGGTGGAACGACGTCTGGCTCAACGAAGGCTTCGCGACGTTCATGACGCCGAAGGCGCTGGCGGCCGCGCATCCGGAGTGGAATCAGGATGCGGTGACCGCCTCCTCGACGCGGCGCTCGGTCGAGATCGACTCGATGCGTGCCACGCGCGCGATCCGCACCGATGCCGCGACCAGCGCCGCGATCAACGAGCTCTTCGACGGGATCGCCTACGGCAAGACGGCCGCGGTGCTGCGGATGGTTGAGCATTGGGTAGGGGAGGAGCCGTTTCGCGCGGGGATCAGTACGTACTTGAAGAAGTACTCCTGGGACAACGCGGCCGGCGAGGACTTCTGGAACACGATGGCGTCGGCGACGAAGCAGCCCGTCGATCGCGTGATGGCGTCGTTCGTGACGCAGCCCGGAGTGCCGGTGATCACGGCGACGGAGTCGTGTACGAACGACGAGCGGGTCGTCGAGCTGAAACAACAACGCTTCCTGATGGCCGGTGGAAGTGGGGGACAGGCGGCCTCGCCTGTCCAATCGTGGCAGATCCCAGTCTGCGTGCGTACTGCGGATCAACTAACCGAGCGCTGCACCCTAATCGAAAAACCGGCGCAAACGATCACATTCAAAGGCTGCAAGTCGCCGCTGCTCCTCAACGCCAGGGGCACCGGCTTCTACGTGACGCAGTACTCGAAGGAAGGCCTCGCGCAACTGCGAGGACATCTCGATCAGTTGAGCGCCCCTGAGCGCATCGCCCTCCTCGGCGACGACTGGATGCTGGTGCGCGCGCGGCGCCGCGACATCGGCGACGATCTCGCGCTCATCGAGGCGTTGCCGTCGAACGCCACGCGCAGCGAGATCCTCGAGGTCGCGGAGCGCATCGACTCGATCAACGACGACATCGTGACCGATGCGCAGCGCGGCGCGTGGCGGCAGTGGGTGCAGAGGATCGCGAAGCGCTGGCAGCCCGAGGGGGGATGGACACCGAAGGCGGAGGAGAGCGACGAGCAGCGCGAGGTTCGCGCCGCCGTGCTCACGATGCTCGGCAATGGTGCGGAAGATGCGGAGACCATCGCGAAGGCGAAGGAGATGACGGCGAAGGTGCTCGAGGACCCGCGGGCATTCGATCCGACGATTGCGAATGCCGCGATTCGCATCGCCGCGCGGCACGGAGACGCGGCGCTGTTCGATCGCGTGCTCGAGGCACGCCGCAATGCGAAGACCTTCGAGGGGAAAGTGCGCTGGAGCTTCGCGTTGATGGCGTTCCGCGATGCGTCACTCGTCAATCGCGAGCTCGAGTTCGTGACGGGCAGCGAGGTCCGCTCGCAGGACTCGCCGCGCTATCTTGCATCGCTGCTCGAGAATCCTGTGACGCGCGCTGCGACGTGGGATTGGATGCGGACGAAGTGGAGCGAAGTGTCGAAGCGCTTTCCATACTGGGCGCTGGAGGCGGCGGTGGGCGGACTCTCGTCGGCCTGCGATGCGAAGACGCTGAAGGAGATGGATGAGTTCTTCGCCGCGAATCCTGCGCCGGGTGCCGAGCGGAGAATTCGCTCGGCGAAGGAAGCGATCGAGATCTGCACCGCGTATCGCGAGATGCAGAGCCCCGCACTCGCGGACTATTTGCGCTACTCACACCCATGAAATCGGGAGGCCATCCGGGAGGTGTTGCACTCCGTATAATCCATTGCTGAGGATCGATGCGATTCCTGCTGCCCGCGCTGTTGGGTCTTGCGTCTCTCGTGGCGATCGCCGATGAGCCGCCTCCTCCCGCGGCCTGTCCGGCGATGAACGCGACCAACATCTACATCGCGTCCACCTGTCTGATCCCTGGCTCGCGCTGTCAGACCGGCGCCTCGCAGCAGTTTCTCGCCGCTGCCTTCCAATACGACTTCAACTGCGCGCCCCATACATTCCTCTGGAATTTTGGTGATGGCTCGCCAGCGATCGCGGGACAAGCTGTCAGCCACTCGTATGCAGCAGCAGGCAATTACACAGTTCTGCTCACCGTCACGAACGCCGCTCAGACGTACAGCACTGCGGCAGCGATCGTCATCGCCGGCACCGGCTGCCCTTCGATGACCACCAGCAACGTGGCTCTAACCAGCGATTGCAGCAGCGCGTGTCCGGCCGGCGTGCCGCTGACCTTCAGCGTTGCCGGTACAGGCTACGATTTCTCCTGCGGTACTCACGCGTTCACATGGAACTTTGGCGATGGTTCGTCACTGCTGACCGCGCAGACCGTGAGTCACACGTACGCCGCTCCAGGAGCGTATCCCGTCACCGTGGCGATCACCAACGCTTCGCAGACGCTCCCGATCGCAAAGAACATCACGGTGGTCGCTGCGGCCCGGGGCACGACGCGCGTGAATCTGCTGGGAGATGCGGGACGATTCGGCAGTCCCGCGGCACTGAGCCAGTGGACGCAGCATGGTACGGGCCTCGTCACCTGGTCCGCCGATTCCGCCGGCGACAGTGGCAGCGGTTCGGCGGAGCTGACGGCCACGTCCACTGCGACCTACATCAGCCGTGTCGTTCCAGTTGTTCCGTCGCGCAGCTACATCGCGCAGGCATTATTGAGGAATCCCGGATCCGGCTCTTGCAACGGCCGCATCAGCATCTGGTTTCTGGCCGCACCGGATGGTCCCGTCATCGGAGGACGCGAGGGCTATTCGCTGATAACCAGCACTCAGTGGGATCCTTTTCAAAGCATCAGCGGAGAACTGATCTTTTCGCCAACCGCGGCGAAGTACGCGGAAATACGCCTCTCGGGAGAGACGCCCGGATGCACGGTTCATTTCAGCGATGCCGGGTTCTATGAGATCACTCCGGAGATCAAGTCCTTCACGACGTCTGCTTCTGATGTCGCGCCCGGAACGCCGGTCACCCTTTCCTGGCGCATTGAGAACGCGACCGGCATCAACGCGCCCGGCGGTTCACATCTCTGGTACAACGATCCCGGCTCCGCCGTCGTGTATCCGCAGACCACGACCACTTACACGTTGAATGCGAGCGTTGATCGGGTGGACGGCTTCGGCTCATTGCCACCCGACGTATGGAAACTCATTCTTCCGCATTGCCTCGCAAATCTTTCGGGGAGGGATAGCTCCTCGGTCACGGTACACGTGACACCTACCGGCGATTGTCCCAATCTGCGCGGAACCGGATTTGGACTCGATCTCGTAGGCGCCCGCGCTGCCGGTCAGGCAGTGACCTTTGAGGTGCATCCCGGATCCCGTGACTCCGGTTTCTGCTCGCGCGATACGCTGCTGTGGGATTTCGGAGACGGAAGCAGCGGTCTCGGCGCGAAGGTCATCCACACGTACGCAGCAGCAGGAACGTACCAGGTCTTACTGCGCATCACGGACAGCGCCGACCCAACGTTCAGTGCGTTCGTCGGTTCGACGCTCCAGATCCAGAGCGGCGCAGTCGGTGTTCTCAGTCTCTCTTCGACGTCGATTCGCGCCGGAGACGCCGCCACGATCACCTGGTACGCGAGCGTTGCCGCGGAAGTCCACACGGCGCCGTACGGCTATTTCAGCGATCGCTCATTGCCGATCGGACCGATGATCGCGAGTGGCGAGAGCGGCTCCCTTCAGGTGAGTCCCTCGGACAGCACCACTTACGTGCTCACTGGCCCGGGAAGTACGCCCGTGCTCGACGTCGTCGCCGTCTATGTGAACAGCAGCACGCCGCCGTCGATTCAATTCAGTGCGACTCCCGCTTCAATCCGGAAAGGCGATCCTGTGGTGTTGAGCTGGCAAATCAGCGGCGACGATTGCGGCACACCGTTCATCGACAATGGCGTCGGACCGACAGCCTATTTCGACGGGCTCTCCGACAAGGGAAGCACAGTGATCTATCCGTCGGAGACAACGACGTACACACTGACGGCCGAAGGAAGCGGCGGCCGCGCGTCGAAGGCGGTGACCGTTACAGTCGACAGCGTGCTGGCGGCGAGTATCCGGCATCTGGCCGGAGTGGCGTTGACGTCGGGCGCAACGAACGGCCCGTCATGGGCCGGGCTAAAGGTATAACTTGCCGCGGGCCCCCAATCGCCGCTCTCTCCGGCAACCAGAACGCGAAAGACCTCCCGCGGCGCCTTCGCCGCATTCCATACGACCCACAGATCGAAATAGCCCGGCACCGTCGTCCGGGAGATGCCGAACTCGGCCGGGACCCCCTGACCCAGGCGACCCAATCCCCTGTGTCTTTCGAAAATTCCCC
>CAZKID010000317.1:0-6477 GCA_964552405.1 uncultured Thermoanaerobaculia bacterium
CGCGCCGATCGGGCCGATGCCGAATTGCGCGACTGTGATGGGCTGTCTGTTCATGGCGCTGCGAACGATATATCAACGGCGCTGGTGCAGCCGCGCGTTAGCGGCCGAGAAGGGACAGGAGCATGAGCTCTCCGGACGAGCTGATCGTCGCAAATCCGCGCAGACCTCACTCCGCGTTCTCCGCGTCTCCGCGTGAAAACAGGTCTTTCTCCTCTTCCTCCTCCTCTTCTTCGCCAACGAAATTCGAAACGCCGATCCCCGCCAGCCGGTACTTTGCTCCTTCAGAAAAGGAGAAGCGCGACAACAGCTCCACTCCGATGCGCGCGAGCTCTTCACCGGATGCCGGTTGCGTTTCCGGTGTGAGCTGCCGCGTTGCCGTTTTGAAATCGCCGGTCCGCAATTTCACGGTGACGGTCCGGCCGTTCATTCCTTTCGCTTGCAGCGTGTCCCACAGCTGCCGCGCCTCGCTCTCGATCCACGCCGCGACTTCTTCGAGCGGGATGTCTTTCGGAAACGTCGACTCGCTCGACCACGACTTGCGCGGACGCGACGGCTCGACCGGCGATTCGTCGATGCCGCGCGCGAGCTCCCACAACCGCGTGCCCCACTTGCCGAAGCGCTGCACCAGCTCTTCCTGCGTGAAGCGATGGAGATCGCCGACCGTCTCGATGTTCATTTCGAGGAGCACCTTCTCCGTCGCCTTGCCGACGCCGGGGATCTTGCGCACCGGCAGCGGCATGAGGAACCGCTCGACCTGATGCGGCTTGATGACGAAGATGCCGTCGGGCTTGCGCCAGTCCGAGGCGATCTTGGCGAGGAACTTGTTCGGCGCCACGCCGGCGGATGCCGTGAGATGCGTCTCGTCGCGAATCTCGCGGCGGATGCGCTCCGCCGCTTCGGTCGCGGTGGGAATGCCGGTCAGCTCCTGCGTGACATCGAGATAGGCCTCATCGAGCGAGAGCGGTTCGACGAGCGGAGTATGGCGCTCGAAGATGTCGCGGATCTCGCGCGACACCGCGCGGTACTTCTCGAAGTTCGGATGGATGAAGACGGCCTGCGGGCAGAGGCGGCGCGCGCGTGTGGCCGGCATCGCGGAGTGGACGCCGAACTTCCTCGCCTCGTACGACGCGGCGCAGACGACGCTCCGTTCGCCCGGCCAGCCGACGACCACCGGCCTTCCTTTCAGCGCCGGATCATCGCGCTGTTCCACGGATGCGTAGAACGCATCCATGTCGATGTGGATAATCTTCCGCACCTTGCCGATCCTAACCGAGCTTCCCACACCTTCGTTTCTCGTCGACCTTCCCCGCGCGCGCGCGAATTGCGTTCGCATGCAGGAAAAGGTTCGTACGTCAGCAGTTGCGTTCCGTCCGCATGTGAAGACGCATAAGACTATCGAGGGTGCGCGTCTACAGCATGGAGGAAATTTCGGGCCGATCACCGTCTCGACGCTGGCCGAGGCGGAGTTCTTCGCCGATGGGGGATTTCGCGACATCACCTATGCGGTGCCGATCGCGCCGGAGAAGCTCGATCGTGCCGCGGCGCTCGCCTCGCGCATCGATCGTCTGAATCTGTTGATCGATTCGGAAACTGCGCTTCGAGCGATGGAGCGGCGCGGATTCTCGTTCGAGGTGTTTCTCAAGATCGACTGCGGCTATCACCGCGCGGGGGTGAGTCCGGATAGTCCCGACAGCGTGGCGCTCGCGCGCGCGATGCTGCGCTCGACGACGATTCGCTTCCACGGAATCCTGACGCACGCCGGTCACTCGTATCACGCGCGCAATGCGGACGACGTGCGGCGCATCGCGGCGGAGGAAGCGGGCTGCCTCACGCGGTTTCGCGCGCTCGATGAGGAGCTCGGATTCCTCGTTCGCAGCGTCGGCTCGACGCCGACGGCATCAGTCGTCGATCGCTTCATCGAAGTCGATGAAGTGCGGCCGGGCAATTACATCTTTTATGACGCGTTTCAGACCGCGATCGGCTCATGCCGCGTGGAGGATGTTGCGGTGTCGGTGCTCGCAACGGTCGTTGGTTCGTATCCCGAACGGCGTTGCGCGATCATCGATGCCGGTGCTCTCGCGCTCTCCAAGGATCTCGGCGCGGATCACATCGATCCCGATGTGAGTTACGGAATCGTCTGTGATCTCGATCTTTCGCCGTTGCCGGTGCGGCTGACGTCCGTGTCGCAGGAGCACGGCAAGCTCGAGGGAATCGCGCACCTGCCCGTCGGGATGAAGGTGCGCGTGCTCCCGAATCATTCGTGTTTGACCGCCGCGATGTTCGATCGGTATCACGTGATCGAGAACCGCGAGGTGGTGGGGGAGTGGCGCCCCGCGCGCGGCTGGTGATTCGAAATCCAGTGGTTCGATAGGCGCCTCGCCTGCCGGCTCGGTGCACAGGCGAGGGCGCCTGCGCCCCCCGGATGGTGTTGTGGTCTGTGCGCCCACCGGATGTCCACACAGCGATACCATTGGCGCTGCGTTCATCATGGACAGCTACGCGGCGAATCCCCTCGCGTTTGCGACTGCACTCACGGCAGCGGTGGCATTCTGTCTCGGCGCAGGTGTCGCGATTCGCGGGCGGGGCGCGCGTGGCAGCATCCTCTTCTCACTCATCACCGCTTGCGCGGCGGCATGGCTCGGTTGTTTCTCGCTCATGTACGCATCGCGCGCCGCGTCGCTCGCGCTGTTGTGGGCGCGCGTCGGACACTTCTTCGCCACGCTCATCCCTGCGATCATCCTGAATTTCGTCTCCGTCTATACCGGCACGCGCCAGCGCATCAAGACGCGCCTCGGCCTCGCCTGGTTCTTCTGCATCGGTGTGGCACTGGTCGGAGCCGCGTCCACGATTCTCATCCCCGCTGTCCGGCACTATTCATGGGGCTGGTATGCGAACGGCTCGCGCTGGAACTTCGGCTGGGCAGTGGTCCACGGGATCATCCTTCTCTATTCGATGCGTCTCCTCTGGAACGCGCATCAACAATCGGAGGGGCAGACCCACGAGCGGAGCGGACTTCTGCTGCTCGCGATCGGAGTCGGGAGTCTTGCGCTCGTCGATGTCTTTCCCTCGATCGGCATCGACATGTATCCAGTCGGCTACATGGCGGTGCTCGCGTTCTCGATCGTGGCGGCGCGCGCGGTCTGGAACTACGAGCTGATCGATCTCACGCCGGAGTTCGCGGCCGAACAGATCCTCGGGACGATGAAGGGGGCGGTGCTCGTCGTCGACATGGATGGCAAGATCCGCGTCGTCAATCGCGCGGCCGGCACGCTGCTCGGCTTCGACGCATCGTCGATGGTCGGCCTGCACATCCGCAACATCATCCAGCGCAACGATGCGACGAGCACGGCGCAGATTCTGGAGAGCACGGGCGTGCTCGAACAGACGATGCTCTGGCGCACGGCGGATGGCTCGATGCTCGACGTGCTCGCGCAGTCGTCCTTCGTCCGGCAGGCCGACGGGACGCCTGTCGCCGCGATCTATGTCGCGACCGATTACACCGAACGGAAACGGGCCGAGGAGGCGCTGCGCGAGAGCGAGACGCGGTATCGGACGCTTTTCGACGCGAATCCGCTGCCGATGTGGGTCTACGACTTCGAGACGCTGAAGTTCATCGCGGTGAACGATGCGGCGGTCGATCACTACGGCTACACGCGCGAAGAATTTGAGCAGATGACGATCGCCGACATCCGGCCGGAAGAAGACGTGCCGGTCATGCAGGAGGCGCTGCGCGATCCGCCTGAGAAGCGTGATCGTGCGCTGTTCCGTCACCGCCTTCGCAACGGCAGGATCATCGACGTCGAGATCACGTCGTTCGAGTTTCAATTTCGCGAGACGCGCTCGCGGCTCGTCATCGCACAGGACGTCACCGAGCGGCGCCGCGCGGAAGAGATGATCCGCGAAAGCGAGGAGCGCTATCGCAACGTCGTCGAGCTGAGCCCCGATGCGATCTTCGTGCATCAGGCAGGGAAGCTGACATTCGTCAACAACGCCGCCGTGAAACTCATCGGTGCCTCGTCGGCCGAAGAGCTCATCGGCCGCGACATCATCACGCTGGTCCATCCCGATTACCGGTCGACGGTGCGCAGCCGTCTGCGCGTGCTCTCGAAAGGACGTGAAGTCCCGCTCATCGAAGAGAAGTTTCTGAAGCTCGACCGAAGCTCCATCGACGTCGAGGTCGCGGCGATCTCGTTTCAGATCGACGGCAAGCCGGCCATCCAGGTCGTCGCGCGCGATATCTCCGAGCGCAAGGCGATCGAGGCTTCGCTGCAACAGAGCGAGACCCGCTACCGCGATCTCTTCGAGAATGCGAACGACATCGTCTATACGCACGATCTCGAGGGGCGCATCACGTCGATGAACCTCGCCGGTTTGCGCGTGACCGGCTACTCGCTCGATGAAGCGCTCTCGATGACGATTCAGCAACTGATCGCCTCAGATGATGTCGAGCGCGCCGCTGCGAATTTTCAGAAGAAGGTCGACGACGAGTCGAGGACCACGTCTTACGAAATCGATCTTCAGGCGAAGGACGGCCGGAGGATTCCCGTCGAGGTCAACACGCGGCTCGTGTTCCGCGACGGCAAGCGCTTCGGCGTGCAGGGCATCGCGCGCGACGTCACCGAGCGGAAGTCGAACGAGGCTCGCTTCCGGCTTCTCTTCGAGCGCAATCTCGCCGGCGTCTTCCGCAGTACCGTCGACGGACGCGTGCTCGAGTGCAACGATGCGATGGCGCGCATCTTCGGCTTCGATTCCAACGAACAGCTCCTCAACGCTTCCTCGGCACTCGATCTCTACTTCGAGGCCGAGGATCGGAAACGGTATCTGCAGGCGCTGCAGGAGCACGGTTCGCTGACGAATGTCGAAATGCGGATGAAGCGCCGCGACGGCTCGCCGGTGTGGGTTCTCGAGAATGTCGCGGTGCTCGACGGCAATGTCATCGAAGGCACCATCATCGACATCACCGACCGGAAGACCGCACACGAGAAGATGGAGTGGCAGGCGTATCACGACGCGCTCAGCGGTCTGCCGAATCGCCTGCTGTTCCGCGATCGCATCACGGTCGCGCTCTCACGCGGCAAGCGAAGCGCGCGCATGGTCGCCGTGATGTTTCTCGACCTCGATCAATTCAAGCTCGTGAACGACACGCTCGGCCACACGGTTGGCGACGGTCTGCTGCAGGCGGTGGCGGACCGTCTCGTGAACTGCGTCCGCGCCGAAGATACGGTGGCGCGCATGGGCGGCGACGAGTTCACGATCCTGCTCAGCGATGTCGCCGATCGCCGTGCCGCGACGGGTGTCGCGCAGAAAGTTCTCGACTCGATCGGACAACCGTTCATGGTCGAAGGCCATGAGCTCTTCGTCACGACGTCGCTCGGCATCTCGCTGTTCCCGGACGATGGGGCAGATGCCGAGACGTTGCTGAAGAATGCGGATCGCGCGATGTACCGCGCCAAGGAGATGGGCCGCAACAATTTCCAGTTCGTCACGGTGGCGGAAGGAGCGGAGCGGCTGACGCTGGAGGGCAGCCTGCACCACGCGTTCGAGCGGGAAGAGTTCATCGTGCACTACCAGCCGATGATCGACCTCGAGACCGGAGCGATCTGCGGAGCAGAGGCCCTGATCCGCTGGAGCCATCCGGAGTTCGGACTGATGCCGCCGGACGAGTTCATTCCGATCGCTGAGGAGACGCGGCTCATCGTTCCCCTCGGCGAATGGGTGCTGCGTACCGCCTGCGCGCAAATGAAGAGCTGGCACGATGCGGGCTACGAGGGGCTGCGCATCGCCGTGAATCTTTCGCCGCGGCAGTTCCAGCAGCGCGACCTCACGCGCATGGTGGAGCGCGTGCTCGAGGAGACGAAGTATCCGCCGACGCTGCTCGATCTCGAGATCACCGAGTCGGCCGCGATGCAGAACGCGGATCTCTCGCTCGCCATCATGCGAAAGCTGAAGGAGATGGGAATCCGCATCTCGATCGATGACTTCGGCACCGGCTACTCGTCGCTGAACTATCTGAAGCGCTTCCCGATCGATACGGTGAAGATCGATCAGGACTTCGTGCGCGATCTCTCCACGAGCTCGAGCGACGGCGCAATCATCTCCGCCGTGATCTCGATGGCGCGTGCGCTGCGACTGCGCGTGGTGGCCGAGGGAGTGGAGACGGAAGAGCAGCTGGCGTTCCTGCAGCGGGAGCAGTGCACGGCAGCGCAGGGCTTCCTGATCAGCGTGCCGGTGGCGGCCGCGGAGTTCGAGAAGCTGCTGCGGGCGGGCACGACCGTTGGGAGCAGAAGCGAAATGCAGAACGCAGAACGCAGAACTTAGGGGCTTCGGACTTTTCAGTGGGTAGATTCTGCAGCGACCGATCTCTGGTCATCCCGAGCGAAGTCGAGGGACCCGGGTGGGGTGTTTATGCGGGTTTGAGCCGACTAGTGTTCTGTCCGTGAAATCGGTACAATAATGCGGCATGCGTACTGCGAAGCC
>CAZKID010000318.1:0-6456 GCA_964552405.1 uncultured Thermoanaerobaculia bacterium
TTCGGACTTTTTCCGGATGGCGCCCCGGATACCTCGATTTCGCTCGGGATGACGGGGGATCGGTTATCGAGAATTAGCCGTGTGAGGAAATCGAAAAGCGAAATGCAGAATGCAGAATTCAAAATGCAGAATTCAAAATTGATGTGGCGCTTCGCGCGTCATTCTTCATTCTTCTGGGGCATCGCTGATTTCAGTGGGTAGATTCTGCAGCGACCGATCTCTCGTCATCCCGAGCGAAGTCGAGGGACCTGGGTGGGCGTGTGGTACGGAACTCATGTCGCGCGCCTCCCGCCCACCCGGGTCCCTCGACTTCGCTCGGGATGACGGAGGCTTGCGATCGCGTGCCTTGGTTTCTTTCTCTCAGTCGCGTCGCGCAGCGACGTCGCCGCTCGGGATGACGAGAGATCGGTCGCTGCAGAATCTACCCACTGAAAAGTCCGAAGCCCCTCAATTCGTCATTCTGCGTTCTGCGCCGCGCCCCCGGAGAAGCCAGATACAATCCGCGAATGTCCCGGCCCGCCAAATTGACGCCGATGCTCGAGCAGTATTTCGAGATCAAGCGTCAGGTTCCCGACACCATCGTTTTCTATCGTCTCGGCGACTTCTACGAGATGTTCTACGAGGATGCGGAGAAGGCGGCGCCGCTGCTCGATCTCGTTCTGACTGCGCGCGGCAGAGGGCAGGAACATGAGGCGCCGATGTGCGGCGTGCCGTATCACTCGGCGGACTCGTACATCGCGAAGCTGATCCGTCACGGACTGCGGGTCGCGATCTGTGAACAGGTCGAAGATCCGGCCGCGGCAAAGGGACTCGTCAAGCGCGAGATCGTGCGCATCGTGACGCCGGGCACCGCGACCGAGAGCTCGATCGTCGAGCGCGAGTCGTGCTACCTCGTCTCGCTCGTCCCGCTGGATAAATCGCTCGGTGCCGCATATCTCGATGTGTCGACGGGCGACTTTTTCGTCACGAACTATCGCGGACTCGATGATGGACGTCTCGCCGACGACGTCGCGCGCTTCGATCCGCGCGAAGCGATCTTTCCGCGCGACGACAACGGCTTTGCGGGCCAGGTGTCCGAGCTCGGCGTTGCCGCGACTCCGGTCGAGCCGTCGATGTTCGAGCCGCGCGGTGCGCACGAGTATCTGACAAAGCACTTTGCGACGCAGAGCCTGCGCGGCTTCGGGCTCGAGCCCGAGGATGCGCGGGTCGCCGCGGCGGGAGGAGCGCTGCGGTATGCCTCGGCGAGTCACAAGCGGACGCTCGATCACGTTCAGTCGCTGCGCGTGGATAACGCCGCCGATTTTTTGCAGCTCGACGCCGCGACGCTCGCGAATCTCGAAGTGCTCGACTCGCGCGATGCCGGGCGCCCTCGCGCCTCGCTCTGGAGTGTCGTCAATGCCACGAAGACCTCGATGGGGGCGCGCATGCTGCGGCGGTGGATCACGCGCCCGCTCGTTTCGCGCGAGGCGATCTTCGAACGTCACGATGCGGTCGACGAGCTGACGCGCTCGCGCGCGATTCTGGAGCAGATGGCCGCGCGTCTCGCGCGTATTGCGGATCTCGAACGGCTGATTTCTCGCGTGACCCTTCGCAGCGCGACCCCGCGCGAATGCCTCACGCTCGCTGACTCGCTCATCGCCGTGGGCGAATTGCACGAAGTGATGCAGCCGCTGCACGGCCCTTTGCTGCAGCGGCTTGTGGCGGGACAGGCGCCCTCGCCTGTCCAAAACGCACAGGCGGGGGCGCCTGTGCCCCCACGGGACTACGTCATCAGCCGCATCGGGGCGACGATCGCCGACGTTCCTCCCGTCAACGTCCGCGACGGCGGCGCGATCCGTCCCGGCGTCGACGCCGAGCTCGATGCGCTGCGCACGATCGCGCGCGACTCGAAGTCCGTGCTGATGGAGATCGAGGCCGCGGAGAAGCAGCGCACCGGCATCTCATCGCTGAAGGTCCGCTTCAATTCGGTCTTCGGCTACTACATCGAAGTATCGAAGTCGAACCTCTCGCGCGTACCGCCGGACTACATCCGCAAGCAGACGCTCGTGAACGCCGAGCGCTTCATCACGCCCGACCTGAAAGTGCTCGAGGAGAAGATCGTCGGTGCGGAGGAGAAGGCGAACGCGATCGAGATCCGGCTGTACGACGCGCTGCTGGCAGCCGGCGGGAAAGGGGCGCGGCACATTCTGGCAATCGCGAAGCTGGTCGCGGCGATCGACTCCCTCTCCTCGCTCGCGGCGATCGCTGTGGGTCACCGCTACGTCCGCGCGCAACTCAGCGAAGAGCCGGAGCTCTGCATCGAGGACGGACGCCATCCGGTGATCGAGCAGCTGACGGCCGAGCGCTTCATTCCGAATCACACCGACATTGAGCGCGACCGCAATGGAATCCAGGTGATCACCGGTCCGAACATGGGCGGCAAGTCGACCTATCTGCGCCAGGTCGCACTCATCGTTCTTCTGAATCAAGCGGGGTCCTTCGTCCCTGCGACGAAAGCCCGCCTCGGTATTTTCGATCGTGTTTTCACGCGCGTCGGCGCCTCCGATCAACTCGCACGCGGCGAGTCGACGTTCATGGTCGAGATGCATGAGACCGCCAACATTCTCAACAACGCGACCGAGCGCTCGCTGATCATCCTCGATGAAGTCGGGCGCGGCACCGCGACGTTCGACGGGCTCTCGCTCGCGTGGGCGATCATCGAATATCTCCACGATCATGCCGAGCGAAGCGGCATCACGCTGTTTGCGACGCACTACCACGAAGTCACGGACCTGGCGAAGACGCGCACGCGCGTTGCGAACTTCAATGTCGCGGTGAAGGAGTGGAACGACCAGATCATCTTTCTGCGCAAGGTCGTCGCCGGCGCGGCGGACAAGAGCTACGGAATCCAGGTCGCGAAGCTCGCGGGAATTCCGAAGCCGATCATCGAGCGGGCGCGGGAGATTCTTTCGACGCTCGAGCGGAAGGAGCGGGCGATGGTCGAGGAGACGCGGCCGAATGCGCCGCGCGCGACCCGGCAGCTCGGTCTCTTCGACTCGCGTGAGCAGGATGTGCTCGATGCGGTGCGGGCGTTGCAACTCGATGCACTGACGCCCTTGCAGGCGCTCAATGAGCTGGCAAAGTTGAAGTCGCGGCTGGAGGAATAGTCACGGGCACTGAGATTCTTGGGATTGGCCTCGCCGGCAAGACGCTGACTGACCTCGAGCGGCGGATTCTCGCCGAGCACTCTCCGTACGCCGTCGTGCTGTTCGGGCGCAACATCGGCGACGTCGTTCAGCTCAAGCAGCTCATCGCCGAAGTGAGGGCGATCTCCAGACGCGCGCCGTTGTTCATGATCGATGAGGAAGGGGGGCGCGTCGATCGTCTCCGGCACATGATTCCCGGCCTCCCGAGTGTCGAATCATTCGACGAAGGAGAACGTGCCGCCGAAATGGCGGAATGGCACGGCAAGGTGATCGGGATGGCGCTGCGCTATTTCGACATCGAGTGCAATCTCGCGCCCGTCGTCGACGTACGTGGAGACGTGACGCCGAAGGGGCTCGAGCGCCGGATCTTCGCGAGCAGTGCGCGGCGCGTGACGGAACTTGCGAGCATTTTCATGCGCGGCCAGGAGAGCTGGGGGACAGCGTCGTGTCTGAAACACTTTCCGGGAATCGGACTCGGAACGGCGGACTCGCATTACGGCTCGACGATCATCGATGCGTCACTCGATGCGCTGGCGAATCGTGACCTTGTGCCGTTCAACGAGCTGGGTGCAGCGGCAAGTGCGATTCTGATCGGACACGGCACGTATCCGAAGATCGATGCCTCCGGCGCACCGGCATCGCTCTCGCGCACGATCACGCACGGCTTGTTGCGCGAGCGAATCGGTTTCGAAGGCCTCGCCGTCTCCGACGACATGGAAATGCACGCCGTCTCCGACCTCGGCTCCTATGAGTCGATCGCCGAGCAGGCGCTGATGGCGGGCAACGACGTGATCCTCTTTTGCAGTCACATCGAGCGCGTCCCCGACTTGCAGCAGTACCTGCGGAGACGCGTGAACGACGATGCCGTCGTGCGCGCGCGATTCGATGATGCACGTGCGCGCGGCGAACGCTATCGCGAGCATTGCAATCGATTGCGCGCCGAGGCCGGCGCACCACCGAGGCATTTCGATGAGGTGATCGAGGAAGCGATTCGCTTCGTCGAAGCGGTCCGAGTCACGCGTCGCGGCGCGCCTGTAATCGACATGCCTGCAGCGGGCACCGGGAGGAGCGGGCGGGAGGAGTGGACGTAAACGAGCACAGGCGAGGGCGCCTGTGCCCCACGGGACTCCGGTGGGGGACAGGCGCCCTCGCCTGTCCGCACTTCACAATTTCACCCGATCGGCCCGCGCGTCTTTCTCATCAACACTTCCGTGAACCCCTTTGCGAGGTAATCGCGCAATTCCCCGATCTTCTCGTAGCCGAGCCGTTCGTAGAGTGCACGCGCCCGTGTGTTGAAGTCGCTGACGCAGAGAAAGACGTTCGGTGACTCGCTGAAGATCCGCTCTTCGGCGAACGCGACGAGGCGCGAGCCGATTCCTTTGCTGCGAAGCGCAGGATCGACACAGAGGATCTTGATGTAACCGACGAATGCGCCGTGCATCACAATGATGATGAAGCCGCGCACGTGGCCTTCTTCGACGGCGATGTGCAACTCGCTCCCCGGATCGCGAACGATCTTCAGACAACGCTCGTAGGTGCGGCCGTAGGAGATCCACGGCTCGCTTGCCGCCATCATTGCCGCGCATTGTTCCGCTTCGGCGTCGGAGGCGATCGGGCGGATGACCATCAGACCACGTAGCGTGCGACGACGACGTAGTGGCAGATGCTGCCGGCGATCACGAACAGGTGCCACACACCGTGCGTGTAGGCGACCTTCTTCGACATCGCGAAGAAGGCGACGCCGGCCGTATAGGCGATGCCGCCTGGAATCAGCCACGCGATTCCTGCAGGCGGCAGCGCGAGCTTCAGCGGCGTGAAGGCGACGACCACGATCCAGCCCATCAGGATGTAGAGCACCACCGAAGCGGCGCGATACTTCCCGTGAAACATCGCATCCTTCAGCACGCCGGCGATGGCCAGCGTCCAGATGACGCCGAACATCCACCAGCCGGTTTTCCCTTGCAGCGTGACGAGCGTGAACGGAGTGTACGTGCCGGCGATCAACAGATAGATCGAGCAGTGATCAAAGACGTGAAACACGCGCTTCGCCCTTCCGCGGAACGAATGGTAGAGCGTCGAGCTGAGATAGAGGATCGTCAGCATGAGGCCGTAGACCGCCACGGCCGTGATGCGCGTCGCGCCGCCGCGCTGCGCGGCGAGCGTGATGACGACCGAAGCGCCAGCCAGCGCGAGGACGGTCCCGACGAGGTGAGTGATGGCGTTGAAGCGTTCGCCGCGGTACATCAATGGACCGTAGCACGAAACGCTTCGCCGAAGTGAGCGAGGAATTCAGTGCTGAGCGGTCGCCCACTCAGCACTCAGTATTCAGCACTCAGTACTGCTAGAACGGAACTTCCTCGTCTTCGGCCATCTCCGGCATCGATGACGAGCTCGTGCGGCTGCGTGAACCGCCGCCATAGCTGCCGCCTCCGCCTTCGTCATCGCGACGGCTGTCGAGCATCTTCATCTCGCGGGCGACGATCTCGGTGCGGTACTTCTTCTGGCCGCTCTCCTTGTCGTCCCACGAGTCGGTACGGATCGAACCTTCGATGTAGACCAGCTTCCCCTTGCGCAGGTACTGGCCGCAGATCTCGCCGAGGCGGCCCCAGGCCACGATGTTGTGCCACTCGGTGCGCTCCTGCTTCTCGCCGTTCTTGTCGGTGAACCTCTCATCCGTGGCCAGTGAGAATTTCGCGACGCTCGTGCCGCCGGGCGTCGCGCGGATCTCCGGGTCTTTTCCGAGGCGGCCGACGAGGATGACTTTGTTGATCATGTGCTTCTCTCCTTTGGATGGGGCGCGATTGTATCGGATCGCCGGACCATCTCTCCCGTTTCCACGCAGAGTAGAATGCGGCGCTCATGTCGCGTGTCGTCGAAGCGGGGAACTTCTGGGGCCCCGGAAAGTTCATGTCATGAAGTGCGTGATCCAGCGCGTGCGCCGCGCATCAGTGAGCGTGGATGACGAGTTGGTATCCGAGATCGCGGCAGGGATCGTGGTGCTGGCCGGCGTCGAGAAGGGCGATGACGAACAGCGGATGCGTGACGCAGCAAAGAAGATTCGCGAGCTGCGCATCTTCGGTGACGAGACTGGGAAGATGAATCGCGATCTGACGGAAGCAGGGGGTGCGATTCTCGCGGTCTCGCAATTCACGCTCGCCGGCTCGATCGCGAAAGGGCGCCGGCCGAGCTTCGATCGCGCGGCGGAAACGGAGCGCCCCGTGACGTTTTTACACCTGTTCGTGAGCGAACTGCGGTCCAGCGGGATTCCGGG
>CAZKID010000319.1:0-6451 GCA_964552405.1 uncultured Thermoanaerobaculia bacterium
TGAACTACTACTGGGTCTATCCCAACCTGATGTTGAACGTGTATCCCGACAACTTCTCGACGAATCTGATTCTGCCGCTGGGGCAGGGGCGGACGCTGACCGTGTTCGAGTGGTACTTCCGCGATCCGGACAGCGTGCGCCAGGAGATCGACGAGACGATCTCGTTCAGCGATGAGATTCAGCTCGAGGACATCGAGATCTGCGAGGCCGTACAGCGCGGGCTCGCCTCCGCGACGTACGACAGCGGCCGCTATTCACCTCAGCGCGAGAACGGTGTGCATCACTTTCATGGGTTGTACGCGGAAGCGATGGGGATGAACGTGCCCCGAGACTAGATTCCTGCGGCCGTCACGGCCGCTCTCCAGTTCGCGTACACAGGGCATGACTTCTCGTGTGCTCCGGGCAGGTAGCCGATGCTGATGAGGAACGACGAGGTGATCTCGCCGCCGGTGAACGCAAACGTCTTCTTGAACAGCGTCACCCACTCGTCGCGTGAGAGCGGGTGATGCGCTTCGAGCCACTTCGCGAATGAGCCTTGCGGCAGCGCGCGAACGCGCTTCGCATTCTCGATCGCAGCTTCGATCTTCAGCCGGTTGCGGATGATGCCCGCGTCATTGAGCAGGCGCTGCCGGTCGCGTTCGGTGAAGCGCGCAACCCGCGCGATCTCGAATCCGCGATACGCCTGGCGAAATGCTTCGCGCTTCTTGAGGATCGTCAGCCACGAAAGGCCCGCCTGATTGATCTCCAGCACGAGGCGCTCGAAGAGCGCGTCGTCCTCGGAGATCGGAAAGCCGTATTCGAGATCGTGATACGGGCCGTGAAACGGATGATCGATGGCGGCGTCGCAGTAGGACATCCTCCTATTTGATCACTTCGCACCGAGTTGCGCCGCGAGATATGTCGGATCGTTGGTGCCGTTGTCGATGATCGTTGCATACGCTCCGATCATTCCGCTCACCGGCGAGATTCGAATGAGTACGGGGCCTGTGTTCTCGCCGAGGTTGCGGGTGCGGAAGAGATCATTGATCTGCATGCCGCCGGCGACCGCGAGGGAAGTCGTGAAGGTGTCGATCGTGTGACCCGCGGCGTCGACGATGTCGACCTTCACACTGACGGCCGTGTTGTTGGCGAAGGCGGTCATCTCGACGAAGCCGAGATTCGTGCGGAAGTTTTTGTCGCCGAATGCGCCGAGGATTTCCAGCGTGTCGCCGGCTCCGGCAGATTGGAAGTTGTTCAGCGGCGGCATGAGGAACCCATACGTTCCGCCATCCTTGTCGATGGTGTAGGTGCGCGAAGTCACGCGAATGCTCGCGGCATCCGTCGATGATTGATAGCGAAGCCGCGCGAGGCCCGTGCGCCCGAAGGCGCTCAGGAGAACATCGCGAATGACTCGGGCTTCATTTGGCAGCATCGTGAGCGAGATCGTGTTCGGACTCTCCGGTGTGTCCCACGGCTTCACCTGCAGTGTGACCGTACGCGTCTGCCCCGCCGGGTTGTAGAGATAGAGATCGCTGCGGAATTGCGAGTTGTTCGCGCCGTCGACATGTCCGATGACCGGAATCGTCCGTACGACCGGCGCGGGGAGGTCGGGCGGAAAGTACGTCGAGTCGTTCGTGCGGTTGTCGATCAGATAGAGCGAGGCAATGGCTTCTCCGGCATTCGGCTGCACGAGGAGAGCACCCGTGTCACTCGGAAGGAGGGAGAGGAACGTGCTGACGCCCGCGAGCTGCTGCTGGCCGTTAGCCGTGACGCCGAACGTGAAGTTCGATGTCCCCATCGCACCGTTCGCGCCAGTGGCCTTCAGATTCGCGTTCGTGCCGCGGCCCGACACATCCGTCAGGATCAGACTCGTCCGGAAGTCCTTGCCGTTGAAGGCGCCGGAGAACGTCACCGGAAAGCGCGGTCGTGTTGCGGAGAAAACGTCGATCGCATTCATGCCGAAGCCGAAGGAGCCGGCCGTCGAGCGCGTGTACGTCCGGCTCGTTGCATTGATGCCGGATTCCGGATCGAGGAAGACCGCACCGTTTCCTGACTCGTAGCCGAAGATTGTTTTCAATGCGTCGGTGATCTGCCGGATCTCGCCTGCCGCGAGCGTGATCTTCTTCTGATCGTTCTCCGCAACGGCGGTCACTGAGCCATTCGGCAGGTAGCGAAGGGTCACGTTCTGTGAGACAGGCAGCGGGTTGTAGAGGATCATGTCGCTTTGCCAGAAGCTGCCGTAGGCACCCGCCGTTCGTCCGATACCAGGAAGCACGAGGTGCTGCTTGAGCGATGCGCGAACGACACCCCACTCCTGGACGACATCGCTGCCGCCGGCGGGCGCCGGAGAAATCAGGATGCCGCCACCGCCGATCGCCTGTGGTCCGGAGTCGAACACGAAGGGATCTCCCGATGCGATCCGATCGACGTCGACGTGGACGAAGCCTTTGGCCGCGGTCTCGTTGAGATAGAGCTCGTCGTAGGCCGAAGGTGCGGCTTCTCCGATGTGCCACACGGCGAGTGCCGGATCTTTGAAGAGACGCTGATCCGCCTGCGGCCGCGCGCGATGGACTTGAATCAACAGTGAGGTTCCTGAAGTTCCCGCATGCAGCGCCTCGACCTCGGGACCGGTGGGATCTTCCCACTGCGTCTTCAGCCCTTCGGACGGCGTGTAGCGGGAGAGGCGGGTCGGCTTGCCCGTTCCGCGCTGAATCATCCATGCGCCGTCATAGTCGACCGTCGGGACCGCGAAGAACGACATCGAATCCGTGGTCGATGCGTCGGCGCCCGCGATGTCGGTGATCACGTTGCCGACGATTTTCTTGAGCGTGCGCTGATAGCCAATCGTCGACTCGAGATAGAAATTCGAGTAGTTCACGACCCAGCCTTCATACATTCCGGACGGATCGACAGTGATGGCAGCAGCAGGCAGGAGGAGCGCAAACGGTCCTACCGGGACGACCTGGATCGTCGATGGTGTCATCCGTACCAGCGCGAGCGACCCATCGCGGCTCATCCCAACCAGCGGCTGCGCTACGTTCGAGGTCGAGGCGATCGTTCGTGCGACACCCTCCGTTGAGATTGCGTATACCGCGCTCGAGGTTCCGACCACGAACGGAGAATCGCTCGTGCCGATGCGTACTTGCGAGAAACGCCCGCGCGCGAACGGACCGCCGAAATCCTGCGCGTAGTAGCCGATCTGATTGACGAGGGAGTTCGGGAAGAGCACATGCGTCCATGAATTGCCGCCATCGTTGCTGATCAGCATGAGCCACTGTTGCTGGGGGTTCTGTCCATTCAGTGTGGAGTTGGTCTGAATGAGGAGGGTCGGTGTGCCCTGCGCGTTCTCGCGCACCGCGAGCAGCGCGAACGCGGCGAGCGTTCCGTCCTGCGGAAAGACGACGCGCGGCTCTTCTTTTCCTTCGTTGTCATAGATGACGACCTGGCCGTAGGGAAATCCGTTGTAGTACGGAACGGGCGAAACGAGCGGGCCTCCATAAACGGGCGTCGGTCCCTCGACGAGCGCGAAGTGGCGATTGAGCCGATGCTGCACTCCGGGGAACGACACGCGGTCGCTGTACGGTGCATACGAGATGACGCGCGCATTGAGCAGAGGTGCGACGCAGAAAAGCAGAATCGCAAAGAGGGCGAACCGGCGCCGTTCCATCATGATGATCTCCTCGGGTGATTAGTACGGAGTCGCGGTGAGTCTCGTTTATGACATTTGCCGCGCGGCACGGAGTCCACTCGCGATGGCTCCTGCGACGGTGCCCGTCTGGTCGCTGCTCGTCGCTTCACCTGCGAAGAAGAGCGTCGACTGACTCGGTCTGGCGAGCTCTGCGTGTGCATGACTTCCGCCGGCGGCCGCATACGCGCAGGCGCCTCGGCTGAACGGGTCGCGTTGCCAGTCGTGCGTCCACGTCGTGACGAGTGTACGCGCGATGCGCGAACGGCGCACGCAGAAGGTGCGCGACATTGCGTCGATCGCGCGATCGCAAAGGAGAGTACTGAGTTCTGAGTTCTGAGTGCTGAGTGGGAAGTGCACTGCTAGCTAGTTCTACTCTAAACCTCAGAACTCAGAACTCAGCACTCAGAACTCAAAACGGGCAATCGTCGCAGCCGGAGCCGCAGCATGTGGGCTCCGCGGCAGGTCGGATTTCCGGGCGATGAGGCTTCTCTTGGGACTCGCAGTTCGAGCCCTCATCGGAGCAAATGCTCGGCTCTTCGGACGGTTGCTCGTCGGGCATCGCGCGAAGGAACGTGCGAGTCCTCGGAGCGATTCCGGCTTTACTCGCTGGCGCCGACGATCTCCGCCCAGGGGAGACGACGGACAGCGACGACTTTTTCGTCGATCTCCGTCTGAGTGGCCTTGTCGCCCAGGACTCGACGAAGGTAGACGAGCTCGGGGGAAACGAGCTTGTTGTGCTTCGGGAGGAGGCGGATGGCGGCGCTTTGCAGGTTCCGGTCAGAGACTGAGATGAGCTTCGGGGTCTTTCTGACTTGGATGTCCATAACGGTTCGCAACTGAGGTTACGCTCCGGTTAATCCTACGGATCAGCTCACCGTTTCCGTGTGTTCGTCGTCACCCGCAACGGTATGAGTGATCGGAAGGGGAGATTTTCCTGGATGACTTCCTCGCGCTGAGGACTGCATCCGCAAAGGGCACAACGAATTCCGTCGATGTGAGCCGCTCGCGAGTGACCGCACTTGCGGCACGGTTGGGCCTGTGTCTTCACATAAGGAATCATCTGCATCTCCTTTACCAGAATTAGTCACGCGGGCTCGCGGGCGCGCGGGCGCGGCGGTGTTGGGAGGGGACCGTCGCCCTCGGATCCGCGTGCCCGCGTGACCCGATATCAGGATGCCAGTGGTCCGGTTCAACGCGCGATTTCTCCATCGCGCGTAGAATTTCGACGATCAAACAACGGTATTTCGTCGCTTTGCTCTCCGGGAGGTAGACGATGGAAGAGCTGCTCGAGGCCATTCGCAACGGTGATCGTTCACGCGTCGCGTCGCTGCTCGATGGGGATTCGTCTCTGGTCGATGGCGCGGCGGTCCTGCAGGCGATCTACAACGGCCGCGCGGATCTCGTGCCTCTCTTTCTCGACCGCGGGCACCGGCTCTCGTTTCACGAGGCCGCGGCGTATGGCGATGCCGTGCGCATGAGTGACTTGCTCGACCGCGATCCCGAGTTGCTCGACTCGTTCGGCGACGATGGGTTCAATGCCGTCGGACTCGCGATCTTTTTTCGTCATCCGGAAATTGCGCGCATGTTGATCGAGCGCGGAGCGGATGTCGCAGCACCCGCGCGCAATCCGATGAAGGTGGCTCCCGTGCATGCGGCGGCGACACAAGGCGATCGGGAGATGATGCAACTGCTCCTCGATCATGGCGCCGATCCGAACGCGGTGCAGCAGATGGATTACGTACCGCTGCACAGCTCCGCCGGAAGAGGAGACGTGGAGACCGCACGACTCCTGATGGCCAGAGGGGCGGATCCGAAGCGGAAGTCCAGCGATGGGAAGACTCCGGCGGATGTTGCGAGAGAACGCGGCTTCGAAGAGCTGGCGGCCCTACTGGATGGGTTTCATTCTCAATTCTGAATTCTGCATTCTGAATTGCGCTTTCGTCCCATGATGAGTTGTTGTCCCAGCACCGACCCCCGCGCGAAGAACACATGTGCCGCAAGCGCTGGTGCCATCCGCAGCAGCCCGCACGCGAGCTCCATCATCAGCGGTGATCCGATTGTGCGGAGGATGCGTCTCATCCACGTGCGTGACAGGAAGCGCGCGCGAAACAAATCTCCGCTGTATTGGCGCAGCACATCTCGATCTCCGGTGTCGAGCCACGCGGTGACCACGTCCGCGGCAAATGACGAGAGGCGGATCGCGGGATCGAGCCCTCCTGCCGTCAGTGGCGAGACGGCGCCGCAGGCATCGCCGATGAGCGGCTCCTGCCATTTGAACCGGTCGGAACCCTCTCACACAGTGACTTTAGCCACGCCGACCACGGAGGGATCTTCGATGCCGAGGGTGCTTGTGCTAAGGAATTGCCTTCCCTACTTATGAGGCAAGGTTGTGCCTTCTCCATGTTCGGCGCGCGGGGAGGCCACGGCCCAGTACCGCAGCCTCCCGGGAATCAGAACGACTATTTAGTTTGAGTTGCTCATGCTGATCTCGCCGCGGCGGATTTGAGCGACGCGCGCACGCAGTTGTCGTGCGGTATCGTGGATCGCGTCCATGCGCTTAACGTCGTCGGGTGCGGATGATCGAGGAGCAGCGGTTTCGGCTGCGTGCAATTCTGTGTCAATGGTGTGCAGATTGCGACTCAGGAGTGTTTGGGTTTCGGGCAAGCGTGTCGTGCAGAGGGCCTTCATGCACTTGCCGCTCAAGAGCGGGTCATAGAATTCGATGACGTACGATGCCGGAGGCCACGATGGCGGGCGTCGGCTGGTTGGCGATGTCGGCGCTCG
>CAZKID010000320.1:0-6451 GCA_964552405.1 uncultured Thermoanaerobaculia bacterium
GGACCGGTCACCGCGGTGATTCCGTGCGAAGACCTCGAGGATGCGATCAGCATCGGCAACGGCGTTCGCTACGGTCTGTCGTCGTCGATTTACACTCGCGACGTGAACAATGCATTCATCGCAATGCGCGACATGTACACCGGGATTTTCTACGTCAACGCGCCGACGATCGGAGCGGAGACGCATCTGCCGTTCGGCGGAACGAAGGAGACCGGCAACGGTCATCGCGAGGCTGGCGTCGCCGGCATCGACGTGTTCACGGAGTGGAAGTCGTGCTACATCGACTACTCCGGTGCACTGCAGCGCGCGCAGATCGACACGGAGGAAATCTGAGGTCGCGGTCATCCGAGTCCAGTGGAGGGACAGGCGCCTCGCCTGTCCCTCGAGTCTCGACGACGGAACGAAGCACAGGCGAGGGCGCCTGTGCCCCCACGGGACTCCTGCTGTTGGCAGCACTCCTGTTCTTCGCTGCGCCCGCCTTCGCGCAGGACGCAGACCTGCTCGTCACGCACGCACTGGCAAGGCCGAGCGCGTACGAGACGCTCTCCTGGCTGACCGATGAGATCGGGCCGCGGCCGTCGGGGTCTGCGAATGCGGCGCGCGCGGTCGAGTGGACAACGGGGCAGTTCCGCGCATGGGGCATCGATGTGCGGACGGAGAAAGTCGTGGTGCCGCATTGGGTGCGCGGAGATGAGCGCGCGTTGCTCGTCTCGCATCACGATCAGAAGATCGTGCTCACGGCTCTCGGCGGCAGCGTCGCAACACCCGCAGCGGGGATCACGGCCGATGTGGTCGAAGTCTCTTCATTCGACGAGCTGAAGCAACTCGGCGAGAAAGTGCGCGGCAAGATCGTTTACTTCAACAATCCGATGGACCTCGAGCTCGTGAAGGCGCGCCGTTCGTTCGAGGCGTATTCGCGCGCGGTGATCTATCGCGGATCGGGCGCAAGCCGCGCCGCGGAATACGGCGCGCTCGCGGCCGTGATTCGCAGCGTCGCCTCGGCATCGCTCCGGACGCCGCACACGGGTGCGCTTCGCTACGATCCGAAACAGCCGAAGATTCCGGCGGCGGCGATGACGACGGAAGATGCGGAGCTCGTTCATCGGCTGCTTGCGCGCGGCGACCGCGTTCGGATGAGGCGCGTTCTCACGCCGAAGACGCTGCCCGATGTCGAGTCGGCGAATGTGGTCGCAGAGATTCGCGGAAGCGAGAAGCCGGAGGAGATCGTGCTGATCGGTGGTCATCTCGATTCGTGGGATCTCGGTACCGGCGCGATCGACGATGGCTCGGGCGTCGCGATGGTGATGGATGCGATGCGCGTCATGAAGGAGTCGGGAGTGCGTCCGAAGCGGACCATTCGTGCGGTGCTCTTCATGAACGAGGAGAATGGTCTGAACGGCGGACGCGCGTATTTCGCGGCGCACAAGAACGAGAAGCATGTCGCCGCGATCGAAACGGATGCGGGCGCCGCGGCGCCGACGGGATTCACGACCACGCTGAAGGGCGACGCGCTCGATGCGCTGCAGGCGCGCACGAAGGTGCTGGAGCGGGTTGGTGCGCACAGGTTCGAGTCCGCGGCGCAGACCGGTGCGGATACGTCGTTCCTGATCGAGAACGGAGTGACGGGTTACAGCCTCGTGCCCGATCCACTGCACTACTTCGACTATCACCACACGCCGGCGGATACGCTCGACAAGATCGACGCGAAGGAATTGCAGCAGGACACGGCCGCGATCCTCGCGCTGGCGTGGACGCTGGGAAACTGATTTCGACGTCATCCCGAGCGAAGTCGAGGGACCCGGGTGTGTGTGCGGTGCGAAGTTCATGTCGCGCGCCTCCCGCCCACCCGGGTCCCTCGACTTCGCTCGGGATGACGGAGGCTTGCGATCGCGTGCCTTGGTTTCTTTCTCTCAGTCGCTGCGCTGCGCGCCGTTGGCCGCTTCCAGTGACACGACCTCGTCCGAGCCCGAGATAGTCCCTTCTCCCCCGCCCACGGGGGAGAAGGTGCCCGAAGGGCGGATGAGGGGCGGTTTCGTGTGAGGCATAGACCCCTCATCCGCGCTCCGCGCACCTTCTCCCCTCGCGGAGGGGAGAAGGAACCAAGCATCGCCAGATTCGCTGTCATGTTCGCAAAACGGGCGCGCAGCGCCGTTGGCCGCTCGGGATGACGTGTTGAAAGTATGCAACGATGGCGGGCGAATGAGAGTTCGCATCGTCCTCGGCCTTCTCCTATTCGCTGCCTGTCATCGCGAGCAGACGCGTTTCGAGAACGCTCCCGTGATACTGATCTCGATCGACACGCTGCGCGCCGATCACCTTCCCGCCTACGGCTACACGAAAGTGGACACGCCGCACATCGATGCGCTTCGCCGCGACTCGATTCTCTATCGCAACGCGTACTCGCACTGCCCGATGACGTTGCCGTCGCACCTGTCGATGCTGACGGGACTCGAGCCGCAGTACCACGGTGTGCGCGACAACGCCGGCTTTCATTTCGATGGCTCGAAGAACTCGACGATTCCGAGCGTGCTGCACCAGCGAGGTTATGCGACGGGCGCCGCGGTCTCCTCGTTCGTTCTTCGTGGCGAAACAGGCATTGGCTCGCTCTTCGATTCTTACGATGATGCGATCGATGTGCGTCCCGGCGCGGCGTTTCGGGAGTATCAGCGGCCCGGCAATGTGACGGAAGCGATTGCGGAGAAGTGGATCGATGCGCACGGCAGCGCGCCGTTCTTCTACTTCTTCCACATCTACGAGCCGCACGTTCCATATGAACCGCCGGAGCCGTTCCGCAGCCGCTATGCGAGTGCATACGATGGCGAGATCGCGACTGCGGATGCGATCGTCGGCAAGCTGCTCGACCATCTGAAGGCGAAGGGAATCTACGACCGCGCGATCATCGTGCTCTGCTCCGATCATGGCGAGGGGCTGAATGATCATGGCGAGGACCAGCACTCGATCCTCATTTATCGCGAGGCGATTCACGTGCCGCTGCTGCTGAAGCTGCCGTCGGCCCGGCGCGCGAACACGAGCGTCGATGCGCCTGCGGCGCTTGCCGACATCTACGGCACGATTCTTCGTTTGACCGGCGCCAAACCTGATGCGGAGCCGTCGCTGCTCGAGCTGCCCGCGTCGCGCCGGATCAGGAGCGAGAGTCTTTACGCGCGCTATCACTTCGGCTGGAGCGAGCTGCAGTCGGTGATCGACGAGCGCTATCACCTCATCGCATCGACGACGCGCTCCGAGTTGTATGACGTGAAGCAGGATCCGGCGGAGCGTCATGACCGCGCATCGAGCGACCGGCGTGTTGCCGCAGAGTACCGCGCGCAGCTCGACTTCAAGCGCGACCTTCCGCAACCCGCGGCGGTCGATGAGGAGACGAAAGCGAAGCTTGCGGCGCTGGGATACATCGGTGAGAGCAGGAATGCCGCGATGGGACCGCTACCGGATCCCAATCAGGCAATCGCGACGATCGAGCCGATGCGCAAGGCGATCGAGCTGGCGGCCGCGAATCGCATCGATGAGGCCGTCGCGATCTTTCGTTCGATTCTCGTGCAGTCACCGCAGATGGTGGAGGTGTGGACTCAACTCGGCGATGCACTTGCGCGTTCGGGGCGAGTCGATGAGGCGATCGCCGCGTATCGCGACGCGATCGCGCATTCGCAGGTCGCTTCGCCCGATCTGATCCTTCCGCTCGGGAATCTCTATCTGCAGGCGGGAAAGCTCGATGATGCGCAGCGTGCGGGAGAGCTCACGCTCGCGTCGAGTCCGCGTCGCGCGCAGGAACTGCTGGCGCGTGTTGCGCTGGCGCGCAACGACGTGGCCACGGCGAGCCGTTATGCGCAGAACCTCGCGGACGAGCCGTCCGGCCTTCTGCTTGCCGCGGAGATCGCTTCCGCTCGTGGTGATTACGCAGGGGCGTTGCGCATCGTCGATGACGCGGAACGGATGGCCGCGGAGCGCGAGCTGGAGCCGGTCTATCGTCTCGAGTTCGTGCGCGCCGATGCGCTCGCGCGTGCCGGGAGAGTCGACGAGTCGCGTGCTGCTTACGCGCGCGAGATCGCCGCGTTTCCGAATGATCTGCGCGCGTATGCGAATCTCGCCGTGCTGCAATTCCTGACGGGTGACCGGAGAGGCGCAGAGGCGACGCTGCAGTCGATGGTTAGGGCGAATCCGACGGCTGGGGCGCGCGCACTCGCCGCGCGCACGCGCGAAACGTTGCGGTAGCTCCAGTGGGGAGCGGACGCCTCGTCCGCGCACCGTTCGCCGTCGAGGCGAACGGTTCTTCTTCGCCTGATCAGAGCACCGCTGCCTCGCCGGCAGCGGCTCGCGGACGAGGCGTCCGCGCCCCACTGGACAAACAAAAAGCCCCGGCTTGCGCCGGGGCTTTTGTTTACTACGAGTAGATCGAACTAGAAGCGGGCACCGATCGCGAAGCGATACGTGCGCGGCTGCTGGTACGCACCGTTGATCGAATCGAGGTTCGTCGGCGTACCGAACGTCGGGGACAGCATGTAGTTGTAGTGACCGTTCTTGTCGTCGCCCGGGTGGAACTGAACCGGGGTTTCGGTGAACGGATTGAAGACGTAGAAGCCGTTGCGGCAGACGTTCGTCGAAACGCCAGTCGGACAGGTCGGACGAATCGAGGCCGGAGCCGCAACCGCTGCCGTGTAGACGACGTTGTCGATGGTTGCACCGGCTGCGGTCTGCGCGAATTCGACTCCATGCGCATTGAACGCATTGATCAGGTCTCCACGGAGGAAGACGCTCACATGCGCGAACTGCGGGAAGTTGTAGGTCGCGCTGAGATCCGTCGCCTTGATCGAATCGGCGTGGAACTGGCCGCGGTCGCTGAAGAAGTACGTGACGTTGGTCGGCGGAACCGCATAACCCGGGTTGGTGATGACACCACCAGCGACGCGAATGTTCGCGCTCGCCGAGTAGGGCTGGCCCGAGTGGAAGCGCTCCAGGATGCCGAGGTTCAGCGAGCCCCAGGGAATCGGCGCGTCGTAGTTCGCGAAGAGATTTCCGCGATGGCGGAGATCCTCATTGAGGTAGCCCTTCGGCAGGTTCTGTTTGAACTTCACATACTCCGGATAGTTGTTGTTGCCGGCGAAGATCGTGGCGTTGTTGAACGTCTCGCCTTCGACGTTGCCCTTGAGGGTGGAGTACGTGTAGTTGCCTCCGAGGTTCAGGCGAGCCCACGGCTTGTAGGCAGCCTGGAACAGAAGGCCGTTGTACGTGCGGGAGAGACCCTTGTCGGAGTTTCCGACGAGCTGAATGTCAGCCGGATTGCCATTCGCCAGCGTGGTCCTGCCCGTGCCGAGGTTGGTGAAGCTGCTGTAGAAGTTCTTGAAGTCGCGGTGAACGAGATCGGTGCGGAGGTATGCATTCGCGCCGAACTGGTGGCCATAGCCGACCGTGTATTCGTTCATGAACGGCGACTCGAGACCGCCCGGGGCGAGCTTCGTCGTGAGGCCCGGAACGGAGATCGATGCGATGTCCTTGAAGCCGTTGACACCACCGACCGAATTGAACCAGTTGAAGATCTGCTGGATGACCTGATCGGTCGGCAGGTACGGCGTGGTGCCGACCTTGTTGATCTCGGGCCCACGGTAGTTGAAGTAAACCGATCCCGGCTGACCACCGGCTGCAACGGCGTCCGCGACGCCGCTGTCGATGTGCGAAACGTACTTCGAGTACGCCGCGCTGATGCGGTTGCGGCCATCACCCTTGAGGTCGTAGATCACGCCGATGCGCGGGCTGAACGCCGAGCTCGATGCGACCTTGTTGTGCGACTGATCCTTGGCGCTGTCGTTGTCGTAGCGGACACCAAGGTTGAACGAGAGATGGTTCGAGAAGTCCCACTTGTCGTTCACGAAGTACGAGGTCGTCTGCACGTCGTTCGTCTTCGAAAGCTGAGCGATCGGGTTGTAGCCGATCTGCGAGGACTTGTCGTCGAAGTGGAAGAAGACGTTGTCGCCGACGTAGATGAAGTCGCCCCAAACGCGGAAGTTCGAGCCCGACTGGAAGTTGTTCTCGTGGCGCAGCTCGTGGAAGTCGTCATAACCGCCGACGATGTTGTGCGAGCCCATGGACGGCGTGCTGAGGAAGTAGCTGGCCTTGGCCAGGTAATCCTTGTTATTGCGCGTCTTCGGATCGCAGGCGCAGAACGTCGGCGACCAGGCGCGGCGTGCCGTCGCGTTGTCGCGAACGAGCGTGCCGTTGATCAGGTCGTCCTTCGGTCCGCCGCCACCGACGAACGCGAAGTAACGGCGGCTGTACTGGCCTTCGATGAGGAGGCTGTTCGTGATGACGCCGCTGTAGTGGTAGTCCTCGAGCCAGTTCGGCAGCTCGCGTGCAGTCGTCGAACGAAGGTCGACGATCGAACCAAATGCGTTTGCGCTTTCCGTCGTGTAACCATGTTCAGCCACAAGGCGATCAACCACTT
>CAZKID010000321.1:0-6435 GCA_964552405.1 uncultured Thermoanaerobaculia bacterium
GGACCTGCCTTCGCCATGGGATGGGCGGTCGATGGGCGGATGGTTTCGATGCCTTTTTCCGATTTCGGAGTGATGATCTCGACCTTCGCGCCTTCCTTCACTTTGGTGTAGACGTCGACGACTTTGCCGTCGATCTTGCCGGCGATCGCGTCTTTCGCGAGACGTTTGCCGATCGAGGCAGCGACGTCGGCGATGGTTGCGTCCGCGGGTACTTCTTTCATCGAGCCATCAGGGAGTTGTACGTTCATGGAGACCTCAAATGAAAACAGGGCCGTGAAGGCCCTGTCTGTTTCTCTGTTCTGGATGGAAGCAGACGATCAGCGACAGGGCGGATGCATATCCGTCGTTCGAGTCAGCGTGGTCGTCGACGTTCGCGGCATAGGGCGAGTGAGTATAGCACCGCCTCAGCTGATGGGGTGGTCAAAGGATGTCGTACTATAGACATCCCGATATCCATCCAGAAGGAAGGTCCGAGCGATGTGGCGCTGCCTGCGGTCGAGCAGTCTGTACGTCTTCGCACTCGTTGCCCTGCAGTCTTCTCTCTCTGCACAGAGCATTCTTCCTTTCGCTGGTGGCTACAACGATGACAATCGGCCAGCGCTGGCGACGCCGATTTTCGATGTGAACGGGATTGCGGTCGATAGCAAAGGAAATGTCTATTACTCCGACTATTTGTCGTACCGCGTAAGGAAAATCGATGCCGTAACGGGCCGAATCGTAACCGTCGCGGGAACGGGACGATCGGGCACCACCGGTGATTCGGGGCCGGCGACTCTCGCGCAGTTAGGCGCGCCTGCGGGACTCACACTCGACAATGCGGGAGGGCTGGTGATCACCGACCTCGGAAGCTCGTCCATCCGAAGGCTCGACCTGCAGAGCGGCACCATCACGCGTCTGGCCGGACTCGGGAGAACGACGGGCGTCAATAAGGATTCAGGGCCACTTGCGACGTTCAGCCTCTCTGTGCCGACCAATACGGCACTGGATGCGCAGGGGAACCTTCTAATCAGCGACGGCTACAGCCAGCGCATTCGTAGTGTCGATCTGAAGCAGGGTTCAGTGACGACGATCGCTGGTAACGGGACGTCAGGATTTAGCGGAGACGGTGGCCCGGCGACGCAGGCTGCAATCTCGATTGCGAGTGGTCGAACCGTGGTGGGTATCGTCGCGGATGGTGACGGGAATGTCTTTTTCTCCGACTATGTGAACCATCGCATTCGGCGTGTTGATGCAAAGAGCGGCGTGATCACGACCATCATCGGCGGCGACACAGCAACGCCAGCGGGTGACGGTGGGCCCGCCTCCCAGGCGACCACGGGTCGAGTGGGCGGGATTCACCTTGACCATGCGGGCAACCTGCTGTTTCTCGACCTGACCTGCGGGTGTATTCGCAAGATCGACAAGTCAACGAACATCGTCAGCCGTCTTGTAAAGTTTGCATTGATCGACTTTGCGATTACGAACAACGACTCGATCGTCGCAGTGGAGAACCGGAATGAGGCTTTTCAAATTGATTTGACCGATCCTGCAAATCTGACGTCTACCTCCATCGGCGGATCGGTCTCGCCGGCGTCATTTGGTGATGCGGTACCGGCAACTCAGGGATTTCTGGCCGAGCCGAGTGACATCGTGGGCGATGGCAAAGGCAACGTCTACATCGCTGACTCTTATGGGGTGCCGTTTGGACGGATCGCCGTCGTCGATAAGAACAACGTGATGAGCACACTCGTCGCCGAACCGGCTGTGGGACTTGCGCTCGACGGCAGTGGTGCACTCTATTACTCGACGGGTGCCCGCGATTCTGTAAAGCGCTTCGACCTGGCTACCAAGAAGACAACGCTCGTCGCGGGAGGGTCGCGCGGTTTCTCGGGCGACGGAGGTCCCGCCACCGATGCGAAGTTCTATTTTCCCCAGGGCCTTGCCGTCGACGACGAGGGGAACTTGTACATCCGAGACACTTACAACTATCGGATTCGTAAAGTGAACACGAACGGCGTGATCACAACATTTGCTGGTACGGGCGCTGCGGAGAATACAGGTGACGGCGGACCGGCAACGGCAGCAGGCCTGAACCTCGTTGGCGCGTTCAACGGAAACATCGCGTTCGGGGCTGATGGCTCTCTTAATGTCCCCGTTCTATCCGGAGATGTCACCATGGTCATGATTCGCAGAATCGATCGCAACGGAACGATTTCGTCGTTGAAAATGAAACTGCCACCGGAAGCAGTGATGAACCCCGCGTGCATGGCTCTCGACGGACAAACGCGGGGCGTCGTCGCGGGACAAGGAATTGTCGCAGAGTTCGATCCTGCGAGTGGGACTATCGGGACCTACATAGGAACCGGCCATCAGGGGGCTGGATCGTCGGGAGACTTTGGCTTCGTCCGCAGTGCGGGCGTCGGGACCGTACCCGGGATGCGCTTCCTCGGACACGACCTTTACATCGCAGACATCGGAGATCACGCCGTTCGCGTCGTCCCCGCATGCGTCACAGTCGGTAAGCCGCAATTGACGGCACCTGCTGACGCATCCACCAGCGTTGCCACGTCCCCGCGTTTCGCCTGGAGCCGCGTTGCCGGCGCGTTTCATTACGACGTCTATCTCGACACCGTGAACCCGCCTCAGAAGATCGTTGGGACCGATGTCACTGCGACGGCGTTCAATCCATCGAACCTCACTCCATTGACGAAGTACTACTGGCAGGTCGTCGCGAAGGGTGATCCGTTCTGTACACCTCTCGCCAGCACCGCATCCGACGGGGCTTCGTTTACGACGCAAGGCAATTGCGTTCCTCCCGCTCCGGTCGTACCCATTGCATCTTCCCAGTAGAGGAAATGTAGCGTTTGATCCCGCTGGGGCGTACCTTGTTGTGACCACCAACAACTCGAGGAGGCCCGGATGATCTGCTCCATCATTCCTCCGCACATTCATCGTCACATTGCAGAATTCGGCGATGACGAGGAGCGACGCAATGCGCGACTCGCGCTCGAGATCGCTTCGCACATGCGGGGGCAGCGCGATGGAGTTGCGGGGATTCGGTCGCTCATCGACATCGCGCCGTCCGGCAAGCGTCGCGCGATCTACGACGCGAAGAACAAGCGGGCGCTCCCGGGCAAGCTCGTGCGGAGCGAAGGGGACAAATCGAGCGGCGATCCCGAGGTCGATGAGGCGTATGACGGCAGCGGGAAAACGTGGGATTTCTACAACAAGGTCTATCAGCGGAACTCGATCGATGGGCGCGGCATGCGCATCGATTCGTCTGTGCACTTTTCCGTCGACTATCAGAACGCCCAGTGGAATGGACGGCAGATGGTGTACGGCGACGGCGATGGTCGCATCTTTCAGCGATTCACGAAGGCGCTGGATGTGATCGGTCACGAGCTCACGCACGGCGTGACGCAGTACAGCGCGTCGCTCGAGTATCACGATCAACCAGGAGCGCTCAACGAGCACTTCTCGGATGTGTTCGGGATTCTCGTGAAGCAGTATTCGCTCAAGCAGAGCGCGAGCAAGTCGGACTGGATCATCGGGGCGGGACTCTTCGGGCGAAAAGTGCACGGCGCGGGCGTGCGATCGATGAAGGCTCCCGGCACTGCGTACGACGATCCCGTGCTCGGCAAGGATCCGCAGCCGGCGCATATGTCGGAGTACCGGAAGACGAACGAGGACTCCGGGGGCGTGCACATCAACTCCGGGATTCCGAACAACGCGTTCTATCGGCTGGCGACGTTGTTGGGCGGCAACGCGTGGACCGTCGCGGGAAAAATCTGGTACGTGACCTTGACGGAGAAGCTGCGACATGACGCGCAGTTCCAGACGTGCGCAGATATGACGTACACGGTCGCCGGCGAGTTGTACGGACGGGGAAGCGAGCCGCAACAGGGAGTTGCCGCGGCATGGAAAGGGGTAGGGATCGCCGTCACCGCGCGCGACGCCCGCATGCCGATCAAGCGCGCAGTCTTCGCGACCCCAACCGGCGCCGCCGAGATTCCCATCGACGGATTCTAGGGGTCAGACCTTCGGTCTGCGGTCACATTGCCGACGATAGGCGGAAGTTCAATATTTTCAATGAAATATCGAACACCGCCTCACCGCCGCGGAAGAAGGAAGGTGTGACCCCTATTTGACGGTGACGTGCGTCTCCTCTCCGTTGGCTCTCACCTCCGGGACGTACATGGCTTCGCCGAGGAGGGGGAGGGCGTGGAATGATCCGGGGGTTTCGGCGCGGAGTTCGTAGCGGATCGTCCAGATTCCCTGATCGAGGTGATTCGCGAACATCGCGATCTTCCGGTCTCTCAGTTCCTGGTACACCCACGCCGACATGTTGTCCTTCAACGCGTAGATGCTGCCGCTGTTGACGCTCGTTGCCTCGAAGCCTGCGGGCTTCAAGTCTTCGAACAATAGATAGTCATAGTCGTTCTTCGTCTCGATCGTGACGACGACTTCGACGCGATCGCCGCTCGCGATCGTCGCGCCATCTGCCATCGGCACTTTGTCGTAGACGACGCCCTTCAGCAGCGTCGGCTTCGGCACCAGGCGCAGATACTCGCGCTTGACGAACAGTTCGTGTCCCGCCGCGGTCACCGGTTCCTCGAGCGACACGAAGCGCCCTTCGACGGAGAAGTAGAGGGGCGCCTTGCCGCTCGTTCTGCGGATCGTGATCTCGTTCACATCGCGCACGAGCTCGCGATCGATCGTGAAGTGTCCCGCCTCCGACTTCTTGCCGATCACCTTGCCGTTCACCGACAACTCGTACGCCGCGTCGCCGGAAAGCTCGCCGCTCGCGCGCAAGTAATCGGTCAGTGCGAGCAACGCGATCGCGGTATCGCGCGTGTTGTTCCAGCGCGCACCGCGGCGATTCTTCACGAGCCAGTTCATCACCGGCTCGACGAGCTTGTTGTCGGGATCGATCTCAACCAGAGCCTGCAGCGAGAACGCCGTCGCTTCGACCGGCCCCTCGTACCAATGCCACCAGAACCGCTCCGCGCCCCAGTGCGCCGTCGCCATCGTTTCCGGCGCAGACGGTGTCCCTTCGTTGCCGACGAGGATCGAGCGATCGGGTGAGCGATCCATCTTCACCCCGTTCTCCAGATTGCGAACCAGCACCTCGGCGCGCTTCGCATCGCCGAAGTCGTGCGCCGCGAGCGCCAGCAATGCGCGCGAATAGGCGGAGAGTTGCTCGCGATGTTCCCACGCCCGATCGAACGACTTCGTTTCGAGCTCATTGATCTTCTGATGATCGGCGTGCTTCCACGCCGCGATTGCGTGCAGCATCCACGCCTCGCCGTTCGGGTCGTTCTCCGACATCACGAGCCGCGTGTCGAGCCACTGCACCGCGCGATCGACGGCCGATTGATTGACAGCGACCTCTCCCTCCTTCGCCACGGAGAAGCCCCAGACCACGTACGCCGTCATGAATGTCTGGCTCGCGTCGTCCTTCCACCATCCCCAACCGCCGTCGGAATGCTGGAAGTCGTAGAGACGCCGCACCGATTGATCGGTGACGTCGTTGAGCTTTCCGAGCCACGCCGGCCGCGGGAGATTCTGTTTCGCGAGAGTGCGCGCGACGATCGATGCCGGGAGGAAGCGGCTCATCGTCTGCTCCGTACAGCCATACGGATAGTTGATGAGGTACGGCAGCGCATCGAGCATCGCCGAGGCGAGACTGGGCGACACGTTGACGACCAGCGAGGTGTCGCGCCGCGCACTCGGCAGCGGCAGTTGGATGATCGCTTCGCTTCCGCGGATCTTGCCGGAGCGCGCGACGAGCTTGTCGATGCCGTGCTCATACACCGTGAACGACTTCTCCATCGCATCGCCTTCGGTCGCCGAGCGTCCGGTGACGCGCAGCTTCGCAGTCCCTACGCGATCCGCGGCGACGGTCCACTCCGCGCGTGCCTCGCCGTGTGGCGGAACTTCGAGCGACTTCGCTCCTTCGCTCGTTACGGTGACGCCGGTGGCCTCGAGCGAGGGTGCGACGGTCATCGCTTGATCGGTGTTGTTGTTCATGACCGCAGAGATGACTGCGCGATCGCCGGCGACGAAGAACCGCGGACCCTCGAGCCGCACGATCAGCGGCAGTTGGGTGTGCGTCTTCGATGACGCCATGCCGAAGCGCGAATCGGCGGTTGCGACACGTGCCGTCGCGCGCCACTCGGTCAACGCCTCCGGATAGTCGAACGCCGTCGTCGCTGTACCGTTCGCGTTGGTGATGATGTCGGGCTTCCAGAACGCGGTCGAACGGAAGTCGCTGCGCACGACGACTTCGAGCTGCTGTTTCTCCTGACCAACATCGGCGCGCGACTTCGCCTCGGCGGCGACAGGCATCGCTGCGACCTTTCCGCCCAATACCGCAGGCGCATTCGCGGTCACCGAGATCGCTTCCGAAACCGCCTGCGGCGCTGGAGGGGGCGCACCATCGCGATAGTCCATGAA
>CAZKID010000322.1:0-6417 GCA_964552405.1 uncultured Thermoanaerobaculia bacterium
TGGCAATCTCATGATCAAGAGCCACCCTCTCGGCAGCGGAAAGCTTCGGCAGCGAGTAAAACTGCCCTTTTTTTCCGTTGCCGAGGTCGAAGGAATCGAGGGTGTTGAAGGTGTTGTGCGGCATGGGTTGGAGAATATCAAAGTCAGTGACGAGTACCGAGCGACGAGTACCGAGTGGAGTGCGATAAACTGCGACGACTCGTTACTCACAACTCGCTACTCGTCACTGGAGGTATACGTGGACACACTCGACGCCCGGATTGCATCCAAACATCTTCTCGACCACCCGTTTTATCAGCGCTGGACCTGCGGCACGCTCACTCGCGATGAGCTGAAGGAGTATGCGCGGCAGTACTGGCACTACGCGCTCGCCTTCCCGACGTTTCTCAGCGGCATTCATGCGCACACAGACGACATCGTCGTTCGCCAGATGCTGCTCGAGAATCTGATCGAGGAGGAGCGCGGCCCGGAGAATCATCCCGAGCTCTGGCTCCGCTTCTGCGAATCCCTCGGCCTCTCCCGCGATGAGGTGAAGGGGGGATCGCCGAACGATGCGACGAGGTCGCTGATTGCGTGCATGCAGTCGCTCGCTCGCGAAGGCGCTCTGCACGAGGGACTCGCGGCGCTCTACGCATACGAGTCGCAGATTCCGGCAGTGGCCAAGGCGAAGATTGCCGGCCTCGCGCAACACTACGAGATGAGTGCACCGACGTTCTTCAGCGTGCACGAGGAAGCGGACGTGCATCACTCGGCGACGTCACGCGAGCTGCTCACGCGGCTTTGCGATGACGACGCGAAGAAGGCGCAGGCGGAAGTTGCGACTTCGAGAGTGCTCGATCACCTTTACGGGTTTCTGGATTCGGTGACAGCGTAAAAACGGGATTTTCCAGTGGGGCACAGGCGCCCTCGCCTGTGCTCTCCCTCAAACCCTGGCCGCTTCCTTCACCGCCGCCACGACCTTCTCATCCCTCTTCCGCTCCGGCCAGCCTCTCGCCTTCACTTCCTCGAACGTGAGCAGCGAGTTCGCGTAGTAATCGCGCAGCATCCGTTCTTCGGGATTCCAGCTCCACCGCCCGTCGCGTTCGACGATCAGTCTCCGCAGCCCGAGGATCTCGCGTGCAGAGCTCCAGATCTCGGCGCCGTTGTGCTCGCGCGTCAGCCATACGCGATCGGCAAAGGCTTTGCGCTCGGCGTCGAGTGCTTCCGCCATCTCCTGTTCGGTGCATGACTCGCGCTTGGTGAACACGCGGGCGACGAGCGTCACGGGCGTCAGCGGCAACACGCTCGAGATCTCCTGCATCACTTTCTCGGCGAGCTCCGTCAGCGCCTCTTTCCGCTCTTCGAACGTGTCGGCGAGAATCGACGGATGCTCGCGGATGAAATCGTCGACGATGACCGGCGTTCCGAACGTCACGATCGCATAGCCGTACCGCTTGAAGCGTTTCACGATACCGCGCACGAGATTCTTGAAAAGGAACTCGAGCGTCGTATTGAGCTTCTCGACTTTCGTCGAGCGATCTTCCCTGCCGAGCAGCTCCTCGGTGAGATTGCGGTCTTCGAGGACACGGTCGTAGTTGATCGCCGTCGGCATCAGCACGAGCAGTGAATCGAACTCCGCATCGCGCTTCGAGCCGACGATGTAGTCGAGCATTCCGAGCTTTGGTTTCTGGAACGCGCCATCGCGCGTGAGTCCGCCTTCGAGGAAGATGCCCTGCGTCACGCCATTGCTCGTGATCGTCTGCACGAAGCTCGACAGCACGGGGTGGTAGAGCGGCTCGCGATAACGGCGGCGGATGAAATACGCGCCGAACCATTTGAAGAGATGGTTCAGCGGCCAGACGCGCGCCCACTCGCCCACCGCGTAGGAGAGCGAGATGAACTTGAAGAGCATGTGCGCGACGAGGACGTAGTCGGCGTTCGAGCGGTGGTTGATGACGTAGACGACGACCGTCCCCTTCGCCGCGACCTGATTGAAGTCGCGGATCGGCGTCCGTTCGACGACGGGACGATAAAGGAAGTGCATGATCGCGCGCGCGAGCGGCGCGCCGAAGCGGTAGTACGCGAGCAGGTTGAACTTCGGCACGATCTCGCGCAGATACGTCTTCGCGACCTTCGTCGCCTGCTCGGTCGAGACGTGGTTCTCCTTCGCATAGCGCTGAATCGCCTGCACCACTTCGCGATGGCCGAAGACTTCGAGCTCGATGTCCGCGTGTTGACGCTTGAGCTTGAATCGATCGATGTGAATGCGGCGCTCACGCTGCAGACGCCGCGCGGAGCGTTTGCCGAGAAGAAGGAGGATGGCAGTCAGGACGGTAACCGCACCGAGCCCGAGCACGATTCGAAGCATGGCCGTGTTTTTGATTCTAGCCCAGGGCATGGGCCGCGCCGTCGAGCAACGGGTGGAGATTCTGGAGCGCGGGAACGCGTCGATTCTCGTGCGGCCGCGCGTCGAGGACGAGGTTCAGAGGCTGCTGATCGTCCTCGCCCCGGCCGGCCGCGAGCAGCAGCGCGTCATCGCGGCGGTTCGCAATCCGGCGAGCTCGCGCTTCTGGGGATTCGTCGACGTCGTCGGCGTGCCACTCCATGTCGCAGCCATGCTCGAGGCGCAGACGTACCTCACTGAAGAGGGCGCGCACTACCTGCCGGCAGCGCACTTAGTGGCCGAAGGAACCTACACGCTGACGGCCACACATTTTGAGTGTGAGAACTTCGGCGACTTCCTCGTGATGGCCGCGAATCCCGATCCGGCGCGATGGGGAGCTGACGAGACGCGACGGCTACAGGAGGGGGTCGTCACGGAAGATGATGTACATGTCGAGGTGCCTGTACGTTTGCTAGCCGAGCGCTTCAACGGGCGGCGTTCCATGCCGCTCGAACCCGACCTGCTCGACATCCCGGGCCTGGAGTTGATCTTCGATGGGGTCAGGTCGAAAGTCGAAACTTAGGTCTACACAGAGTGGAGAAGCTGGAAATCGGAGCAGCGAACAAACGCGGAACATCCAGAAATCTGTCAAATCTCGCTCGTAAATCTACAGAACGTGGACCGATCTTTCGACTTTCGACCTGACCCCATCCTTACATCGCGCCGAGCTGCTTCATCAGCGTCATCTTGTCGACCACGTTCCAGTGATCCGTGACCTTGCCCTCGCGAACGCGCAGGATGTCGATGACCTCGAAGTCGATCGAATTCCCAGTCGCGGGGATGCCGAGAAACTCACCGCGGTGCGTGCCGGAGAAGCTCTTGTGCGTGACGACTTTGTCGTCTTCTGCGATCTGCTCGTGAATCGTCACGCGAAGATCGGGGAAGGCGCTGTGCAGCGCGGCGAATAGAATCTTGACGCCATCGAGCGACGGCTCGAGTCCGGGCATCGGGGAGTGATCGACGAAGTTCGGAGAGAAGAGTTCGTCGACGACGCTGAGGTCTCTTCCCTGCTGTGCCTCGTTGACGATGCGGCGGACGATGAGCTTGTTTGTTTCCATGCAGCCAACTACGGACCACATTGGTGATCGGTTTGGTGAGCTATGTCCAGTGGCTGAAGTAGTCGGGCGCGCCCACAAACCAGACGCCTTCGCGTGCATCCGCCGGAATCTGGTGCGCCTCCATCTCGTGCCATGCAGTCTCGCCCCAATGGATCTCGCCATCGGCGACGAACGACTCGAGCACGAGCTTCACATGCTCGGCTTCGGCGCGCACGGCGACGTTGCGGTAGTACCCGATCGCCATCAGCTCGTCCGGCTCATGCGCCGCGGTTGCCGACATCTCCGCGAGCACGATCGCAGCGCGCGGCGCCATGCGCACCAATGTCGCCTTCGGCAACACGACGCAGACCGCGGCCATGTAATCGCGCACTACTGGAGCTCCGCGAAGATCTTCGACGCGATCGCCGGCAACAGCTTCACATCATCCGCGACGCCGCGCGTGAAGATCACGACGATGTATTTCTTCCCCGAGGGCAGCTCGACGTACGCTGCGTCGTTGCGCACTTCGCTCGTCCATCCCGCCTTCGACCAGAGTTTCGAGCCGGCCGGCAGCGCTTCGCCGATGAACTCCTTCACTTGATTCTCATCCTTGCGCAACGGATCGAGCGGCCTCTCCAGCAACTGCATCATCGCCTTGCTCGCCTCGGGCGACACCGCGCGGCCACGCACGATCCAGAGTATGAGCGAAGCGATTGCATTCGTCGTCGCGCGATTGCGATTCTCGCGATTGGCCCCGAAGAGTTGCATCTCGCGGCCGTAGGGACTGAAGCTCCACGGCTTCGCCATCGCACTGATGTCGTAGCCGAGCGGCACGAGCCACTTATTGATCACGGAACGTTTCTCGATGAACTTCTTCAGAGCCCGGCCGTCGAGCTCGGGACCGGCGGCCGTGTCGCTGACGACGTCGAGGATAAAGGCCGCGGCATCGTTGTCGGAGATGCGGATCATCTCTCCAAGTGCGCGCGGCATGTCCGGTTGCGCATGCACCTTCTGATGAAACGCCTCGGCCATGAAGAAGAGCTTGACGACCGATGCGGGATAGAACGCGGCGTCGCCGTGATAGTCGCCGCGCGAGATCGTCGACATCGTCGTCATGTCGATCACGGTCATCGAGAGATCGTCCGCTTTGAGTTTCGGGAAATCCTTCAGCGTCGCATCGGCGACGTGGCGAAGTTTCGTCTCGATCGAGGGGTCGGCCGGAAACTCCTTGAACTCGCGGTAATCGGCGCGGGCGGCGGCGGCGAGAAGGAGAAGGATCGCGAGACGGGTGCGCATCGAAGTGATTCTAAGTGGAGTGCGGACGCCTCGTCCGCACATATATTGTTCCCGCGTGACGCCACTCGAGTTGCTTCGATCCGCGAGGACGCCCGGCTTTCTCTTCTCGGGCGGATCGGCTCGATGCGTCTTTCAAGTCGGCGTGGTCGAGGCGCTCGAGGATCTCGGGATCAAACCGGCGATGACGCTCGGCGTTTCGGGAGGCGCGTGGAATGCGGCGACGGTCGCGGCGGGCAACGCGCGCCGGCTCCGCTCATATTGGCGCTTCTTCTGCGCCATGCCAGCTGTCGATCTCGGCAACTTGCTGCGCGAGCACTCGCCGTTCATCTGGTCGCGGCTGCATGCGCGCGGCTTTTCGCGCTACATCGGAACCGAGTTCGAGATTCCGGTCTATATCGCACTGACGCGACTGCGCGATCGCACGAATGTCATCTTCGATCTCCGCGAATCGAAGGATCCGTTCAAAGTGCTGCTCGCGAGTAATTACCTTCCGCCGTTCTACACGCATCCGCCCGACGTCGATGGCGAGCAATACGGCGATGGCGGCTGGACGAACAACATCCCTTACGAATTTCTGTTCGCGCGCGGGTGCGACGCCGTCGTGCTGATTACGATGAAGGGCGAGAGCGAAGGCGGTCTCTATCGTCATAGCGATGACTATCAGCATGAGATTACAGAGGAGTATCGCGATCGCGTCGTGGTGATCCGGCCGAGGCATCGTCTGCCGCTCGGCTTCGTCGAGCGCCGTTGGAAAAATCTCGAGCCCATCGCGAACCTCGGCGCATTGCGCACGCGCGAGGTGTTGCTCGGCGAGAGGCATCCGGAGTGCGACGTCGCGGCGAAGGGGCGCGCGTTCTCAGCACATCTGGTGACGGTGCGGGACTTCTTCAGGAAGTTGGGTGAGCGGGCACGCGAGCTCAAGGGCTCGCGATAACTTCACCCGATCCTGCTCAGCTCGTCGTCGAGATGCTTCAGTGCGTTCTCGAGCGCTGCACGATGGACATCGGATCGCGCGCTGTGCAGCTCGTTCACGACGCGGCGGCGCGACATCTCGATGCTCTCGCGCTTTTTTTCACGAGGATCGATTTCGCCGCGGGCGGGTGCGCCCCGTTCCTCCTGCTGGGATTCGACGGACTTGCTTTCCCAACCTCGAGCCATGGCCGTGATCTCCTTGCTCGAACCGTGCCGCCAGCGTATTGTCGATCATTCCGGAGAGAAAGGTTCCGCTTCCGTTCGTCATGAAAAAGGCGAAGCAACCGGGCCTCAGAGCGCTCCTCGCGATCCTCATGCTCGTCGCGCCGAAAGCGTGGGCGCACGGAGAGCAAACTCTCGCCCTCTATTTCCTTGCGCTGCTCGTCATTCCTGCAAGTCTCGTGTTGCTGGTTCCCTGGCATCGGTTGTCCGCAAGGATCGCGGCGGCCAGTGTCTACGCGCTTCTGACGGCGATTGCATGTCTGGCAGTCCTGCCCAGCATCCCGGTGGGAACGCCGGCATGGGTCGAACTGCTGGTCATGCTGGCACCTGCGGGAACCACGTTGGGGTTCATGGTCTTACTGAAGAGCGAAATGCCGAACACCGAATGAAGTGATTCTGCGGCGACCGAGCCGCCGTCATCCCGAGCGAAGTCGAGGGACCTCGCGTGTGTGGGAGGCGCGCGACATG
>CAZKID010000323.1:0-6392 GCA_964552405.1 uncultured Thermoanaerobaculia bacterium
CACAGCGGGTCGGGGTCGTCCGGATTGATCGTGGGGTGCACGCCGCCCGCGTTCATGAACGCGAGTGCCGCGACTGCCTCCACCGCGCCTGCCGCGGAGATCAAGTGCCCGATCATCGACTTCGTCGCGCTCACGGGGATCCTTCGCGCCTGCTCACCGAAGAGCCGCTTGATCGCGAGCGTCTCGATCGGATCATTCTTCGGCGTCGACGTCCCATGCGCATTGATCGCATCGATCTGCTCCGAATTCAGCTCCGCATCCTCCAGCGCTCTCTTCATCGCCTGCAGCGCTCCCCTACCCTCGGGATGCGGTTCGCTGATGCCATGCGCGTCGAACGATGCGCCGTACCCGCAGAGCTCCGCATGAATCGTCGCGCCGCGCCCGAGCGCGTCATCGAGGCGCTCGAGCACGAGCATCCCCGCGCCTTCGCCAAGAACGAAGCCGGAGCGGCGGCGGTCGAAAGGACGTGAGGCGCGGGCCGGTTCGTCGTTCTGCGTCGATGTCGCGCCGATGCTGCAGAATCCTGCGATGCCGAGCGGATTGATCATCGAGTCCGTGCCGCCCGCCAGCATCCACCGGCGGCGGCCGGAGCGGATCATCTGAAGCGCGCTGCCGATTGCGTCGGTGCCGGCCGCGCATGCCGAGACGTGCGCGATCGGCGGCGCAGTGAGATCGTTCTGCGCCGCGATGCGCGGAATCGCCTGATCCTTCATCGTCGTGCGCCGATTCGCACAGGCATCGTCCATGGAGAAAAGCTCGAGGCCGACGCCGAGACTGAGGCCGCCTTCGCCGGCGGGTCTGCCGGAATCTTCGAGCGCCTGCTGCGCCGCTGCGAGAGCGAACGTCACCTTGCGATCGCGGTCGACGTCACCGGTCCACTTCACCTCGGCCGCAATGCGCGTCGGAAGCGTTGCGGGATCGAAGAGCGTGATCCTGCCGATGCCGGACTGGCCTGCGATCAGCGCATCGCGAAATGCCGCGACCGACTGCGCATTCGGCGCGATCACACCCATGCCGGTGACGACGACGCGATGCGTCACGCGACCTCCCACGTGCTGGAGACGTCGAAGCCGTCATGCGTGCGTGCGCTGTGCGTGAAGCGGCCGGTCGCCGATGCGAGTGCAACGCCGAGTTGGGCGGGATGATCGCTTGATTGCGCGGCATCTTCCCCGTGATAGCGCACGTTCCACTCGAGCAGTCTCGCTTTGGCGATGCCCTCGCGCTCCAGCAGCAGAAACGCGGCAGCATTCTCCAGCGTCGCCGGATCGACGCCCAGGTTCGCGAAGTGTTCTTCGACGAGGAGGTTGCGCTGATCGGCAACCCCGCCGAGCAGGGCGGCGTCGATCGCGCCGGCCTCGAGGGCGGCGATCGCCTCCTCCATCGCGAGATAGAACTGCGCGATGCCGGGATACGTGACCGCATATGGACCCTGAATGTCGAAATTGAGCGAGACGTGAAAGGCCGGCATGTTCGGCAGCACGCGGAAGGTGAGCAGAGGATGCACGGCTTCGAAGGCATTTGCGGCAAAGCGCTGCATCGAAAAGCGATCGCCGTCGCGAGAGGCGCTCGTCAGCCGCTCGATGTCTTCGCGCTCGAACGGGATGTAACCGACCGTCATGTAAAGGCCGGTGCGCTCCGGATGCAGCGTTCGGTTAGCCAACGCCCGCGCCGCGGCGACGACGGCCAGCTCGTCCTGCTTCCCCATGAACTTGCGGAGCTTCCGCGTCTTGAGGAACGGCGCCGAATCGCCCGAGCCGCTGACCGCTCCAATCCCGGTGACGACGACGCTCACGGAAACACCAGAGGCGGATCGAAATCGCGCGTCCAGAGCGAATAGACATCCCGCCGTTGTTCGTGGACGCGTGCCGAGTCGATGGAGCGCAGCACGAAGGTGAGCGTGCCGCGCGCGGCTCGCTCGCCGCCGACCTTTGCATCGAAGAGCACCTGCGCAGACTCCTCGCGCGTCGAATCGATCGTGACCGTGATCGCGAGCGTATCGCCGGGCTCGACGGCCTCGTAGAACTTCGCACGCTGAATCTGCACGAGCAGCGCACGCACGAGAGGTTTTCCGTCACCGTTGAACGTCATCTCGAGGAGGAAGCCTGCGAGCTGCGCCGCCGCTTCGACGATGAGCGCGCCGGGCAGCATCGGATAGTCGGGAAAGTGGTCATGCAGGATCTCGTCCGTGAGCGTCACGCACTTGATGCCGTGAGCCTCTTTGTTTGGCTCGAGCTTTGTGACTTTGTCGATCAGGTAATAGCGCATTTGCCCCTCACCCCTGGCCCCTCTCCCCGCTTCGCGGGGCGAGGGGAACGACTGCTGCCTGCCGCCTGCCGCCTATACCGATCGCATGCGCGTTGCGAGGTCCATCCATGAAGACCAGGTCCCTCCTTCTCCCAACGCCTGCGCGAATCCGCGGCATGCGGTCCAGCAATCCTGACAGCCATCGCCGGCGTCCGCGATACGCATCCGTTCATGAATCGCCGCGAGCGGCTCGTCGCGGATGTTGCCGATCGGTTGATCGATCTTCTCGATGCATGGCGCCACTCCGCCGACGTGATCGATGTTGAAGCTCTGCAGACCTGCGCGGCAGCGGGGAAGGGCGCCTCCTGTCAGAAACGGCTCGATCCCGCGCATGTAGTCGCCGAACATCCGAAAGTGCGGATGCTTCTCCCACAACGCGGCGAACATCTTCGCGTCGTGCGGCATCTCCGCGCCGGCCGCGCGGCGGAAGCCTCGCGTGGACAGCAGCGTCGCGCAGTGACCGACTTCCTCCTTCGCCGACATCGCAAGCAGCGCATCGAGCTCGCTCGCGTTGTCATCCATCAGCACGGTCATCACGTGCACCTGCTTGCCGCGATGCGGAGCGGCGTCGCGCAGCAGGGCAACGGCACGCCATGCGCGCTCGAATGCGCCGGGCAGCGCGCGGCGGCGATCGTGTCGTTCGCCCGAGGAGTAGTCGATCGAAACGCCAACTTGCGCGAGGCCCGCATCGAACAACGCGCAGGCGTTCGTTTCGTCGACGTACCAGCCGTTCGTGTAGAGCAGCGGGATGTGGCGTTGCGAAAAGATTCGCACGATCTCGATCAGATCGGGGCGGACGAACGGCTCGCCTCCTTCGATCGAGACGAGGAAGGTCCCCAGCTCGCTCAGCTCCCGCTCGAGCCGCGCGTAGTCCGCCAGCGAGAGCTCTTCGCGGGGCGCGACACCGTTGGGCCAGAAGTCGCAGAAGTTGCACTTCATGTTGCAGCGGTTGGTCACCTGCAGCAGCAACTGAAACGGCTGCCGCCGCAGCACGCCCGCGGCGAAGCGAAGATCGCGCGTCTGCTCGCGCCACGTCATCTGAACTTCCCTCCGCGAAACAGTTGCGCGAGCACGCGGCGTGAGGTCTTCGCCAGCAGCGGCGTGAGGGATCGATGTTCATCGAAGACCGCGCCGATCGCATCGACCGCCTCGTGCATCTCCGCCGAGGTGATCGTGAGCGGCGGCTCGATCCGCAGGACGTTCCACGCCTGCGATGCCGGCTGCAGGATCACGCCTCGCTCGAGCAGCGCGAGGGCGAGCCACTGCCCGGCGATTCGTTTCCCCACCCGCTGCAAGTCGATCGCGATCAGCAATCCGCGGCCGCGGACTTCTTTCACGAGCGGATGACCTTGCAGTCGCTCGCGCAGCATCGCCAGCAACTCCTCGCCGAGCTGGCGGCTGCGGGTGACGAGATCCTCGTCCTCGAGAATCCGCAGCGTTTCGAGCGCAGCCGTGCAGGCGAACGCATTGCCGGCGAACGTCGAGCCGTGCAGATCGAAGCGCGACATCGCGCCGAACGCGTTCTTCTGAATCGCAGCGGTCGTCATCGTGATCCCGATCGGCGCAATCGATCCGCCGGCTGCCTTCGCGAGGATCAGGATGTCCGGTCTCGCCTGCTCCTTTTCGAACGCGAACATCGAGCCGGTGCGGCCGAAGCCCGTCTGCACTTCGTCGAGCGCGAAGAGCGCGCCGTGCTTCGCACAGATTTCGCGCGCACGTTTCAGGTATCCCTCGGGCGGAACGTGCATGCCGCCTTCGATCTGAATCGGCTCGACGAGAAACAGCGCGACATCGTTCTGCGCGAGCTCACGGTGCAGAGCATCGAGATCGCCGAACGGAATCGCGGTGCAATCCGGCAGCAGCGGCTCGAACGGCTCGCGCATCCGCTTCGTGGCGCTCACCGACAGCGTACCGAAACTCAGTCCATGGAATGCGCGTTCGCAGAAAAGAATCCGCGAACGCTTCGTCGCGGCGCGCGCGAGCTTCATCGCCGCCTCGACTGCTTCCGCGCCACTGTTCGAGAAAAGCGCGCGGTCCAGCGATGTGATCCGCGCCAGTTCTTCCGCGAGTTGCGCGGCCTGCGGCGAGACACCGGTGTGATTGAGATTCAGCGCATGCTCATCGAGAAACGCACGCAATCGCGCGATGAGGCGCGGATGATTGTGTCCGATGTTGACGCTGCCGAAACCGCCGAGCAGATCGAGATAGCGGCGTCCCTCCTGGTCCCAGACACGCACGCCTTCCGCGCGCGTGAACACGCGGCCGTAACCGAGGACGCCGAGGAGGCGGACGAAGGAGGGATCGACGTGCGTGGCGTAAAGCTCGGCCGTCATGCCGCCTTCTCCATGACGCGCGCGACCACTGCGAAGACTGCGAACGCAACGGCGAACAGCATCGCGGTGTAGAGCGCGAAGTTCGGGAAGTAGTGCTGCCAGCCATCCGCGACGCGGAACACGAGATTGACGTTCGCCTTCGCCGGCGTAATCAATCGCGATACACACCAGAGCGGCACGAACGCTGCGAGAGATTTCAGCGCTGCGTATCGCGGCATGCCCAGGACGCGGACACCATAGGTACCGATCGCGAGCGCACCGATGTGCGTGAGGACCGCGGTCGGGAGCCACTCGCCGCCCGTCGCGAGATCGAGCAGCCACAGCGCCGTTCCGAACGCAGCCCAGAGCAGTGCGATCGCGTTGAGCGTCGCGCTGCGTGTGAGCAACGCGATCCCGACGAGCAGCACCGCGATGTTGCAGGCCCAGAGCAGATCCCACGGCTCGTGGCGCAGCAGATGAACCGTCGCGTGAATGATGTAGAACAGAATCGCCAGGAGAGCGGGCGTCACGCCCGCTCTCCACTTCACAACGCACCATCCACGATGATGCTGCGTCCCGAGACGAACGTGTTGTCCGTCGCGAGCCACGCGACGAGACTCGCCACTTCTTCCATGCGGCCGAAGCGCTTGAGGCCGCAGTGCTTCAGATACTCGTTGCGAAGTTCATCCGGCAAAACACGTGACAGCCCGCCATCGAGCACGCCCGGCGCCACACTGTTCACCCGGATGTTCTGCGGTCCGAGCTCCTTCGCCATCGCCATGACCATCGCGGCGAGCGCGCCCTTGGACGCGGCGTAATGCACGGGCGACGGCGCCGGCTTCACGCCATCGATCGATCCCATCAGCACGATGTTGCCGTTGCGCATCTGCTTGGCGAGATGGCGCACGGCAAAGAACGATGCGCGCGCGTTGATCGCGAGCATCTCGTCCCAGCCGTGCTCGCCGACCTCGCTCATCAGTTCGTGGATTTGTCCGGACGACGTCTTCGCTACGCCGATTGCAGCGCAGTTCACGAAGCCATCGATGCCGCCGAGGTCTTCCGCGAAAGCATCGAGCGTCGTCGCGATCGCGAGCGTATCGCGCACATCGAGCTGCCGCGCGAGCGCACCTTCGATTTCGTGTCGCCTGGTGTGATACGTGAAGCCGACTTGCGCACCGCGCGCGAGCAGAGTGCGACACACCTCTTTGCCCAATGCGCCGGAGCCGCCGAAGACGACGCACTTCACGCCTTCGCCTCCAGCCACTCGATCGCTTCGCCGAGCGCGTTCACGAATCGCGCACATGTCTCACGCGACACGGTGAGAGGCGGCTCGATCCGCACGACTGACCAGTCGTTGGCGCAAACCTGCGCGAGGATGCCGGCGCGCTGCAGGCGATCGACGATCAGCGGTCCGCTGACCGGCGAGCCCTCCAGTTCCGGCAATCCGATCGCGCTCCAGCGAAGCCAGGGATGCTCGAGATCGCGCAGCTCGATGCCGCCCATCAAGCCGAGCATGTCGATTCGCCGGACGAGCGGCGAGCTCCCGATGCGCGCGTGCAGCGCGGCATGCAGCTCCTCGCCCCGTGCGCGCACACGCGCGAGGAACTGTTCGTCATTGATGATGCGCAGCGCGGCTAACGCAGCGCTGCACGCGAGTGCGTTGCCGCCGAACGTCGTGTTCTGCGATTCGCAGCGGAGGTATGTGCCCCAGGCGCGTGACCCGCTGTCGCGCGACATGAGCGCCGCGCCGATCGGCATGAGGCCGCCGCCGAGAGC
>CAZKID010000324.1:0-6368 GCA_964552405.1 uncultured Thermoanaerobaculia bacterium
CCTCTGCCCGAATCCGAGCAACCGAAAACAGCGGAGCCGCGTCACTGCTATGTCTGCAAGCAGCACTATCAGGCCGTGCATCACTTCTACGATCAGCTCTGCCCAGCCTGCGCGGACTTCAATTTCGCGAAACGGACGGAGCTCGCCGACCTCACGGGCCGTGTCGCACTGCTGACCGGTGGCCGCGTGAAGATCGGTTATCAGGCCGGATTGAAGTTGCTGCGCGCCGGAGCACGGCTGATCGTGACGACGCGATTCCCGCGCGACTCCGCGGCCCGCTACGCAGCGGAGCCCGATTTCGCCGACTGGTCCGAGCGCGTGGAGATCTACGGTCTCGACCTTCGCCACACGCCGAGCGTGGAGGCGTTCTGCACGGAGATCCTCCACACGCGCGAGCGTCTCGACTTCATCATCAACAATGCCTGTCAGACAGTGCGGCGGCCGCCCGCGTTCTACGAGCACATGATGGAGCGTGAAACGGCCGCCCTGCACGACCTCGCCGCCGCGCAGCGCCGCCTCCTCGGCGGCTTCGCCGGGCTGCGCGGCTACGACATGCTGGCGAAGCGATCGGAGATCGCCGGCGTGATCGGTTCGGCGGAACTGTCGCAGGTGCCGCTGCTTCCGGAAGACCAAGCGCCGTCGGGTGAGCTGTTCCCCGAGGGGAAGCTGGATCAGGATCTTCAACAGGTCGATCTGCGCGGGCGGAACTCGTGGCGCCTGCTCCTGCACGAAGTGTCATCGGTCGAACTGCTGGAAGTGCAGCTCGTGAACGCCGTGGCGCCGTTCATCATCAATGCGCGGCTCAAGCCGCTGATGCTGCGGACGGCGAATCGCGACAAGCACATCGTGAATGTCTCGGCGATGGAGGGGCAGTTCTATCGCAACCAGAAGACCACGCGGCATCCGCACACGAACATGGCCAAGGCCGCGCTCAACATGATGACGCGCACCTCTGCAGCGGATTACGAGAGGGATGGCATTCACATGAACAGCGTGGATACGGGCTGGGTGACGGACGAGGATCCCGCGGCGATTGCCGCGCGCAAGCGAGACGAGCAGCGCTTCCATCCGCCGCTGGACATCATCGATGGAGCGGCGCGCATCGTTGATCCGATCATCTCCGGAATCAACACGGGAAGGCACGTGTGGGGCCAGTTCCTCAAGGATTACAAGCCGACGGACTGGTAGGGTGCAGCGGCTGGTTAGCGTGCATCGCAGCCGCTTGCCGAATGGCAGCGCAAAGGATCGGGAAGGTCAACATGTGGACCAATCGCGTCAGATCGCAACCGATCCGATGTGTTTCAACGAAACCGCGTCGACATTGTTCGCCAGCGGAAACGAATCCTCTCCTGCATGGATGACATAGAGGCGATCGAGCTGGAGGTCGTCGCACGCGGCACGCATCGATCGCGTCAGGGCCGGCGCAACCGTCCGCTTGATCTCGAATCCGATGCGCCGTCCGCGGCGCAAGACGAGCAGATCCAGTTCTGCGCCAGCATGCGTCGCCCAGAAGAAGATCTCGCCACGCTGAAGCTCCAGGCGGTTGATGAGATCCTCGACGACGAATCCTTCCCACGAGGCTCCGACTTTCGGGTGGCCATGGAGATCTTGCTCCGACTCGATGCCGAGCAACCCATGCAGAATCCCCGAATCGATCACGTAGACCTTGGGCGCTCGCACCTGCCGCTTGCTGAGGTTCTCGAACCAGGGTGGTAGTTGGCGGATGACGAGCGCTGACGACAGCAGGTCGAGGTAACGACGGACTGTCGTTGCGGATACGCCAAAGGCACGCGCCAGCTCGGCTCCGTTCCAGAGCTGTGCGTGGTAGTGCGCGAGCATGGTCCAAAACCGATAAAGCGTCTCGGAGGGGATCGTCACGCCGAGTTGCGGCAGATCGCGCTCGAGAAAGGTGCGAATGAAGGCGCTGCGCCATTCGAAGCTGGCGGCATCGGAAGCGGCGAGGAACGAGCGCGGAAATCCGCCGCGCAGCCAGAGCAGATCGCGGCGCGCCAAACCAACTTCGTCGATCTCGAACCCACCGAGCGGGTAGTGAAAGATTCGTCCCGCCAGCGATTCAGACGACTGACGCAACAGTTCCGGTGAAGCGCTGCCGAGAACGAGGAATCGCGCAGGCGTGCCGGGGCGATCGGCGAGCACACGCAGCAGCGGAAACAACTCCGGGCGGCGTTGGATCTCGTCGAGGACGACCAGCCCGCGAAGGGGCTCGAGAGCGAGTTGGGGATCGGCGAGTCGCGCAAGATCTCGCGGATTCTCCAGATCGAACCGCACGGCTTTCGATTCACCCTCGGCAAGGGTGTTTGCGAGCGTGGTTTTTCCCACTTGCCGGGCACCAATGAGTGCCACCACGGGGTACCGGCCGAGCAGTTCGCGAACTCGCTGAACCTGTCGCCTTCTAGGGATCATAGACCTAGATTACCTTGAAAATCGAGCGATTGATGATCGAATTTCGATGTGCAGGGAGTTCCTCAAGGATTACAAGCCGGCTGACGGGTAGGGTGCAGCGGCTGGTTAGCGTGCGGCCCGGATCGTCCGTGAATCGTAAGCCCAGTGCAGCAGCGCCTGCCGCTGCTTTCGATGGCACTCGAGATTGCCGTCGGGGCACCCGTGACGGATTTGCGCGACGTGGCGCGTCATCGCCTTCCAGCGTTTGATCTGCCGTTCATCGTCATCGCTGCGGCGGCCGAGGTAGTAACGGCAGTACCACTGAAACCAGCCGCGCGGATCCTGATCGCGAATCCATCCTTTGCGCTGCCATTCGGCGAGCGGCTGCGATGCATTGACGCCGAAGAAATTGAGCGCTGGATCGTGGCGCTCGCGGCAGAGCTTCGCCTTTTCGAACCAGCTCGCCGGAAATTCGTTTGCACAGTCGGTCATGTAGCGGCCGCCGAAAATGCCGAGTGCGAGCAGCTCTTTCGGCGTGAGTTGCGGTTTGAAGTCAGGGTGAAAATTGCGGCCCGCAGGTTCGGTGAGTTGGTAGACGTACTGCTCCTGCATCAGGTCTGAGACTTCGATCCAGCGCGGTTGCATTTGTTGCTGATTCTGGCGCGGTCCGTGGTAACCGGCAACGACCGATCTCTCGTCATCCCGAGCGAAGTCGAGGGACCCGGGTGGGTGGGCGGTACGAAGATCATGTCGCGCGCCTCCCACTCACCCGGATCCTCGACTTCGCTTCCCAGGAAACTTCCAGTGTTTATGCGGGTTTGAGCCGACTAGTCCCTTCTCCCCCGCACGGGGGAGAAGGTGCCGAAGGCGGATGAGGGGCTCTTGTTCGCGCGTTGCACGAACCCCTCATCCGCGCTTCGCGCACCTTCTCCCCTCGCGGAGGGGAGAAGGAACTGATGGCCCGAGCACCGCGAGTTTCGCTCGGGATGACGGAGGGAGTTTCGCACCACACCACCTTCTGCGGCCTTCTGAACAGACTACTTCTGCATATCGTGATGCGCAAAGCCGATCGCCGCGCGCCCGCATTGGCGTAAGCGGTCTAGAGCAGCACGAGACCTGCTTTTTCGAAGTGGCGGAAGTCGCGATCGTGGGTGATGAGAGGGACGTCGTGATCGAGACACACCTGTGCGACCAGACAGTCCGCGACGCGCGCTTTGAGTCCCTCACGACGAAGTGAGGCACGCAACTCCCCAGCGCGTTCCCAATATCCATCGCGAAGGGGGAGAAGAGGTGTCCGAGCCAGTGTTTTTCTCGTGGCATCAGCGAGTGCCGGTTCGCTGAGTAGCTCGGTCAGTACGATGGGAGGCAGCGCGGCGCGGCGCGAGCGGATCGCGGTGGTCACCAGCACGATGTCGCGACCTTCTTCACCGGAGATGTAGCGTCGCATGGAGCTGCTATCGATCGCGATCAATCACGATCCTCGCGAATGCGGTCGAGTGACTCGGTGAACCTTGCGACCCCGCGCAGTGCCAGGAGATCCTCGAAAACATCCGAGCGTGCAAGTTCTTCGAGCGCGCGACGAACCGTTCCCGTAACACCCTCGCCGGCAACGCGCTGGGCGCGCTTGAGCGTCGTTTCCGGAACCTCGACCGTAATCTTTCTCAACTTGCCCATGCTGGTGATTATACCAGTATCGGTACCAGCATTCTGCATTACGTCCACACCACCTTCTGCGGCCTTCTGAACAGGTACGCCACCGGGAAGGTCAACATGTGGACCAATCGCGTGAACGGCAGCAGCGCGAGGATGATCCATGCGCCCGCGAGATGCCACTGAACCAGTGGCGGTACGCCGGCCACGAAGCTCGCATCCGGATTGAACATGAGCAGGCTGCGCAGGTACGGCACCGTCGTTCCGACGGACCACACCGAGCCCCAGCGATGCAGCGACGCCACCGCGAATCCAAGCGCGGCCTGCGCAATCAGCAGCACGACTACCGCGATGTCGCTGATACTCGAAGACGCGCGCACGGAATCGGTCCCGATGCGGCGCAGGAGGAGAATCGTCAGACCGAGGATGCAGAGAATCGCAGCGCCGGCACCGATGCTCTCGACGGCGAGCAACGCCCACGGCTTCATGACGAACCGGCGCCACGCCTCGGGTGCGAGCAGCGGCAGCAGATGTCCTGTGAACACGACGAAGATCCCAAAGTGAAACGGGATCGTTCCCCAGGCGAGCCAGCGCCGCTCGAGGAACTGCGACGACTGCGACGAGATCGTCTGCGCGAAGCGAACGCGCCAGATCAGCCCCGCGACGAACAGTGCGATCGAAGCGTAGGGGAGTGCAACGAGCAGCAGCTCACGACTCACGGGCTTCCTCCATTCGGTTCAGCGTGGCCTCGACGAAATGCCGGTATGGATTCAAAGTCGGTGCAAGGATCTCGTGCATTTTCATCAAGGCGGGAACGAGGATGAGGCGCCGCAGTTCATCGCCCTCCTCGACATCCCGCGCCTCGAACGCCAGCACCTCGGCGATGTGATCCGGCAGTTCGCCAGCTTCGTTCATCCCGGCGCGCTTGTACGCGAGGCGCAGACCGACCATCAGCCGCGCGCGGTCGGCATTCTCATCGCCGAAGAGATGCACGCCGAGGTAAGGCGTGCAGGAGGGCGCAAGATCGAACGTCGAGGTGTAGAGCATTTGCTGTGATTTCAGATCGAGCGCCGACATCTCAGCGGTGAAATCTTCGAGATCGCCATCACGCGATCCCATTGGCTGATCCGGATAGCGGAAGAGTGATGCAAGGCTCACATCGTCCTCCCAAGTCCGCAGCTCTGCCGGCAGTCCTCGGCAGCGTCATCGCCGAAGCTGCTGAGCGCCTCTTCGCGTTGCAGCGGCGGAAGCACGAAGCGCTCTTCGAGCGTGGAGAGTGCGGTCAGACGGTGCATTGCGTTCGCTTCATCGACCGTCATTCCTGCCTCGGCGAGGACCGCTCGAGCTTTCTCCGCGGGAACATCAGGCAACTCGAGCGAACGCCGATACCAGCGCACCGCCATCAGCTTGCGCAGCGATGCTTTCACCGGTTCCGGATCGCCGGCCGAGAAGAGCGATGCCAGGTATTTCACCGGCAGCCGCGCATCTTCGATCGCGCTGAAGATTCCGCCGGCACCCGCGCGATGGTTCATCACCGGCACGAGTGGCGGAACGTAGAAGAGCATCGGCAGTGTGCGGTACTCGGGATGCAGCGGGAGCGCGAGCGACCATTCCTTGACGAACTTCCAGACGGGCGAGCGCTTTGCTGCATCGAGTAGTTGGGCACTCACGCCGTTCTCTTCCGCCGATGCGATGACAGAAGGATCGTTCGGATCCATCAGCATCGAGCGCTGCGCTTCGATCAGCTTGCCGGCGGGCGCGTTCGCGATCTCCGCGATGCGGCTCGCGTCGTAGAGGATGACTCCCATGTAGCGAATGCGGCCGACGCAGGAGTGGAAGCATGCGGGCGGCTGGCCGGTCTCGAGCCGCGGATAACAGAGGATGCACTTCTCCGACTTGCCGGTCTTCCAGTTGTAATAGATCTTCTTGTACGGACACGCGGCGACGCAGGCGCGCCAGCCGCGGCACGCGTCCTGATTCACGAGCACGATGCCGTCTTCTCCGCGCTTGTAGAGCGCGCCCGACGGACACGCCGCGACGCACGCCGGATTCGTGCAGTGATTGCAGATGCGCGGCAGATACATCATCGTCATCCGCTCGACTTCGAAGAGCGAGCGGCGCTCGTCCTCGCTCAGCGATGCGAGATTCGGATCGTTCTCCGCGTAGAGAGGCGAGCCGCCGAGATCGTCGTCCCAGTTCGGGCCGCGCTTGATGTCGATCGGCTGGCCGGTGAGCTGCGAGATGGGTGCAGCGGATGGTTGGAGATCGCCGGCTTCCGCTTCAAAGAGATCGCTGTAGCGATAGGTCCAGGGCTC
>CAZKID010000325.1:0-372 GCA_964552405.1 uncultured Thermoanaerobaculia bacterium
GCCGGGCTGCGACACACTGTTCGCTGTGCGGGTCGATTCGATCATTGCGTTGCGTCCCGACGGATCCACCGATGGCGGCACGCCTCTCGACAGCTATACACCGGCCGAGTATCAGACACTGCAGGATCTGGATCTCGACTTTGGCTCAGTAAGTCCGTTGATCCTTCCGCTTGCGGAACGGACGCGATTCCCGCGCATTGCGTTGCAGACGGGGAAAGATCACGTGCTGCGCCTCGTCGACATCGAGAATCTCAGCGGACAAGGCGGGCCGCGGCCTGTCGGCGGTTAGCTGAGCAAGGCCCCGGTTCCGCCAGGTGGCATTGTCAGCGCCCCGCCCCCGTCTGCCTCCACCGCCTTCAGGCCCCCCGGGGC
>CAZKID010000325.1:382-6365 GCA_964552405.1 uncultured Thermoanaerobaculia bacterium
CAAGGCGGGCCGCGGCATCTCGGCGGTGAGCTGAGCAAGACGCCGGTTCCGCAGGGTGGCATCGTCATCGCGCGGCCCGCGGCGTGGCTCGCGCCGGATGGAACGACATGGGTTTTCGTCACGACCTACCTCGGTGCCTCCGGACTCGCAGTCGTATCGCGCGATGGAGTGCCGCAGCTCGAGCCGCGCTGGACGAACTCGCTCGACGGAGCGACGCCGGTCGTCGTGAACGGCGTGCTCTATTTCGCGCGCAATCACGAGCTCGTTGCGCTCAATCCGCAAACAGGTGAGCGCTTGTGGAGCGACGATTCGATCGGCCCCATCCACTGGCAGAGCCCGATCGTAGTCAATGGACGCATTTACGTGTGCGATCACAATCGGCACGTGTATGCGTATGCGGTGACGCCGGCAGACAGCAGGCAGCAGACAGCAGGCAGCAGGTAGGGGCCGCAACGCCGCATGAACGCAGGCATGCGATCGCAAGCCGCCATCATCCCGAGAGCCTCAATTCTCGAGTTTGTCGAGCCGCTTCATCAGTCCCGGCTCACCCTTGAACGCTGGCGTCGCTCCGCGCCAGCGCAGTTCATCGACATCCTTGAACAACGGCGCATCCGTGCGCAGCGTCGCCAGGCGCTTGAACAGAATCGCGAGCTCTTGATTCTCCGTGCCGAGGACATCGATCGGGAAGTCTTCGATGGCACCATATTTCGCAATGAGGCTCGCGGCCGTCTTTGCGCCGCACCGAGGAATGCCGGGATAACCATCGGCTGCATCACCGACGAGCGCCAGATAGTCGGCGATGAACTTCGGCGGCACGCCGAATTTCTCCCGCACTCCCTGTTCATTGCGAATCTGGCCGCTCTTGCGGTCGACCTGCACGACGCGATCGCCGATGACACATTGCGCGAGATCCTTGTCGGGTGTCCAGATGCTCACCTTCTCCACGTGTTTGTCGCGGGCCGCGAGAAACGCCGCGGCCGCCAGCGCGTCGTCCGCTTCGAGCTCGATCATGGGCCAGGTCACAACGCCCATCGCCAGCAACGAATCCTCGAGCGGGCGAAACTGATTCCACAATGCGCGCTCGATCCCCGCTCCCGTCTTATAGCCCGCCCATAGTTCATTGCGAAACGATTCAATGATGTGATCGGTTGCGACGCCAATGTGCGTCGCGCCACCTTCCAGCATCTGTATCACTGTGGCCAGCACACCATTGACGGCACCCATCGGCGGATCCGTCTTATGGAAACGCCGGAGGCCATAGAAGTGGCGGAAAAGCTCGTATGTACCGTCGATGAGATGAACGATCACGTCGCGCGCAGTTTATCCCGAGCGCTGCGGCCGGCCGAGTCCGCGTTCGGCCCGGCATGAACCAGTTCCTCGGCCGCAGTCGCCTGCGCGACTCCCGGACGCAGTTTCCGCAGCAACGCCCAATAGACGCAGAAGGATCGCTCCAATACCCACAACGGCGCACAAAGACAAGCGCGCAGCGGAAAGAAATCACCTGCACCTGCGCGGCCGCGCAGTGCGAGGGCGAGTGCGCAGAGCGCAATCCCGATCGTGAAGCTGCCTGCGATGCCGATACCGCCCGTCATCGCCAGCAGCAGGCACATCGGAATCAACGCGAAGAAGAATGCGCCACGTGCTGGCATCGCCAGCTCGGCGCCTGCTTCGCGTGGCAGGTCGCGCAGCCAGTCGTGCAGCGTGGGCGGCTCGCGTCTGACGAAGACATCGCCCGCCGCATACAATTCGGCGCCCTGATTCTCGAGTCGCAGGAGCGGCTCTTCGGCCGTGTCGAGATGCGAATCGATGGAGCGCAGCGCGCGAATCGCCGAGCGCCGGAATCCGAACGTGCCGCCGTCGCCGCTGGGCTCGATGCCTCGGTGCACGAGAATGCGGCCGGCCTCGATCGCACCCCACCACGACAGCGGATCGAGGTAGTTCTGCGGCACGACCACTTCATGCTGATCGAGCAGCTTGCACAACTGTTCGATGCAGCCTTCGCTGTAGCGAACCGTGTGGTCGGCGACGATCACTTTCTCGTGCGCCGCACATTCGATCGCCGCAGCAACCGGATCGATTCCCGATGGATGGCGATGCCCGCGCCGCGCCGCGATGTGTCGCCCGACCCAGCGCAGTACGCAGCGGTTCTCGTCGAACTGCGCGCGTGGCGATCCATCGACGATGATGACATCACAACCGAAGACTCCGACCTGCGAGAGGTACTGAGCGAGTGGAAGAAGATCATTCGCAGTCCCCTCCGTCCGCTCGATGGCAATGACGTAGGAACCACGAGGTTCGGGCTGCTTGCGAGCGCTCATGTCGATTCCCTGGATAGCGAGGGGAGTGCCAATCGGGATCGGGTACGCGGTCACGCCGGTACGCGGGCCCGAGGTGGACGACGAAACTCCGGCTCCGCCTTTCCCACCCGCCGAGCCCGCGAGCCCTCGCAACCGCGCCCTCCACCCTGGCCCGTTCCTTGCCGTGCTCGAGCATGCATTGAAAATCTGGCCTGGCACTCCCTACCCGCTTGGCGCGACGTACAACGGCGCCGGGACGAACTTCTCGCTCTTCTCCGAAGTTGCGACTCGCGTCGAGGTCTGTCTCTTCGACGAGCAGGGCAATCAGACCTGCGTCGAGCTCGCGGAGATGACGGCCTTCTGCTGGCACGGCTTTCTGCCGAATGTCGGGCCGGGGCAGCGCTACGGATTTCGCGTTCATGGTCCCTGGGATCCGCCTTCAGGACATCGCTGCAATCCATCGAAGCTGCTCCTTGATCCCTATGGCAAAGCCGTCGACGGCGATGTGCAATGGAACGACACATTGTTCGATCGCGGCGAAGAGATCGATCAACGCGATTCCGCTCCCTTCATGCCGAAGTCCGTCGTCACGAATCCCTGGTACGACTGGGGCAACGACCGCTATCCGCGCACGCCGTGGCACAAGACGGTCATCTACGAAGTTCACGTCAAAGGTTTCACGAAGCAGCATCCGGACGTTCCGCAGGAGCTGCGCGGGACATACGCAGGGCTTGCTCATCCTGCCGCAATCCGCCATCTCAAGACGCTCGGCATCACCGCGGTCGAGCTGCTGCCGGTGCATCAGTTCATTCAGGACGCGTTGCTGCTCGATCGCGGGCTGCGCAATTACTGGGGCTACAACTCGATCGGCTATCTCGCCGCGCACAATGAGTACTCCTCGGCAGGACAACTGGGACAACAGGTGCAGGAGTTCAAGCAGCTCGTGCGGACTCTGCACAATGAAGGCATCGAGGTGATTCTCGATGTCGTCTATAACCATACGGCCGAAGGAAATCATCTCGGTCCCGTACTATCGATGAAAGGCATCGACAACGCGGCCTATTACAGACTCGTCCCCGATCAGCCGCAGTACTACATGGACTACACGGGCACCGGCAACAGCCTCAACATGCGGCATCCGCACGTACTGCAGTTGATCATGGACTCGCTGCGCTACTGGCACCTGGAGATGCACGTCGACGGCTTTCGCTTCGATCTCGCGGCGACGCTCGCGCGCGAACTGCACGACGTCGATCGGCTCGCCGCGTTCTTCGACATCATCCAGCAGGATCCGGCGCTCTCCCAGTTGAAGCTGATCGCGGAGCCCTGGGACGTCGGCGAAGGCGGTTATCAGGTCGGGAACTTTCCGCCCTTGTGGTCGGAGTGGAACGGCAAATACCGCGACACGGTGCGCGACTATTGGCGCGGCACCGATCAAACGCTCGGCGAGTTCGCCTTTCGAATCACAGGAAGCCCCGATCTCTATGCAATGACGGGACGACAGCCGTATGCGTCCATCAATTTCATTACGGCGCACGACGGCTTTACCTTGCGCGATCTCGTCTCTTACAACGAGAAGCACAATGAGGCGAACGGCGAGAACAATCAGGACGGCGCAAACGACAATCGCTCGTGGGACTCGAACGGCATCGAGACGTTGCGTGCACGGCAGCAGAGAAACTTTCTGACGACTCTCCTCCTCTCGCAAGGCGTGCCGATGCTTTCCGGCGGCGACGAGATCGGCCGCACGCAGCAGGGCAACAACAACGCCTACGCGCAGGACAACGAAATCTCCTGGTTCGATTGGGAGCACATCGACGACATCCTGTTTGCCTTCGTCGCGCGCGTGATCGCGTTTCGCCACGAGCATCCGGTCTTTCAGCGCCGCCGCTGGTTCGTCGGCCGCGCATTGCACGGGGCGGATGTCAGCGACATCGGCTGGTTCAAGCCCGATGGCGAACCGATGACGGACGAGGACTGGAACAACTCATTCGCCCGCAGCGTCGGGGTCTATTTGAACGGAGAGGCGCTCCCCGATCCCGATCCCCGAGGCGAGCGAGTGATCGACGACAGCTTTTATATTCTGTTCAATGCGCACTATGAGGCGATTCACTTCAAGGTGCCGGCGTGGGCCGAGCGCTGGGTCAAGGTCATCGACACGAATGACCCCGTTCCCGATCTGCGGAATCAAGAGGAGCTCAAGGCTGGCGAGCAGCTCGCCGTGCAGGCGCATTCGATGACGGTGCTCAGGCGGAACGACGCGTAACGGGGCATGAGCCTGCAAACGGGCGTAGCGAAACCGAAACAAGTTTGCGAAATGCGATGGCGTATCCTCTCTCCATGCGCCCAGGAAAACCACTCGTTCTCGCAGCGGTTCTCGTCGCAGTTCTTGGAAGCGGACAGTCGAGTCTCGGCCGCCGCCGCGCGGTGCTGCACCCCGCACCCGCTCCTCCCGCCCCCGTGGCCTCGGCAGACAGCTACACCGTCAATACTCCTCCCCTGACGATCGCCGCGCCGGGCGTGCTCGCGAATGACACGCTCAATGGCGCCACCATCACGAGCTTTGGCGCGAGCACGGGCAAGGAACAGCCGGCAGCGGGCACCGCGACCTCGACTGCCAAAGGCGGCACCGTCACGTTGAATGCAGACGGCAGCTTTACGTACACGCCGGCGGGGGGCTTCAGCGGCAGCGACACCTTCGTCTATGTGCTCAAGAATGCCGGAGGCGAATCGCCGGCGACCGTTACGCTGACCGTCGTTTCGCAACAGCCGCAGGCCATCGAGATCCAGGTCACATCGCCCGGCTTCTTCTTTTCGTTCGGCGGAATCGCGGGAGAGAATCCGGCGCTCACACTGAAGCGTGGACAGACGTACAAGTTCATCGTCGACACCTCCGACATCCATCCATTCGAGATTGTCGACGCACCTCAAGGCAGCGTGACGAACAACAACATCTCGTTCGGTGTGACCACGTTCGTGGTTCCCAACACGACGCAGAACTACCGGTACATCTGTTCGATTCACGGGTTCGGGAACAAGATCACGTCGGCGCCGTAGACTGCTGGCGTCATCCACGGGCGAGAGCGGGTAGCATGCAACCCGACTGGCGGCACATCCGTCACAACGAACGAACATGACTACGCGAACCTACCTGATCCAGACCGCGACGCTCATCGCTGCTGCCGTACTCTGCGCACTCGTCTCGAACGCGATGGCCTCGCGCGAGCGGCACATGCTCCACGTCGGCTACTACCCCAACGCGCAGAAAGTTCCGCCGCGCGAGACCTCGACGCCGGCACCGATTGCGCCGGCCGCACCGGCTGCGCCGGTCGTCACGACAACCACAACAACCTCTCAGGCGCCGGTGGCCGAAGCCCCGGTGCCTGTCGTGAAGACCACCACGCAGGCGCCCGCCGTCAAGCCGGTCGTGAAGCCGGTTCCGAACGAGGATCCCCTCAGGAAATTCGCGCCGCACGAGAAGCAGGCGTACATCGAGATCGCCTATGAGGACGTGAAGCTGCTCCACGATCACGGCGTGATGTTCTTCGACGCGCCCCGCACGGCCGTGGAAGAGCAGGGACCCATGGCCGGTGCGCGCGGGATGACAGCGTAGGCGTTGGCCATTGACGGCCGAGTTGCTCAATCCTCTAAAGGCCATTCCAGCACAGCCAGACCGACCTTTCCCA
>CAZKID010000326.1:0-975 GCA_964552405.1 uncultured Thermoanaerobaculia bacterium
TGATGCTTCACTGCGTTCAGCATGAAACTCGTCCGCAACCTCAAACAACTCGCCACTCCCATCGGCCGTACCGGTCTGCGCGGTGCGGCCATGCGCAATCTCACGGTTCACGACAACGCCGCCATCGTGATCGACGGGGAGCGCATCGCGTACGCCGGACCCGAGAACGAGATGCCGCGCTTCGACATCGCGGAAGACATTGATGCGAAAGGTGCGACGGCGATTCCCGGCTTCGTCGATACGCACACGCACATCCCGTTTGCCGGCTACCGTGAGTCGGAGTTCAACCGGCGGCTGCAAGGCGAGACGTACGAGCAGATCGCAGCCACCGGAGGCGGCATCGCGTCGACTGTGCATGCGACGCGCGCGGCATCGGAAGCGCAGCTGACCGAGAACGTGCTCGAACGGACGCGGACGATGGCGCGTTACGGCACGACGACCGCGGAGGCGAAGAGCGGCTACGGACTCGATGTCGAGTGTGAGCTCAAGCAGCTGCGAGCGATTCGCGCCGGGGGCGAGGCGTCGCTGGTGGGCCCCGTCTGGAGGTGCTTCGCGGGGCATGAGTTTCCCCCCGGGTCGCGCGGCAGCGCGGCCGGGCGCGAGGGATGGGTCTCGACAATCATCGGCGAGATCCTGCCACGCGTGCAGGAGGAAGGACTCGCGACGTTCTGCGATGCCTTCGTCGAGCGAGGCGTCTTCACGCGCGATGAAGGAGAGCGCGTGCTGCGCGCCGGCGCTGAGCTGGGGATGATTCCGCGGCTCCACGCCGATGAGCTGTCGGATACGGAAGGTGCGTCGCTCGCAGCCCAACTCGGCGCTGCATCCGCCGATCATCTGATGTACATCGGCGACAATGGTATTCGTGCGCTCGCGGCTTCGGACACCGTCGCGAACTTGTTGCCTGCGACGAGCTTCTTCCTCCTGTCGGAGCCGCACGCGCCGGCGCCCCGGCTCATCGAAGAGGGGGCGTTTGTT
>CAZKID010000326.1:985-6352 GCA_964552405.1 uncultured Thermoanaerobaculia bacterium
TCGTTTTGGGGCGCCGCGCGTGTTCGTCAGCTCGGGCGAATTGGGTGCCTGGAAGGGGTTTTTTCCTCTTGTGGGGCTGCTCAGGGCCGGCGCGCCGGCTAATCGAGGGGGGTGCGTTTGTAGCGCTCTCCACGGATTGCAATCCCGGCTCGTGGATGACGGAGTCGTTGCAGGTCGTCATCCAGCTCGCAACGCTGCGGATGAAGATGACGGTCGAGGAATCGCTGACCGCGGCGACGCTCAACGGGGCGTACTCGCTGCGCCTTGCAAACGAGACCGGCTCTCTCGAAGCGGGGAAGCGCGCCGACTTCATCCTGCTCGAGGCACCGTCGTACCTCCATCTGGTTTACCACTTCGGCGTGAACCTGATCCGCGAAGTGTGGCGCGACGGCCGGCGGGTGGTCTGAACGCTGTCCGTGAAAGCGAACATGGCTGACCTCACAAAGAGTCAGCACAGGCGTTCGGCATGCCCTCTCCTGAGAGGAACGAGATGGCAAAGCCATTGCGAAGAGCCTGCTTCAACGACAGCTGCTGATTGGAGATCGCATGACCCGGAAGTTCCTCTCCTTCGCATTTGCCCCATTGCTCCTCGCTGCCTGCGCCACCGCTCCCAAGCCTGTTCCCACACCCGATCCCGTCAAGGATCCGACGATCATCGGCTCGATCGACGAAGGTGCGCGGCAGGCTTCGATCGAGGCGCACGAGGTGCAGCAGAACGCCCGGCGCGCCGGACGCGTGGCCGGAGTTCTCGCAGTTGTACTGACCGGGCCCGATCACAAGGACTGGTTCGATGTGGTCGCGCGCTACACGATTGCTCGTGACGTCGTCGAAGGAACGATGACAGCTGCGGCAGCCTCACGCGGGCTGAAGGAGGGCGCGAAGCGAGGGCTCGTGCTCGATCAGCAATTCGCTGAGCTGCACGACATCCAGGGAGTCGACGTCTTCCGTCCGCAACCTTCCCTGATCGTCGCCAGGCTGGGTGCAACGCCGAGTCAGGCAACGCTGAGTCAGGTCGCCGCGGTGTTTGCCAATCGCGAATTGCGTTCGATCGACATCGAAGCGCCGGGCGACTCCGCCGAATCCATCCGCACGTCTCTCATCGATCTCGGTATCCCTGCAAGCAGTATGGCCGCGTATCAGAACGAGGGATTCGATGGAGTCGTGCTGCGGATTACCTACAAGGATTGAGGCTCACAGAAGCTCAGCGCTTCGCCTGGCAGCGCGCTCGCGATAGATCCCGCCAGTCGTCGATCGGTTCCACGGAGAAAACTATGAAAAACAGCAGCATTGACGCAGCAAAAGTGGCAGGAGCAGGGGCTCTGGCAGTTCTCCTGGCGACGTCCGTTTTTGCGGATGATCGTCCCCAGGACAGTACATGGCGCGACCGCCAGCATCGCGATGGCAGCGTCAGCCGGGAAAGCGGCGAGCGACCGCGGGACAACAGCAATCGCAGCGACGGCTATCGCAACAACGACAACCATCGCAACAGCGACAACCATCGCAACAACGACAACCATCGCAACAGCGACAACCATCGAAACAACGACGGCTATCGCAACAACGACAATCGGTCGAACGACCGCAATCGTTCCTACGACCGTAATCGTTGGAACGATCGCAATCGCTCCTATGACCGCGATCGCTATGAGCGCTACAACTCTTCGCACACGTATCGCAACAACGATCGCATCCGGATGCACGGCCGCATCAACCACTACTACCACGAGCGGGGCGGTTATCGAGTCTGGATCGATGGTGGACGCTATTCGTACTGGGTGCCGGAAGTCTACTGGCGTCCCAACTGGCGCGTGGGTATCGACATTTCCCTTGGCGGCATCTTCCGCGACGGCGTCATCTACAGCGAGGTCTATGACGATCCCTACTACGAAGACGGGTACTACAACGACGGCTACTACAACGATGGCCGCGGCTACGCGGACGACATCCTCAGCGGCTACGTAGAACGCGTCGATTACCGCACCGGCAGCATGTGGGTGCGCGATGGCCGGAGCGGCCGGGAGTTCGTCGTCGATACGCGATCGATCGATCCGCGCTACAACCGCATCGACGCACGCGACGTGCAGCGCGGCGACCGCGTGACGTTCGTCGGTTCGTTCGCACGCGGCGGCGTCTTCATCGCCGATCGCATCGACGCAATCAACACGCGTTAATCGTGAATCTGGAGCGACAGGTGTGCAGCCTGTCGCTCCGACGTACATTGAGTCTATGAATCTCGACGGTTTGCTGAACGAAGCAAGGTCGCTGCGCACGCTCGAACAGGTGTTTCGCTGGGGCGTCACCAAAGATCCCGCGATCCTTCCTGACGATGTCGTCATTCAGGACGAGTACACGCACGACGTCCTCTTCCATCAGGCCGGCACTTACTTCGTCTTCGACGCGACCTGACTCGGCGCCATCAATACGGTCTCCGTGTGGGACCATCGCCCTTCTGCCGATGAGTTGCTCGATGCGCGACTGAGCCGCGGCTGGAAGCCGACGCCAAGTGAGCTGCAGTCCGGCGCGCGCATCCTTGGTCACGCCGCACGCTGCGCAGTGTCAGGATGAGATCGCATCACGCCCGCGCCAGGCTGGCGCGCTCCATGACAGAGTGGTGACATTCGGCGCGCGGCCGGTATCTCGGCAATCATGAAAATCTACAATTCAATTCATGCGAGGCACTGCTATTGCGCTCGTTGTTTTCGCGCTCGCGTGCACGACCACGACCTCGGTGACGCGAACGGGCACGGGCATCTTCGCTCCGAAAGGAGAATCCGCAGCGGAGGAAGATCCGCCGCGCGGGCTCACTCTCGAAGTCGCGTCGATCGCGCCGGATGGCACGGTCATGCTCGATCTTCGCAACTATTCGAACGAGCCCTTCGTCTTTTCCGGGACTCCGGAACATCCGCAGTTGATCTTCGAAGTCGCCTCGGGCAACACCGAGTCCCGGCACACGATCTCTCCATTCGGACGTACGGCGCATGAAGTCGTGGCCGGCGATCGTATTCAGCTCAAGGCGAAGATCGGTGGCGTCATCGGCCGCGTGCGCATCGGTGTGCGCAGCCGCGAGTTCGGCTACATGGTGTGGACGGATTGGATCGCTCCGTAGTCGATGATCCTACTTTCGCCATTCGAGCGGAAACATTGCGCCGGCCTCTTTCGGATCAAGGTCTACCGAAACGGTCTTCGCAGCGCGCGCCAACACCGGATCATTGCCGGAGGCAAGGTCCTTTGCCGTTGGCAACAGGACCTCGTCTGGAGCGACTCCACTGTGCTCCAGACTCTTTCCATCGGACATGATGAGATCGGCATCGGTCACACTGAGGCCATAGAAGACCACGACATCGGCTCCGGTCTGCAGCGATGTCTGGCGCGCCTGCATGACCGCGCCTGCGGAGCGGTCGCCAATCACCGTACCGCGCTTCTCCAGCTGGACGAGACGGGCGAGGACCTCCGACGCCGATCCTGAATCGCTGTCGATCAACACGACGATTGCACCCTTGAATGCTCCGCTTCCCCACGTTTTTGCCATGAGCGGCTTTTCGTCTTTCCGCTTGCGAACGTCGGCGATCTTCACGTCGTGGTCGAAGAGGGCGCCTGCGAGCGTTTTCAAGGTGTCGATTGAGCCGCCTCCATTGCCGCGGAGATCGAGAATCAAAGCCTTGTGTTTGTTTGCTCTTCGCATCATTTCGTGAACTTCATGATCATCGAGGTCGAACTGAGGCATTCTCCAGATGAGTACCTGGTCGAGCTCCTGATAGCGATGCCGGTGGAGGTGCTCGTCATTCTCTTCGTCGATGACCTCGGCCCAGAAATCGCGGTCGTTCGTGAGGTCAATGCGCTGTCTTCCCTCCGTTACTTCAGCCTGGATTTCGAGCTGCCGCTGCTCGCCGCCGGGACTCTGCACGACGAGACGAACAGTCGGTCGAGGCCGGAGCGCGCCGTAGAGATAACGAAGTTTCCAAACCGTAGCGCGGGTCGCGGCGAAGCCGTCCATCTCCACGATCAGATCACCTGCGGCGAGTCCTTTCGTTGCCGCATCGCTCTTCGGCTTCACCGAGGTGACGTAGCACTTGTCTCCGATCGCCTGATACCTCCAGCCATACTCCACGCGCGAGGCACGGCGCGGCGGCAGGAAGTAGAGGTGCGAATCATCGAAATCGAGCAGAGCCTGGGCGATGATTCCGAAGATTTGGCCATTCGACGTCGCCTCGTCGACCTGCTTGTCTGCTAGTGCGAAGCGTGCGTCGAGCTCGATGCCTCGAAATGCGGGATCGTAATAGTGCTTGCGAACTTCGTCTCGGATCGATCGCAGCATTGTGTGCCCGCGAGAACGGTCAATCTTGATGTCGGCGCGAACGGTGATGGCAATGAGGAGGGATGCGAGAGAGAACAGTCGTAGTCGCACTCGGTCATTATGCAGCAGTCATTCACGGTGTCTTCGGGCGAGGCGTCACACCGATAGCGCGATCAACATCTGCGCCGCAACATACGTGCTCATGATGACGGCCTGGGCAGCGCGGAATTTGAAGCGGAACCTGTCGATGGAGAGGACGCCATCCGAGATGACGAACAGGATCGCGCCAATCGCTGCTGCGCGCGTCAATGGCGAAGGAAGCAATGCGGCACGAACCGAGGCCTGCCACGCCATTGTCACTAGCGCTGCAACATAGATGATGACCGGCAATCGCAGCGGCCCGAGGCGTGGCCAGAGAATCCAAAGCACGACGGCGGCGAGCAGCAGCAGCGGAATGACGAGCAGCGGCCGCTGGCCGAGTCTCGTGCCGTCGAGGAACGCGACGATGTATGCGACGTGTGCGGCGAGAAAGCTGAGAAGGCCGGCGATGAAGTGATCGCGCGGCAGCATGAGAAAGATGTCGCCAGCCAACGAGAACAGCAGGCCGGCGACGATCGCGCGCTGGTACGGTGGATTGCTGGCGGGAGCGAGAGCAGCGAGCACGATCAGCAGCGTCGTCGTGAGCGGTTTCGTGACATAGACCAGACGGCGCCGCTCGGTGTAGTCGGCGACGATGTGGGCGAGGGCCGACGCCGCCGATGCGGCGATCAGGATCCAGGTGAGCGGCGGCAGACTCGGCATCAACGCCTCGAAGTCTATTGCACGATCCTCGATTGATGGACTTATCGCGACGAGTAGTCTCGAACAATGACCGCGTCAGCCACAAAGAGAACGAAAAGCGAAATGCAGAACGCAGAATGAAGAATGAAGAATTGAGGACCTTGCGACTATTCAGTGGGTCACGCTGACCCCCGTCATCCCGAGCGAAGTCGAGGGACCCGGGCGGGCGTGTGGTACGGAACTCATGTCGCGCGCCTCCCGCCCACCCGGGTCCCTCGACTACGCTTCTAATG
>CAZKID010000327.1:0-2866 GCA_964552405.1 uncultured Thermoanaerobaculia bacterium
ACCGTGTACTTCTGCCCTTCGATGACGAGGTCTTCGCGATCGAGGAGCCATGCATCGCCCGCTTTGTGCGCGACATACTGCAGAACCTCGCCGGTGGTCATGGCGAGTACGTGATCGAGAGACTCCGGACCCTGCACGAACTTCACCTCGGCCCGGCCCTGAATGATCTCGCCGTTGTACGTCCACCCTTCGGCCTTCCGCGCGTCCTGAATCGCCTTCTGCTTCGCCGGGGAGTAACGCAGGGACTCCAGCAGCGTGCCGGGGAACAGACACGGCAGCGATTCGTTCCCCTTGAATCGCTCCTCGGAGAAATACATCGCGCGCGTCACCGAGGCACCGTCCGCGCAAGGCATCGCGCTCCAGAGGGGCGATGACGTGAAGTACGGTCCATGCCAGCAGCGCGGACACCAGCCCGCGCCGATCGGCAGACGAAGTCCGCAGAACGGGCAGACGATCTTGGTTTTCGTATCTTCGATCTCGCTGTCCAGGGCAAAGACGCGCTGATCGACCGCGGTCTTCAACTCCGGATCGGTCTCGAGCTCGGAGTAGCGGTGGAAACGCTCGACCGCTTTTGCGAGCTCCCCCTGCTTTTCGAAAATCACGGCCTGGTTGTAAACGGCGACGGAGTCCGTGGGGCGTTGTTGCTCTGCCTGCTGCTCGAGCTTCAGCGCCGCCTCGAGCTCCCCTTTGCTGTAGAGGAACCGCGCACGATTGAAGAGATCAGCGTAGTCCTCATCCGCTTTGTGTTTCTTCTGCAGCTCGCGTTGAAACTCGAGCTCCAGCTGCAGCTTCGAGACGAGCGGCTTCTCCGTGCCATTCGGATAGAGCTGCAGATACCGATCGACTTTCTGCTGCGCCTCCGACCAGCGGCCAGCCTTCGCAAGGAGGACTGCCATGTCGTAAAGCACGCCCGGATTGTCAGGCTGCAGCGCCTGCGCTTTCGCGAACTGGTCGTACGCGGCCGTGTAATCGTTCATGTCGGCGAACTTGCGTCCGAAGAAGACAGCCTTGGCGAAGTCGTCGTTCGTGTTTGCGGGTGCCGGCGTCTCCTGCGCGAGAGCAGGCAGCAGGCAGCAGACAGCAGACAGGAGAAGCAACAGCCGGCGGTACGCGCTCGACCACCTGCTGTCTGCTGCCTGCTGTCCGCTGTCTGTCCTCATTGCAGAAACCCATCAATCACTGTGGAGAGCCAGAGCTGCTGCTCTTCCGTCGGCTGGCTGCGCGCGAGGAGGAAGTAGAGCGCGCGGCGGCGATCCTTCTCTTCGGCCTGGCGATCGCGGAGCAACTTCTCCGGATCTTCCGGCGCGCCGTCGATGATCACATCCGTCGCTTCCTTCGGCGCCCAGTGCGGCGCGATGTCGCTGCCGAACAGCTTCGACACGAACGCGACGCGCTCGGACTCACTTTTCGCTGCACCCGCACCCGCGGCGAGGCGGCTGCGCGTACCGGCGCCGACGATCAACGCGCGGAGATTCGACAGCAACTGCGTCCGCTGCAAGCATGCCTCGAAGATCTTGGACTTCACGTTCTCGTCGGTGATCGAGCCCGCAGCCTTCAACACGTTCTGAATACGCTGCGTCTCGTAGGCGATGAAATTGTCAGCCGCTTCTTCGGCCGTCGTGTCCGGCTCCGCTGCCGGCGGCTCGGCGGCCGGCTCCGTCTTCGGAGGGGCTTCGACGGTGACTGTAGGCAGCTCCGTCGTTGCCGCGGGAGGCGGAGTGGATGTCGTCGAAACCGCGGGCGCCGGTGTACCGGCCGGCAGCACGACATCGACCAGTGGAAGGTCGACGGACGCGACCGTCGGCTTCGAGGTATCGATCGCTTTCGTCTGCCGCAGATCCGTCGATGACGGCGGCGCCGCGACGGGCGCGCTCTGCGGCGGCGGAAGTACGCGCGGCCCGCCGATCATCGGATTCGGAACTGGTGGCGTGTAGAGACTGCGCACGAGCTCCGCGTCGCTCATCAACCCTGTATCCATCAACCGCTCGCGTACCCGCTGCCGCACGTCTTCGTACGTTCGCAGTTGCGCGACGCGCTGCGCGTCGGTGAGAAACGTCGGCGACGACTTCTCGATGCTCCCATCGCAATGGCATGGTCCGAAGCGGTCCGGCTCGTAGTTGTTGTCGTTCACAACCCGCTTCATATGATCGACGATCGCAAGATTGCGCCTCATCGCCGCCTCGCGTGCGCGATCGCAGGAGGCCTGCGATGCGAACTGATTCACGCCCCACACTTCGACGAAGCCGCGCGTCTCGGGACGATAGAGCGCCTGATGAAAGTGGTACAGCTCGCAGGCATGCGCCGAAGGCGACGTCGGCGGAGGACAGGTGAGCAGTTGCGCCGCCGCCGGCATCGCGAGCGTGAGCACGATCAAGATTTTTGGGAGCCTCTGCATGCCGTTGAACGAAGCGGGGCGATTATACGACGCGGCTTCAACGTTTCCCGTGCCCCCTCGTACTCGATACAGCAACATAGAAAGGGGAAACCAAATGAACAAACGCAACTTGATCATCACCGCTGTCGTGGCAGTGCTCACACTGGCGGGAGTTCCATTCGTCTACGCACAACACGAGCACGGCATGCACGGCGGCATGCACGCCGGTCCGCTGGCCGACTTCGGCTTCGGCCACCTCCAGCGCGCCAAGGAGTACCTCGGTCTCTCCGATGCACAGGTCGATCAGCTGAAGGCCATCGGTGCCGACTTGCGCGAACAGAACGCGCCGTATCGCAAGCAGAATCACGGCTGACTCCTTCAGATCGCACAGACGCCCGCAAGCAATCCAAACAACACGAAGGCCGCGCAGGCGCTGATCGATCACCAGGCGGCAGACCAAAAAACAAAGCAAACGCATGACTTGAACCCGGC
>CAZKID010000327.1:2876-6332 GCA_964552405.1 uncultured Thermoanaerobaculia bacterium
AAGAAAGGCGGTTTAAGGGGGGACGAGATAAGCTCGAACAGAGGCTCGAAAGAAATCCGAACGACACGAAGGCCGCGCAGGCGCGGTTCGATCAGCAGGCCGATGCCGAGAAAACGATGAAGAGGAATGCATTGAACGCGGCGTCGAAGGCGCTCAACGTCCTGACACCGGATCAGCGCGCGAAAGTCGCCGACTTCATCAGCAAGCGCGCTGCGATGCACCAGCAATAAGAGCTCATGTTCGCAATTTCAATGGCCGTTTCGAGACCATGGCAATCGGGCGAGACGCCCGATTGCCGCGGCCGGGACGGCCGCTCTCCTTCACAATGTCTGCGATTGACGCACGACGATCCCTTCGAGGCTCGAGCCATCACAAGCGTCCGGCAGGGGGACTCCGGCTCGTACGACTACCTCGTGTCAAAATATTCGAAGCGGGTCGTCGCAATCGCCTGGAGCATCGTCCGCAATGCACATGACGCCGAAGACCTCGCGCAGGAGGCGTTCGTGAAGGCGTTCCAGAACATCGGGCGTTTCAAGGAAGGCGAGCCGTTCGGTCCCTGGATCTACCGGATCGTGACGAATCTAGCGCTGGATGTCATGAAGCACCGGACGCGTTTCCGCCACGAGGAATTGAGCGAGAATCAAGTCGCCGCGAGACGCGACAGCGCGGACCTCGGCGCCGTGACCAGCGAACTGACCACACGCATCGATGCCGCACTCAATTCGCTACCGGAGAATCAACGCATCGTGGCCCGTCTCTATCTGGTGGAACAGTTCGATCATGGCGAGATCGCATCGATGATGAATCTGAGCGAGGGAACCGTGCGCTCGCATCTCTCCCTCGCCCGCAGGAAACTTCAGGAACAACTGGCAGACCTCTACGGGGGCAGAAATGACTGACGAACAATTCTTCGAACGCCTTCGTGAGGACGCAAGACCGCTGCAGTACGCGGGAGACGACTTCCTCGCGGCACGGATGACGGCACGCGTTCGCGAACGCCTCGACAGGCCGGCGACGGTCTCGCAGTTTCTCGCGGCGTGGCTCCGTCCGATTGCGGCATCGCTCGCCGCACTCATCCTGAGCCTCACCTTCGGACTCACCTGGTCGGCGCGCCATCAGGACACTGCCGATTCGATTTCGTCGAACCCGATCGAGATCGCGATGGCTGGAGAAAACTTCGGTGTCGGTGACTGATCCAGTCGCGGCAGAGCCGCGCAACAACAACACGCGGACGAAGATCATTGCGGTGATCGTCGTGCTGGCGGCGTTCGGCTGCGGCGTCGTCGCGGGCGCGGTCGGCGATCGCATCTGGCTGTTCCGCCGTGGTCCCTCACACGGACCGGGCGGGCGCTTCATCGCGGAGCGGATCCTCAAGCGTCTCGATCGCGATTTGAAACTCACGCCGCAGCAGCACGACGCGGTGAAGAAGATCATCGACGCACATCGCGTGCGCGTCGAAGGGGTGTTCGACGGTGTGCGGCCGCAGGTGCATCACGAGATCGAGACGGCAAACAACGAGATTCGCGCCGTGCTCACGCCGGAGCAGCGTCAGAAGTTCGAAGAGCTCCGGATGCGGCTGCACCCGCATCGCGGAGAGCCTTGAGCAGCTCTGCGTCGCTGATCGCCTGCGACGGCGCCAGACATCCCGCCAGCTCCACTCCGTCGATCAATCGATTTGCGACTGTGGCAATCGGAAGAATCGCGAGACGCTGACCGCGAGAATCGATGCGCGCGGAACCGTGCGCGCACGTGGCCTCGACGTAACTCGCGTCCGTGCCAAACCGGCTCACCGGCGTTGCGATGCGGCTCAACGTTTCCGGACTCACGCCGAGCCGCTTGGCGATGCGAACCATCGTCGCGGCGCCTGGCAGCTGAAACTTGACGAACGTCTCGACGTCGATCGCCTGGCGTCGAAAAAGCTCGCGATCGGGAGTGAGGATCGTGCGGCCATCGCCGCCCATCGCGCTCGCGATCGAGCCGGCGCCTTTCGCGTTGCGGTTGCCGAGCCCGAGGGTGAGCCGACAGGCGAGGGCGCCTGTCGCCCCACCTGACAGGAGACCGCGCACGAGCAGACCTGAGATCGCCGGCAGCGTCGACAATCCCGACACGACGGCGACTCCGCACTCGCGCGCACGCGCATCGAGCTCGCGATCGTCGAGCAATCCGAAGAACCACGACGGATCATCCGCGATGTCGAGCCAGTGCGCTCCTTCGTCGATGACGGCACGCACGCATCGTGGATCGAACGATTGAAACGGTCCCGCGGCGCAGAGCACGGCAAACGCGCCGCGCGCAAGCCGTGCGATTGACGACGGATCGCGCAGATCCGCACCCGTTGCGCGGCTTGCCCCGATCACTTCGCCACGCAGCTCGCGCGACAGAAGAGTGCCGAACACGCCGGTTGCACCGAGGACGATCAGACGTCGCATCGCGCGGCAAGAATGGCCCAGATGACGAACGCAGGGAAGAGCGCCGCCGTCGACGCGATCTCGATCCATTGAATCGAGAACGCCGATCCGGCGCACATCGCGAACCCGGCAAGCACGACGAACCAGCCGATCCGGCGCATCGACAGAGGGAGATCGCGGCGCCTAACCAGCAACAGCAGCAGTCCGATCGAATAGAAGCCATTCGCAAAGACGCCGATCGCAAACTCGAGTGTTCGCGATGGACCATGGAGGATGTACTGCCACTCGCTCGTGATGTCGATCGACGCACCGAGCGCGCCGATGATCGCCGCCGGCCTCGAGAACGTGGCGTAGAGCGCGACGAGCGTCAACGCCGCGCACTGCCACACGAGCCACGACGACGTCCACGCCAGCCGATGCGCAGCGATGTACGCGCCCGCGTTCGCGCCAGTGAGCCCCGGCGCGAGAAACGACGCCATCACGACTGTGGCGATCGCGTGCACGACTGCACACGTGTACGCGATCGCCGCTCGTCTTTTCATCATCAGGAGGCAGGCGCTGGAGGCGCCGCCGCCGGTGCTGGCGCGGCTGCTGCCGGCTGCGGCAACGTCGCCGGCTGATTCACGACATCGGTGTACTCGAACAGCGCCGTCGACAGATAGCGCTCACCCGTGTCCGGCAGCACGGCAACGACGCGCTTGCCGGCACCGAGCTCCTTCGCGATCTGGAGCGCCGCATACGCGACCGCACCCGACGAGATCCCGACGAAGATCCCCTCTTCCTTCGCGAAACGGCGAGCTGTCTGGATGGCCTGATCGAACGTCACATCGAAGATGCGATCGACGACGGCGGCATCGTAGATCGCCGGAATGAACGTCGGCCCGATGCCCTGGATCTTGTGTGGTGCCGCCGGCCCGCCCTTGAGCACCTGCACTTCGACCGGCATGACTCCAACCGTGAGAATCGACTGCAGTTCTTTCTTCAGCACTTGTCCCGTTCCGCTGATCGTTCCGCCTGGCATGGCTTTCGGCATCCATCCCGTGCATCT
>CAZKID010000328.1:0-6302 GCA_964552405.1 uncultured Thermoanaerobaculia bacterium
CCATCACCGAAGAACGTGAAGGCTCCGCCGTTTCCCGCGATCGTCGTGATGATCGCGGTACTGGCGGAGACTTTTCGAATTCGGTTCTGGCTTTGATCGGCGATGTAGAGATTCCCCGCGAGATCGATTGCGACGTCGGAGGGGTTCGCGAGCCGTGATTCGGTGGCTGGCCCACCATCTCCACTGAAAAAAACAGAGCCGTTGCCTGCGAATGTCGTGATGACGCCGCTGATGGCGTCGATCCTGCGAATTCGGCCATTCCCTGTATCGGCAAGATACAGATTCCCTGCAGAATCGAATACCAAACCGCCGGGAGAGGCCAGCCCCGCAGCAGTTGCCGGACCGCCATCACCGCTGAACGTGCCGCGATAGCCGTTGCTAACGGGAGGCTCGGCTCCGTTACCGGCAATCGTCGTAATGATGCCACTGCTGACCGACACCTTACGGATGCGCTCATTGCGGCCGTCGGCGATGTAGAGATTTCCTGACGGATCGAAGACCAGACCGCTGGCTGAGAATCCTGCCGCCGTGGCCGGGCCCCCGTCACCGCTGAAACTGCAGGTACCGTTTCCGGCGACGGTTGTGATGATCCCGCTCCCGGCCTCGACTCTGCGAATTCTGCAGGTATCCGCGATATAGAGATTACCAGCTGGATCTGTGACGAGCGCGCTGGGGGAGAGCTGCGCCATTGTTGCAGGCCCCTTGTCTCCGCTGGATCCAAAGGTGCCGTTGCCCGCGAATGTCGTAATCACCCCGTTCGTCGCGGAGACCTTACGTACTCGCATGTTGTTTGCGTCGGAGATGAAAACGTTGCCAGCGGGATCGAGAGTCACCGCCAGGGGAAAGTTGAGGCCGGCCGAGACGGCCTGTCCTCCATCACCGCTATATGTGCCGTGAGTTGCGCCAAGGCCCGCAATGGTCGTAATGAGTCCGCTGGCCGCCGCAACTCTTCGAATCTTGTTGTCAGATGTCGTGAAGTAAATGTTCCCCGCTGCGTCTGTAGCGATGCCATGAGGAAGAGAGACGCCGGCAACGGTTGCCGGCCGGCCATCATCTGTGGCTCCTCCCGCAATCGTTCGTATCGATTGCCCGAAAAGAGCCGAACAGAGAATCAGTGACAACCCTGTCGAGATTGCCCGTGCAGATAGGCGAGTGAGGACGACCTGCGTGGCGATCGTGGCGGCGGCGAAGGAAGCGAAGTCCACACTAACGTCCTATTGCACGCCTTCGCGCAGGTGGCGCCGCCGATGTTGATGCTCGCTGCAAAGACGTCGCGGGAACGTTTCCCGCCGGTACGAAGGCGATTGTGCGCCTGTCGCCGGTCTTGTTGTCCGTCATGACCGCTTGCGCCGTAATGACGCCGTTGCCGCCGGTCGGCGTCACCACGGCTGCAACGTTTAGTTGGTTCTTGCGTCGCTGGTCCAGATCGTCCGGAGTGGTCTCCAATCCCATCGATACGAACAGATTGTCGAGACGCAGCTCTCCGTTTCCGGCGATCGTGAAGTCTTTGTCCGCAACCGGTGCTGTGCGGCTTCCCGGCTCATAAAGACGGAGGTTGACTGTGGCGGACTGTCCGCCCACTTCCGTGAGGATCAGCGACGTCTTACGGCCACGCGTCGAATCGATCGAGTGCTCGAGCCCGTCCGCATAAAGCGGCGTTCCGCTTCCTCCGCCCGTCAAGCCCTCGGAATACGCGCTCACGACGGGCAGAGCGTCAGCGATATTCGTCCCGCGAACGCGCGCGTAGATGGATGCCGCGGCATCAGTCGTTACCGTTACCGTTCCTGAGCCAGCCGGAAGATCGACCTCGTTCGTCTGGCCGGACGCGACAGAGAACGTCTGCTTGTTCGTCTGGCCGGTCGTTGAATCACGTAATGCGACCGTCACGTTCACAGCACCTGCCAGCGCGTTCGCTCCCACAGTTGTCTTGAACGAGCCGTTCGTGATCGCACCGGGGATGGTGAAAGTCTGTGACGCGGCCGTCGCCTCGGCATGGGGCACGCGACCGAAGGACGATAGATGCGTCTCCGGAGCCGTGGGGCGTGCGGCAAAGGCCGCACCTGCACCGCTGTTTCTGTCCGTAATGACCGCCACCGCCATGACGGCGCCACCGCCGTTCGGGATATCGATATCGACGCGTGAACCGCTCGCGCTCGCGCCGCCGGCGATGGCTTGCATTACGTCATCAATACGCTTCTCCGCGTAACGGCCAATGTCAAAGGTCTGCTCGCCCAGCTTTGTGCCGCTCCTGTCATACAGAGCGATGTGCGCGGTTGTCTTTTCGCGGCCACTCGTTTCGCTGAGAATCAAAGAGGTCCTGGTGCTGGCATCGGATGTAATGCCGGTCACGCGATGTGCTGAAGCCACGCGCGCGCCTTCGCCTCGCATTGCCACGGGGATGACGGTCGAATACACGCCTCCACCCGTAGACGTCTTTCGCAGTTCGGCGCGAATCGCGAGTTGTGGGAGTCTGGATGAGACGACCTCGATCGAGCCCGCTGCATCGGCACTCTTCCCGAAGACCTGCACGAGTGGATCCGTGAGACTCACCATGTCATTGGGCGGAATGACGATCGAGGCCCTCAGTACTGTCGTGGCATCGAATCCATCTCCTCCCTCGGGTGTATAGATCAGGTCGACGGGAGCGGCATCGCTACCGCTGTTGGTCACAATGATCGCCGACCCGGCCGCCACATAAGGAACGATTGCTGTGACGTCGCCTGCACCTAACGGTGCGCTGCGTCCGGCTGTTTTCGCAATTCCGCCGCTGTCCACGACCAATAGACGTGCAGACTGGCCCGCCTTGTTGCGAACCGTAAGGTACGTGTAGCGAGGCAGCGCTGAACCGGCGACTGCCTTCGTTCTCTGCGTCGACAAGCGAAGGGTTCTGAATGCACTCGCCGGCACCGGGAGTGCATTCCAGTCCTTTTCCATCTTCAGCCAGGCTTCGGGTCCAATCTCGCCGGCAACTTCCATCGGCACTGTACCGCTGTTGAGTAAATCGACTTGAATCGCCGGCCGCGCCGCGTCGTCGCCCGTCACGGGTGGGAAATATGCGAACTCGCTCTCGAGGCCGTTGACGAGGAGTTTCGGCGCAACCGCCGTCGCGTCGCCACCGACTTTCAGGTTCACATACGCCTGCGGCGTAAACGCCAGCGCCGCTCCGGTCGACATCACATAGATGCCGCCCTGATAGCTTCCTGCTGTCGTATTGGATGGTCCGGAGTAGTGGATGTCCAGCGCTTTGGGCTTACGTGGCTCGAGTGTGACAAATGAAGAATCGCCGCCAAACGGATCGACGATCGTGAAGAAGGGAACGGAGCCGGTCAATTGCGGGCCCACGAGAACCTGCACCGTCGTTGTGCCGAGGTTCTCGAGGGCAAAGGTCGTTTTCTGGTCTTCGAGTTTGTCGCCGAGTTTCGTAATGACGGCCTGAGGGAGCATGCTGAAGACGACCATCGGCGCGGCGGCGTTGACGGTGGCTCGCACGGTTTCACTTGGCGATGAGCGCTTCGTCGCGTCACAGCCGGCAATCGTGCGGATCCGGTGATAGTAGGTGCCTGCGCTCTTCGTCACGAACGAAGCTGACACCGCAGTGGTCTGCTGGTGATCGACGATCTGATTGAACGCTGCATCAGTGGCGCGCTCGACCAGGTAGCTCCCACCGGGATCGATGCCTGTCGCATCGTTCCACTGAATCGTATAGGTTCCTCCCGCCGTGACGCTGGTCTGGGTCTGAGCGACGACAGGCGCGGAAGGCGTGCCGCAGACAGCCACGATGAAACGGTGGACAGGGGAGGATGTGTTGCGGGTCAGATCACAGGCGGCGCGAGCCACGACCTTCCACGAATATTCACTTCCGGGCGAAAGCCGCGGGACGACGACGCTCGTCTGTTCCAGCTCTCCGATATAGAGAGGTGGATTGGAGCCGGAGCCGAGATAGAGATCATAGGAAGCGGCACCTGCCGATGCCTGCCACGACAACGTCACAGTAGACGGAACACTATTGTTGCCGTCCGTTGGTGCCGACGTGTCGAACGCGCCAGCACCACTACATGCACCGGCGGTCGTCAACGTCTTGATGGCCGAGTCCGTCGTTCGTACCGGATCGCACGTTGCGTGAGCTCTCACATACCAGTAATACGTCGTTCCTGGTGCGAGATCGGTAACGGTCTTTGAAGTCGAAGTAAGCCCCGTCGCGTAAACCCGCGGCGGGTTCGACGTGCCGAGATAGAGATCGTAAGAGCCTGCGCCGGAAGACGGCTGCCAGGATAAATCGGCGGACGCCGCGAAAGCCGGACTCGAAAAATCGAGCGACAGCAGAACCAGCAACGACACTCTCGCAAGTCGCAACATGCTCACCTCCGGCCAGCGCCTGGATCGACGAAGTTCCAAAAGAACGACTAATTCCCGGTGAACTGCCTGATCGTAACCAACGCAGGGTCTGCTGTCCCGGCGAACGGCGCCGGGGGACTACAACTGCCACGGGTGGTGAAAGATGATACTTCCGATGGTGCTTTCGAGTTTGGAAGGCAGAAAGGATCACCTTTGGCGACGACCTGCCAGTAGTACGTCGTCAACGGCTCGAGATTCGATGCAGCATACGCCGTGGAAACGACATCGGGAGCCACGAGTTTGACTGGCGGAGTCACCGTGTCGAGGAAAACGTCGTAATGAAACGCTCCCGGGACTTTCGACCAGGAGAAGCTTGGAGACGTCGTAACCCCTGATGAACCACTGTCAGGTTGTTGAAGGCTTGGCGCGGTGACCGCAACGCACTTGAAAACGACTCGCACTCTGTTCGCTGCGCTGATGTAGAGGTTATCGAATCGATCGAGTGCCACACCTTTATGTGTCGGCACGCCGGCTGCCGTAGCAGGACCTCCATCACCCGAGATGCCGCCACTGCCGTTGCCGGCTACCAGAGAAATCTTGCCGGTCTGCAGGTTGACCTTACGCAATCGGCTATTTCCATAGTCTCCGATGTAGAGCTCGCCGGATGCGCTGATGACGACGCCGGAAACATCGCTCAAACTCGCTGCCGTGGCTGGTCCACCATCCCCGAAATAATTGCGGCTTCCGTTGCCGGCCACAGTCGAAATCAATCCCGTTTCTGCACTGACCATGCGTACGCGGTTGGTTGTCTGGTCAGCGATGTACAGTTTGCCGGCCGCGTCCAACTTCAAATCGTTGGGAGTATTCAGGGACGCCTGCGTGGCGGGTCCACCGTCGCCCGAAAAGCCTTTTGTACCGTTACCCGCGATTGTCGAAATCCTTCCCGAGGACATTTCGATTTTTCTGATCCGGTCATTCTTGGCGTCGGCGATGTAGAGATCGCCATGAGCATCGAAGGCCAGGCTTAGGGGCGACTGCAGTGCAGCAGTGGTGGCGGGACCGCCGTCACCGGAGTACTCGCCCTTGCCGTTGCCCGCGATCGTGGAGATGATCCCCGTCTGGGCGGAGACTTTTCGAACGCGATTATTCGTGTAGCCGTCGGCAATATAAAGATTGCCTTGCGCGTCGATTTCAACATCGGACGGAAGGCTGATTTGTGCCGCAGTCGCAGGACCACCATCACCTGAGAAACCGCCGTTGCCCGTCCCTACGATCGTCGAAATGATCCCCGTCGTGGCAGAGACGATTCGAACGCGGTCGTCGTTCGTGTCGCAAATGAGCAGGTTGCCGGCTGAATCGAAGTTGATTCCGGAGACGTGATCGAATTCGGCAGCGAGGGCGAGACCGCCGTCGCCGGTATACGCCCCTCTGCCGCTGCCAGCGACCGTTGAGATTGCGCCATCAGAGCTGATCTGTCTGATCTTTCCGTCGAGACACGAAATCGAAAGCCTGTGAGCAGGATCGATGGCAATGCTCAATGGGACATAGAGTTCCGCCATGGTAGCCGGGCCACCATCGCCCGAAGAACGCGCATTCCCGTTGCCGGCGATCGTGACGATGACGCCAGTACTGGCGTCGAGCTTGCGAATGCGTTGATTGTCCTTGTCAGCGATGTAAATGTTGTCCGATGAATCGATGCAAATGCTCGAGGGAAATCGGAGACCAGCCGCTGCTGCCGGGCCACCGTCGCCGGAAAACGATGCTGAGCCCGTGCCGGCGATTGTCGAAATGATCCCGGTTGCGGCGGCAACCTTTCGAATGCGCTGATTGCCCGAATCCACAATGTACAGGTTGCCCGCGGAATCGACGGCCAGTGCATCAGCTTCCATTCCTGCCGCGGTGGCGGGACCTCCATCGCCCGAGTAGGCGCGGCTGCCATTGCCGGCCACCCTCGTGATGACTCCCGG
>CAZKID010000329.1:0-6284 GCA_964552405.1 uncultured Thermoanaerobaculia bacterium
GTAGGAGAGGAAATCGTCTGCGAGCCGAACGCAGGGCACTGTGGAACGGGGACCGTGGCCGTCGTAATCAGTGTGAGCGAGGTCTTCCTGCTCACATTACCGTCCGTGGCGGTGACCGTGGGGTAAGAGGTCGTGATCGGTGTCGTCGGGCTGGTGGCGAGCGTCAGTGTCGACGTTGTGGTCGTACTCGCCGGATCGAATGTCGCCTGAACACCCGTTGGCAGCCCAGTGATCGAAAACGTGACCGGCCCGGTGAAGCCGTTTGAAGGTGTGATCGAAAGCGCGAACGACACTGAGCTGCCGGGGACCGCATAAGCAAATGCCGGTGTTGCAGTCAGTGAGAATGTCGGCCTCGCGGGGAGTCCGAGCGCACGCGCAGCATTGAGACGTCCGCCTGTCACCGTCTTATTGGCGAGACTTGGCAGCGGGTCGGTGTTGTCGAGAATTGCACTCTTCACTTGTGCGGTCGTGAGTGACGGCGTATGTGCGAGCACGAGTGCGGCGACACCCGACACATGGGGCGTTGCCATCGATGTTCCGCTCAGGTATCCGTAAGTTCCGTTACGCATCGTCGAGTAGACCGCGACGCCGGGCGCAGCAAGATGAACGGTCGTCGCGCCATAATTGGAGAAGTAGGCGAGAGTATCGGTATTGTCGGTGGCTGCAACCGCGATGATGTTGTCCGCAACGTAGTTGGATGGGTAATTCGGAAAGACGTCGTTGTTGCTGTAGCTGTTTCCCGCTGCTGCGACAAAGAGGATGTCCTGTTGCGCGGCGCGGTTGATCTCGTCCAGGAGCGCCTTGGAGAATCCGCCGCCGCCCCAGCTGTTCGATAGCACGCGTACATTCACGCCGTCGATCTTCGCCTGCACTGCGAACTCGATGGCCGCAACCGCATTTGCCGTCGTGCCATAGCCATAAGGATCGAGAAACTTCAATCCCATGATGGACGTCGTCCAGTTCACTCCAGTCACGCCGGTCCCATTGTTTCCAACGGCACCGATCGTCCCTGAGACGTGCGTTCCATGTCCGTTGTCGTCCATCGGATCGCACAACTTCGTGATCGCATTGAAGCCATGGGTGCCCGCGCCGCAGGCGACGTTGCCTTTGCCGCCGGGGTTGCTCCAGACATTGGCGGCGAGATCGGAATGCGTGTAGTCGATGCCGGTATCGACGACGCCGACCACGATCGCCGATGATCCCGTGGTGATACTCCAGGCCGGTTCCATGTCGATGTCGGCCCCAATCGCACCGGGAATGCCGAAGTAGTCAGTGGGAGTCTGGCCGCTGTTCTTGAACGGCCACTGCTGGTTGTAGTTCGGATCGTTGGGAGCTCCACCCATCTGCACGATGTAGTTGGGCTCGATGTATTCGATGTTGGGGTTGTGCGCCAGCGCCGCGGTGAGCGCCTCGGTATTCTTGGTTCTCGAGTGGACGCGCCAGATGGTGCCGCCCTGCACATGGGCGACACGCTCCTTTTGATCAGCGTCTGCCGACGAATGCACCGCCGCGACATCTTTGTCCGATGCGCCTTCCTTGATCTTGACCAGCACTTCGGAATCGACGGAGCGGCCCGTCGGTGTGATTTTCGGAGCGGCGTTCGTCTGCCAGGCGGCAGCGCAGACGAATAGACAGACAGCGATGGTGCGGATGCGATCGAGCATCGGAAACCCCTTCGGTTGTTTCTTGGGAATCGCCGGGCAGGAATCTACCGACACGATCGGCGACAGCCAGACGGATTTTGGACCCGCGGGGATTATAGAGGTGGAAGGAGGTAAACGCCATCCATCAGGAATGGATGGTGCCCAGGGACGGAATTGAACCGCCGACACGAGGATTTTCAGTCCTCTGCTCTACCAACTGAGCTACCTGGGCATCCGGGCCGCGAGAGCGGAGCGGGAGATTACCACAAACGGCCGTACCGGCAAGGGCATTCCATGGGGAGACAGCGGGCAGCAGTCAGCAGGGGATGCGGCCTCTGTCTTTTTGCCTGCTGCCTGCTGTCTGCTGTCTGCTGCCTGCTGTCTGCTGCCTATGCCTGTAGAATCTCCGTGATTGTCCGACCTCGACGCCTTCCAACTACGCATCGGCTACACGTTCCGCGACCGCGAGCTCCTCACGCGCGCTCTCACGCACAAGTCCTTCTCGCACGAGTCAAAAGACGACGCCGTTCGTCATAACGAGACGTTCGAATTCCTCGGCGACTCCGTGCTCGGCTTCGTCATCGGCGATCTGCTGTTCGCCCGCTTTCCGTCCCTCGACGAAGGTGCGCTCTCGAAGATGAAGGCGTTCCTCGTCAGCTCTACGAGTCTCGCCAACAAGGCGCGCGAGCTCGACATGGGCGACGTCATCCTCCTCGGTGTCGGCGAAGAGAAAACAGGCGGGCGAAAAAAGGAATCGTTGCTCGCGAACCTCTTCGAAGCGATGATCGCCGGCGTCTATCTCGATGGCGGCATCGACCCCGCGCGCGCTCTCATCGTGCGCGCGTTCTCCCCCGATCTCGACGCGATCGACGAAGAGAATCTCCTCTTCCACGATTACAAGACGGCGCTACAGGAACATGCGCAGGGCCGCGGCCTCCCGCTGCCCGATTACAGCGTCATCGGCGAGGTCGGCCCCGATCACGACAAGACGTTCATCGTCGAGGTACGCGTAGGCCGGCTTTCCGCGCGGGGCGAGGGCTCATCGAAGAAGGAAGCGCAGCAGCAGGCTGCGAAGAATGCGCTGGAATTGGCGGGATGTGTTTGGCGGGCTCGCGGGTACGCGGGCTCTCGGTGGGTGGGGCCCCGAGCCGCCGGGCCCGCGAGCCCGCGTGACCATCGTCTTTCTGCTGTCTGCTGTCTGCTGCCTGCTGTCTGCCACGCTGCACGCCCAATCCGACCTCGACCGCATCAAGTCCGACATCGCCAGACTTCGTCAACGTCTTGACGAAGTGCATGCGCAGGCGAAGAGCGCGCAGCAGGAGCTGGAGACGGTCGATCTCGAGCTCGGCATCCGGACCAAGGAGTTGCAGATCGCCGTCGCGGCGCAGGCGGAGCTGGAAACCGAGCGCAAGCAGATCGAGGCGCAGATCGCGACGATTGCTCCCCGCATGCAACGCCAGCGTCAGTTCCTCGGCAAGCGGCTCGCGGCGCTCTACCGGCTCGGCAGTCTCAGTTACATCCGGATGTTCCTCGCGATCGACGAACGCCGCGATCCTCTCCGCGCGATCTCGATGCTCGGCTACGTCGTCACGCGCGACGCGCGCGCCGTTTCGCACATGCAGTCGCAGCAGAAAGAGCTCTCGATGCGTTACGCACAGCTCGACGATCGCAAGCGGAAGATCGATGAGGCGACGAAGCTCGTCGCACAGCGGCAGCACGATGTAGCGGCCGCACGCGCGCAGAAAGAGAAGATGCTCGCGTCGCTGCAGGCGGAAGAAAGCGGCTCGGCGCAGAAACTCGCGACACTCGAAGAGAAAGCGCGGCGCCTCGAGCGTCTCGTCGATGTGCTCGCCAGACAGCGCGCAGGCGAGCCCGTCACCTCGGACATCCGCACGGTGCAGGGCGCGCTCAACTGGCCGGTGCAGGGACGCATCATCGAGTCCTTCGGGCGACAACGTGACCCGAAGTTTTCAACCTATACGGTGAGCAACGGCCTCAAAATCGCTGCGATGCCCGGCACAGGTGTCCGTGCCGTGTATCAGGGAAGGGTTCTCTATTCGCAGTGGTTCAAGGGATATGGCAATTTGATCGTGGTCGATCATGGAAATCGAGTCTTCTCACTTTACGGAAATCTGAAGTCGCCGGCCGTTGCTGCGGGTGATGCCATCGCGGCGGGCCAGACGATTGCAGGAGTCGGCGAGAGCGAGGACGCGCAGCCTGGCGGCTATCTCTATTTCGAAATGCGACAGGACAATCGACCCGAAGATCCGAGAAAATGGCTCAGATGAGTAGCGAGTAACGAGTGATGAGTAATGAGTGACGAGTAGAAAGTACTCGCGACTCGTCACTCATCACTCGCTACTCATCACTGGAATCTACCGATGACGAAAAGAAAAATCGCATTCCTCACTGTCTCCTTCGTAGCTCTCGCGCTGCTCCTCGGCGGTTCCGTGTTCGGCCAGTCCGGTCCGAAGAACAACGTCTACCGCTACCTCAGCATCTTCACCGAGGTGTTCGAGCTGGTGAGGAACAACTACGTGGAGCCGGTGTCGGGCGATCAGCTGATGGATGGCGCGTTCGCCGGCGTCACCGATGCGATCGACGAGTTCAGTTACTACGTGCCGCCCGCGCAGATGGCGGCGTACAAGAACTATGTCGATGTCGAAGACAACGGCATCGGCCTCATCGTCACGAAGCGTTTCGGATATGGGTTCGTGATCTCGGCGATCGACGGCTCGCCCGCGGCGAAAGCGGGCATCGAGCGCGGCGACTTCATCGAGAAGATCGATGGGCAGCCGACGCAGAAGCTCTCGGTATGGCAGATCAAGGATCGCTTGAAGTCGGCCAAACCGATGAAGCTCTCCGTGATCCGCGGCGGTCAGACGAAGCGCGATGAGTTCACCGTGCAGCAGGCGGCGTTCCATCCGCTGAAGCTGCAGACGAAGCAGATCGGCAATGTTGCGTATATCAAGGTCCCGTACTTCGAGAAGGGAACGGCGCAGCAGTTCCGCGACGCGCTCGCGAATGTGCGGAAGAACAACACGAAGAAACTGATCGTCGATCTCCGCGGCAACGCTGGCGGCGATGTCGATGAAGCGATCACCGCCGCCGATGAGCTGCTGACGGCAGGGGAGATCACGTCGCTCGAAGGCCGCACGGTGGAAGGCAGGAAGTGGCAGGCCGATCGCGCGACGGACTACGACGGCGAGCTGGAAGTGCTGACCGATCCGTCGACCGCATCGGGGGCGGAGATCTTCGCATCCGCGATCCACGGCAACTCGCGCGGCAAGCTCGTGGGACTCACGACATACGGCAAATCGATCGTGCAGAAGTTCATCCCGTTGTCGAGCGGCGGTGGCGTCTACATGACCGTGGGGCACTACACGACGCCCGAGGAGAAGCCGATCAAAGAAGGCGGCATTCGTCCCGACGTAAGCGTCGATCTGTCGGTACAGGCCATCCACGATCCGAATGCAAAGGGCGCCGCGGCGGAACCGCGCGAGGATCTGATCCTTCAGAAGGCGCTCTCGATCTTCGGTGAGAAGAGTGTGACGACGGAGCAGAAGAAAGCGGCGTGAAGCGAAAGCTCGTCGCGCGGCGCCGTCAATCGTCGTTCAAGTCGATCGCGGTTCTGACGCTGCTGCCTGTCGGCGCATTCTTCGTCTGGTTCGCCGTGCATTGGGCTAACCAGCAGCTGCACCAGAAGAACGAGCAACAAGCGAAGCCGCCTGTTGCCCCACTGGAGCTCGTTCAACCTCACGCTCCGGTGGGGGGACAGGCGCCCCCGCCTGTCCCGGTTCCTTCGAAACCAGCGCAACGACAGGCGAGGGCGCCTGTCGTACACACCCACTCCGGCGAGATCGTGCTCATCCTCGATGATGTCGGTTTCGATCATCAACCGATCGAGCAGGCGATGAAGATCGATCCGAACGTGAACTTTTCCATCCTGCCCAATGGTGCAGAGGCGCAGGCCTTCGCGGAGCGGCTGCACGAGAACGGCTTCGAGCTGCTCTGTCATCTGCCGATGGAGCCGATCGACTATCCGCGGCAGCAGCCGGGCAGGAACGCGATCCTCACGTCGATGTCCGACGCGGAGATCGCGGAGAAAACGCGATTGAACGTGGAATCGGTGCCGCATGCGCGGGGCGTGAACAACCACATGGGCTCGCGCGCGACACTCGATTCACGCGTGATGCGCGATGTGCTCACCGCACTGCCGAAGGATCTCTACTTCATCGACTCGCGCACGAGCGATCACTCGATCGCCGGCCGGATGGCGCGCGACATGAACATCCCTACCGCATCGCGCAACGTCTTCCTCGACGACATCCAGAGCGAGTCCGCGGTGAAGAAGCAGGTCGCACTGCTGTCGGCGATCGCACAGCAGAAGGGGCTCGCGATCGGCATCGGCCATCCGCATCCCGTGACGATTCGCGTGCTGAACGAGATGGCGCCGGAGTTGCGCGCGAAGGGATTGCGATTCGTGCGCGCCAGCGACGCGGTGCGCTAGTCAATTTCTCGTCATCCCGAGCGGCCAACGGCGCGCGGCGCCGCGACTGAGAATGAGAAACTCGTGGCGCGTCCTGCTCGTTTCAGACAGCAGGCAGCAGACAGCAGGCAGCAGGAGGGGGCCGCAACGCC
>CAZKID010000330.1:0-6276 GCA_964552405.1 uncultured Thermoanaerobaculia bacterium
TCGAGCGTCTGCTGCACAAAGGCCCAGATGATGTCTTCGATCGCGACCGGATCGACTTTCGCATTGCGCTCGAGCAGCGCGCGGATCAACGCGGCGGAGAGATTCTCGGCGCGGACGTTGCGGAACATGCCGCCTTTCGAGCGGCCCATCGGGGTACGGACGGCATCGATGATGACGGCGTCGTTCACTGGTTACCTCCGGTGTGTGGGACAGGCGAGGGCGCCTGTCCTACACCATGGAATGTGGTCGCGGTCGCGGCGAGCGCCTGCATCTGCACCGTCGGTTCGTAGAGCTTTCCGAGCGAGGCGAACTTCGCGGCTTTGTCGCAGAGCGTCTCGAGGCCTACTGCATCCGCATAGCGGAACGGGCCGCCGCGGAACGGCGGGAAGCCGAGACCGTAGATCATCGCGATGTCGACTTCGACCGGCGTGTTGACGATGCCATCCTCGAGGCAGCGCGAGGACTCGATGATCATCGGCAGCATCATCCGGTCGATGATGTCCTGGTCGGTGATCGTCGTGTTGGTGGTCTTCGCGAGCGGGCTAACCAGAGATTGCACCTCAGGGTCAGGCGTCTTCTTCGGCGCGCCCTTCTTATCGGGGATGTAGGCGTAGAAGCCCTTGCCGTTCTTCTGGCCGAAGCGGCCGGCTTCGAACATCACATCGATCGCGCTTTTCTCGTTGAACGCCATGCGGTCGGGGAAGCCCGCGGCCATGACGGCGTTCGCATGATGCGCGGTGTCGATGCCGACGACATCGAGGAGATACGCAGGCCCCATCGGCCAGCCGAACTTCTCCATCACCTTGTCGATGCGAAGGAAATCGACGCCTTCGTTGACGAGCAGCATGAAGCCGCCGAAGTAGGGGAAGAGCACGCGATTGACGAGGAAGCCGGGACAGTCATTGACGACGACCGGCGTCTTCCCCATCGCGAGTGCGTAGGCGACGGTCGTCGCGATTGCGCGCTCGCTCGACTTCGCGCCGCGGATCACTTCGACGAGCGGCATCTTGTGGACGGGATTGAAGAAGTGCATGCCGCAGAAGTTCTCGGGGCGCTTCAGATCTGCGCCGAGACGTGTAATCGAGATGGTGGAGGTGTTGCTGGCGAGGATCGCGTCGTCTTTCACCTGTCCTTCGGCTTCGGCGAGGACGGACTTCTTGATCTTCTCGTTCTCGACGACGGCTTCGACGACGATGTCGGCATTCTTGAAGTCGCCGAAGGAGAGCGTCGGGCGGATGCGCGTGAACGTCTCCGCCATCTGCGCGTTCGTGATCCTGCCGCGCTCGACCTGTTTCACGAGGAGCTTCTGCGCTTCCGAAAGGCCGAGCGCGATCGCCTTCTCGTTGATGTCCTTCATCACGATCGGCACGTTCTTCGATGCCGACTGATAGGCGATGCCGCCGCCCATGATGCCCGCGCCGAGCACCGCGGCGGATTCGATCTTCGCGCCGCTCGCCGCGAGTTTCTTCGCGACCTTGTTCACGAACTGATCGCCGAGGAAGATGGTGACGAGGTTGAAGGCGGTGGGAGTCTTCGCCATCTTCGCGAAGGCGTTCGCTTCGATCTTGAGTGCGTCTTCGCGATTGCGATTCGCCCCCTGCTGCATCGCGGTGATCGCGGCGACGGGCGACGGATAGTTGGGTCCGGCCTTGCCGGCGACGAATCCTTTCGCGCCTTCGAAGGCCATCATTGATTCTGTGGGGTTGAGTTTGAGCGGCGAGACTTTCTCGGTGCGGCGCGCTTTCCAATCGCGCCTGCCGTCGATCGCCTGCTGCAGAAGATTGAGTGCGGCGTCGCGGACTTTGTCGGGTGCGACGACGGCATCGACGACGCCGGTCTTCATCGCGACATCCGCTGTGTATTGCTCGCCGCCCGCAATCCATTCGATCGCGTTGTCTGCGCCGGCGAGGCGCGAGAGCCGGACGGTGCCGCCCCAGCCGGGGAAGATGCCGAGCTTCGTTTCAGGCAGGCCGATCTTCGTCTCCGACGACATCACGCGGTAGTGCGTCGTCAGCGCGAGCTCGAGACCGCCGCCGAGTGCGAAGCCGTTGATCGCGGTGACGGTGGGGAACGGGAAGTCTTCGATCGTCGAGAAAAGTTTGTGGACTTCCATGATCCACGCGATGAGCTGGTCTTCGGTGTTCTGGAAATACGCGAGGAACTCGGTGATGTCGGCGCCGACGATGAAACAATCTTTGCCACTCGTGACGAGAAGGCCCTTCACATCCTTCTCTTCCTTGATGCGCGCGACTGCGTCACCGAGGTCTGTGAGCGTCAGCTTGTTGAACTTGTTGACGGAGTCACCGCGGAGATCGAAGCGAAGCTCGAGAATGTTGCCGTCGAGCCGCGAGAGTTGGATGGCCTGTCCTTCGAAGAGCTTGAGATCAGCTGAATGAATGCTCATTCAGTGAAGTATGGTGAGGCGCGGACGAGACGAACGTGCTCGCCGACACACATGAGCGTGACGTAGTGCCTTCTCCCCCCGCGCACGGGGGAGAAGGTGCCCGAAGGGCGGACGAGGGGCGTTTTTTCGTGTGAGGCATAGACCCCTCATCCGCGCTCCGCGCACCTTCTCCCCTCGCGGAGGGGAGAAGGAACTAGGCATCGCCAGATTCGCGGGCCGTGTGATCGCGATCATGTTTTCAGGTGATGCTCTGGGACGAAATGTTCGCTCCGCCGCGTTACCATGCGCCGCGACACTACTTCGTGAGGCACTGAATCATGGCTGACAAGAAGATCATCTGGACGCGAGTCGACGAGGCGCCGGCCCTTGCCACCTACTCGTTACTTCCGATCGTTCAAGCATTTACGAACGGAACCGGCATCTCCGTCGAGACGCGGGATATCTCCCTTGCCGGCAGAATCCTCGCGGCATTTCCGGAGAACCTTACGGAAGAGCAGCGCGTTCCGGATGACCTCGGCCAGCTCGGCGCGCTCACATTGGCGCGCGAGGCGAACATCATCAAGCTGCCGAACATCAGCGCCTCCATCCCACAATTAAAGGATGCGATCCGCGAGCTGCAGTCTCAGGGCTACGCGATCCCCGACTATCCTGAGTCGCCGGCAACCGAGGTCGAGCAGGACATCCAGATCCGCTATGCCAAGGTCCTCGGCAGCGCCGTGAACCCCGTGCTGCGCGAAGGCAACTCGGATCGCCGCGCGCCGCTCGCGGTGAAGAATTTCGCGAAGAAGAATCCGCACAAGCTCGGCGCGTGGGCCGCGAGCTCGATGTCCGAAGTCGCGTCGATGACCTCCGGCGATTTCTACGGCAACGAGAAGTCGGTCGTGATGCATGAAGGGGGCGCGTTCCGGATCGAGCTCGTTGATCGGAACGGCAACACCACGATTCTGAAAGAAGGCCTCACCGCCGCGCCGGAGGAGATTCTCGACGGCACGTTCATGAGCGTGAAGGCGCTGCGGAAGTTCTATGCCGCGCAGATCGACGATGCGATGTCGAAAGGACAGCTGCTCTCGATCCACCTCAAGGCGACGATGATGAAGGTGTCCGATCCGATTCTCTTCGGACATGCGGTGTACGTTTTCTTTCAGGACGTGTTCGAGAAACACGCCGCCTCCTTCCAGCTCGCCGGCGTCAATCCCAACCTCGGCCTCGGCGATCTCTACAAGAAGATCCAATCGCTGCCCGAAGAGAAGCGAGCGGAGATCGAGGCGGACATCAAAGCGGTGTACGCGAAGCGTCCCGCGCTGGCGATGGTCGACTCCGACAACGGCATCACGAATCTGCACGCGCCGAACGACATCATCGTCGATGCGTCGATGCCGGTCGTCGTGCGCGACTCGGGGAAGATGTGGAACGCCGAGGGGAAGCTGCAGGATACGAAGGCGCTGATCCCGGATCGCTGCTACTCCACGATGTATGCGGAGATCATCGACAACTGCAAGAAGTTCGGCGCGCTGGATCCGGCGACGATGGGCTCCGTTCCCAACGTCGGGCTGATGGCGCAGAAGGCGGAGGAGTACGGGTCGCACCCGACGACCTTCAAGGTCGCGGGGGATGGCACGGTGCGCGTCGTCGACGCGCATGGCAACGTGCTGATGAAGCACGAGGTCGAGGCGGGCGATGTCTGGCGCCTGGCGCGCACGAAGGACGTCGCGATTCAGGATTGGGTGCAGCTCGCGGTTAGACGAGCGAGGGCGACTGGTGTACCGGCAGTGTTCTGGCTCGATGAGCATCGCGCGCACGACAAGAACGTGATCACCAAGGTCGTCGAGTATCTCGAAGACGTGGATACGACGGCATTGCAGATTCGGATCATGCCGCCGGTGGATGCGATCCGCTTCTCCCTCGATCGCATCCGCAAGGGACTCGACACGATTTCCGTCACCGGCAATGTCCTGCGCGACTACCTGACGGATCTCTTTCCGATTCTCGAAGTGGGAACCAGCGCGAAGATGCTCTCGATCGTACCGCTGCTCGCGGGCGGCGGCTTGTTCGAGACCGGCGCCGGCGGCTCGGCTCCGAAGCACGTGCAGCAGTTCATGAAGGAGAGCTACCTCCGCTGGGATTCGCTCGGTGAGTTCTCGGCGCTCGCGGCGTCGTTCGAGCATCTCGCGGTGACGTTCGGCAATGCGAAGGCGCAAGTGCTGGCCGACACGCTCGATCAGGCGATCGCGAAGTTCCTCGACACCAACAAATCGCCCGCGCGCAAAGTCGGTCAGATCGACAATCGCGGGAGCCACTTCTATCTCGCGCTCTATTGGGCGCAGGCGCTCGCCGATCAGACGCGCGATGCGGAGCTGCGGACGAAGTTCAACAAGATCGCCGCGCAACTGACGACGAGCGAGGCGGCGATCAACGAAGAGCTGCTCGCCGCACAGGGACAGCCGGTCGATCTCGGCGGCTACTATCACCCCGACTTCGAGAAGGCGTCGCGGGCGATGCGTCCGAGCAAGACGTTCAACGCGGTGATCGATCGCGTGATGGCGAAGAAGGAATCGGAAGAAGAAGCGGTGGCGTAAGACTGCACTCCACCAGCTGCTTTCCCACCTTCGCGACCGCGCCGCGAAGCGCGCGCGGCGAGACAATCTCGAATCGAAACGGCAGCCGCGCAAGCTCGCGTGCGAACCACGTGAGGTCATCGCACTGGCTCCGCAGCAGGACGCCGCGCTCGCGCTGTTCGAAGATGCCCGCCGCCGCGAACACTTCGCGTTGCGCGGTTTGAAGGTCGGTTCGAAGAAGAACTTCGACCGTGTAACGGCGAGGGATCGTCGCGAGTGACTTCGTGAGGTGGCCGAGCACATCGAAGCCGCGCGGACGCTTGAACGACTTCTCGAGCACCTGCACGGATCGCATGCGATCGAGGCGGAACGAGCGCAGATCCTTGCGCAGATGACACCAGCCGACCGCATACCAGCAGCCGCGCCGATACGCGACTCCCTATGGATCGAAGTCTCGCTCTGACTCATCGGCCGGACCCGCGTAACGAAAATGCACGCGGCGCTCGCTCTGCGCGGCGGTGCTCAGCGCGACGAGTGCGGCGTTGTCACTCTCCGGCGCGGGGCGCGCGAGCTCGAGCGTGACGGTCTCGTGGATCGCCCGGACACGGCGCTTGATGTTCGCCGGCAGCACGCGCTCGAGCTTGGCCTGCGCGCTCGCCACGGCCGGCGCGGCGTATTCGATGCCGAGGCCGCGCGCGGCGACGAGGCCGAGGGAGAGGGCGAGCGCTTCGTCGTCGGTGAACATCATCGGCGGGAGCTTGTAGCCGGCGACGAGTGAGTAGGCGCCGTGCCTTCCCAGTTCCGAAGCGATCGGAACGCCCATTTCTTCGAGTGTGCTGATGTAGCGGCGGACGGTGCGCGGATCGACCTCGAGCCGGCGCGCCAGATCCGCGCCGCTCAACTGACCGTGAGCCTGCAGCAATTCGAGCACGGCGAGCAGGCGCGTGGAGGGATGCGGCATGCAGCAAGCGTAAATCAAAACTAGGGCGGAAAACGTCCGCATTCAATTCTACGATCCGCCGCATGAGTGATCTGTGGCTGTTCTTCCTTCTCGTCGCCGGCGTCGTCCTCCTCCCGGGTCTCGACATGGCTTTCGTCCTGGCAAGCTCGCTCACACATGGCCGGCGCGCAGGACTGCTCGCGGTTGCGGGCATCATGTTCGGCGGCGCCTGTCACGTGACCGCCGGCATCCTCGGCATCGCCGTCGTGCTCCAGCTGTTGCCGGCTGCATTCAACGCCGTGCTTCTCGCAGGTGCAGCGTATGTCGCATGGATCGGCTGGTCGCTGATGAAAGGCGGCATCGCGCTTCCAGAGGGC
>CAZKID010000331.1:0-6248 GCA_964552405.1 uncultured Thermoanaerobaculia bacterium
ACGGCTGGTTGGGCCGCATGACCCACCCGCCCGGGACCGCCCTCGATCGATGACTTTCCGACCAAGGTTGCCCCTGTAGGACACACCGACCATGGACGACTTCTTGCGCGCACTTCACGGACGAAAAACGAGGAAGTGGTTCGTTGCGGCACACGACAAGACGGCAAATGGAAACCTAAACTTTACTGCGAGTGAAGTTGAGATCGAAGATGTGACCCCCATGAAACGCGCTGCCATTCTCGGCCTCCTCACCTGGGCTGCATTCGCTGCGGTCTATGACCTGTTGCTGCGCGGCCGGATCGCGCTGGCTCCGCTCGCGGCGCTCGCCGCCGGGTTTTTCATGGCGGTGATCATCGGCACCTATCGGGTCGCGGCCTCGAAGTTCGGCGACGCGATGCGGATCTCCGGTCGCCGCCCGCCCGTCGACGGCGAGACCGCCGGAATCACGGGCGGGATCCGCACGCTGCAGCCCATCCGCTCTCCCTTCACGAAGCGCGACGCGGCTCTCTACATGTATCACGTCGAGCACGAGGTCCCGGGAGGGAGTGCGCCGATCAAGGATTACTCGGGACTCGCGCTCGCACCATCGTTCGTCGACTCGCAATTCGGCTCGTTTCGCGTTGGCAGCTTTCCCGTTCTCGAAAGTTTCGAGACAACCATCGATGACGCGAGCCAAGCAGCGTCGTACATCGCCAGCACCCGCTTCGAGGATCTGAGAGGCCTGAAGATTCGCGAGACGCTCGGCGCAGTCATGGAGATGGTCGCCGGCGGCCACGATTCCGTGCGCAAGGACTGGCGATTGACGGACGAAGGGCTGACGACGAACAGCAGGATCGTCGAGCAGGTCGTCGAGCCTGGAATGTCGGTTGCGCTCATCGGCCGCTATTCAGCCGCCGATCAGTCGATCGTGAGCGCAGGCGGCGTTGCGCCTCGCCTGGTGCGTGGCAACGCGGACGATGCGGCGCAGGCCTTGCGACGCGCGGGCGCACAGAACGCAATGGTCGCAACCGTGATCGCGCTCGCGGTGAATGGCGCGGTCGCGCTGCCGTTCATCCTCACGCCGTATCGGACGCATGGTCCGCTCGTCCGCACGAAGGTCCCCTCATTCGAAGAGATCTACCGCTACCACGATGCGATTCGCCACGGCGCGCTCGCCACTGCACAACAATTGGTCGCGGGCGGAATGCCGCCGAACATCGCCGCATCCGATGGCGTCACACCATTGGCGATCGCCGGCAACGACGACGTTGCGACGTGGCTGCTTTCCAACGCTGCGGACGTCAACGCCGTCGATGCGAAAGGCGAGACTGTGCTGATGTCGCAGGCTGAACTGGGGCATGCGGGCATCGTGAGGCTGCTCATCGCGCATGGAGTGAAGCTCGACGAGCTCGATCCGAAATACCAGATGTCTGCCCTCGAAGTCGCAGAACAGAACGAACACCTCGAGGTCGCGCAGATTCTTCGCGAAGCCGGAGCCGCCGACAGGAAGGTGACGGAGCGCAACGGTACGCGCCTGCATGACGATGATCCGCAAGTGCGCACTTGTGTCGCGTATCTCGATGCGATCTTCGCCGGCGATCGCAAGATGATGGTGTCGTCATGGATCGCCGCGAAGCAAAAGGCAGTCGCCGATGCGGATCTCGAGGCGTACCGCGGTGCGCGCCCGCATGCGGCACAGCTCGTGGAGGGATTTGCGAACGATACGGCTGCGACGCTCGAGCTGCGCGGACCGATGGAGGGCGGCACGCGCGTGACGTGGCGCTACGATCTGGTGCGGATCGATGGTCAGTGGAAAATTCGCGATGAGACCTGGGAGACGCGCTTCAATGAATAGGCCATTATCATTTGATCGTGATCCGGGCCGCGGCGCTTCTCACCATCCTCTCCGCGCAAGCTCTCTTTGCGCTCGACTCCGCCCGCGTCCTCACCCAGGCGCACCTCACGGCGTGGACCAACGAGTCGGGACTTCCGCAGTCGACGATCAACGCGCTGATCCAGACTCGCGACGGTTATCTATGGATGGGCACCGAAGAAGGGCTCGTGCGCTTCGACGGTCTGCGCTTCGTCATCCACGATCATCAGAACGCGCCAGCGCTGCGCAGTCCGTTCGTGACGGGACTCTACGAAGCGCCCGACGGCACGCTGTGGATCGGCACATACGGCGGCGGCATCGCGCTCATGCGCAATGGCGCCTTCGAGTCGTTTCATCCGGAGCTCCTCGGATCTGATCGCGTTCGACAATTCCTGACGACGGCCAGCGGTGCGGTGTTCGCCGCCACGGCGGGCGGCGGACTCCTGCGCATCGATGGCGATGAAGTCACGCGCTTCACGACGCGCGACGGCCTCCCTTCCGATCGCATCTGGATGATTGCCGACGATGGTGCGGGCGGCCTCTGGATCGCGACGCATGGCGGCGGTGTCGTCCGCTGGCGTGATCGCAATGTGCTCGAGCGGATCACGACGCACGAAGGTCTTCCGAATGATGTCGCGCGCACGCTGCTCTTCGACGCCGATGGCACGATGTGGATCGGCACCGACGGCGGCGGTCTCGCCGCATGGCGCGACGGAAAAATCGCGCGCGTGATCACGACGAAAGACGGACTGCCGAACGATTTCATCCGCACGCTGCTTCGCGATCGCGATGGCAATCTCTGGGTTGGTACCGATGGCGGACTCGCGCGCCTGCGCGGCGATCGCATGGAATCGATGGGAATCGTCGAAGGCCTGCCCGCCGCCGGCATTCGCTCGCTCGTCGAAGACCGCGAGGGAAGTATCTGGGCCGGCACGACCGGCGGCCTCGCACGTCTGCACGACACACGCGTCCTGCCGTTCACGCGCAGGGAAGGTCTGCCGGTCGATACCGTCCGCGCCGTTTTCGAAGATCACGCGGGACACATCTGGGCCGGCACCGAAGGCGGCGGTCTGTGCGAGATGCTCCCAGGTCACGTCCAGTGCAAGACCGAAGCAGATGGCCTGCCGCACGGCACCGTCTTCGCGCTGACTGAAAGCCGCAGCGGCGGGCTCTGGGTGGGAACCGACGGCGGCGGCCTGATTCGATTCCGCAACGGCAAGTTCGAAGAGCACATCGACTCGAAGAGCGCTGGTCTTCCGAACGAACGCGTACGCGCCCTGCCCGAAGTGGAACACGGCGACGTGTGGGTCACGAAGTCGGCCGGGCCCGCGGGCGTTACCGGCCGGAAAGCGACGCGCATCGCGGAGTTCGACGATCGTCAGCTTCGTCCGCTGCTCCTCCTTCCCGACAAGAGCGTACTGGTCGGCACCGACGGCGCGGGGCTATGGCGCGTGTCGAGCGATGCGAAGCAGGTCGTGCAGGTTGCGACGGTGGGGCGCGGGCTCGAGAGCGATCGCGTCTTCTGTCTCGCTCGAGACTCCGAGGGTGGGGGCGTGTGGATTGGAACATCGGGAGGAGGGCTCGCGCGGCTCGACCTTCAGGACAACACGGTGCAGTCGCTGACGCGTCACGATGGTCTGTACGACGATGTGGTCTTTCAAGTCGTCGATGCAGGATCGCGCGGCGATCTCTGGCTGATGAGCAATCGCGGCGTGTTCCGCATCGCGCGCGAGCGTGTGAAGAAGGCGCTGCGTTCGAAGAAGGCGGATCTTTCCGGCATCGTTTACGGCACGATCGACGGCATGCCCTCCGCCGAGTGCAACGGAGCATTCCCGTCGGCGATCGCGGCGCACGACGGCCGCATCTGGGTCGCGACCTCGCTCGGCATCGGCGTGATCGATCCGTCGAACAGGCTCCGGAACGAAGTTCCGCCACCTGTCCACATTGAAGAGGTCCTGATCGATGGCGTGCGCTCGCGCGATGCGCAGTTGCGGATTCCCTCAGGTGCGCAGCGGCTCGAAATTCGTTACACCGCGCTGAGTCTTCGCTCGCCGCAGCTCGTGAGGTTCCGCTACATGCTCGAAGGCTACGACCGCAACTGGGTCGATGCCGGGACGAACCGCGTCGCGACATACACGAAGCTCGTGCATGGCAACTACACGTTCCGCGTGTTGGCGACGAACGAAGACGGGATCGCCAGCACCGTTGATGCACGGCTTCCGTTCGCCGTCGAGCCGCGATGGTTCGAGACGTGGTGGGCGCAACTGTTGGCGGTCGTCTTCATGGTGCTGTTGCTGGCGGCGATCATTCGTCTTCGCCTGGCGGCGCTGCACCGCCGCCACTCGGAGCTCGAAGCGATCGTCGCCGAGCGGACGGCCAGTCTGCGCGCCGAGCGCGAGCGTGCCGAGGCGGCGAGCAAGGCGAAGAGCGACTTCCTGGCGAACATGAGTCACGAGCTCCGCACGCCTCTCAACGCCGTGCTCGGATTCGTGCAATTGATGGAACGCCGCGCGGGACGCGATGCCGTCGACCGCGAGCACCTCGGCATCATCAATCGCAGCGGCGAACACCTCCTCGGTCTCATCAACGAAGTTCTCTCGCTGTCGAAGATCGAAGCGGGACTCGCCAAGCGCACCGACGCGCCGTTCAATCTCGCACGGCTGATGCGCGGACTCGTGGAGCTCTTCCAGGCTCGCGCGCGCGCGAAGGGACTCACGCTGCGCGCCGAAGTCGAGCCTTCCGCGGATGTGACGGTGTCGGGCGATGAAGGCAAGCTCCGTCAAATCGTCCTCAACCTGCTCGGCAATGCGATCAAGTTCACGGAGCAGGGGACTGTGATCCTGCGTGTGTGGTGGGCCGACGGACATGGTGTGATCGAAGTCCAGGACTCGGGCCCCGGCATCGCGGAGGGGGAGATCCAGGAGTTGTTCCAGGCGTTCGCGCAGACCGAGTCGGGGCGCCGCGCGAACGAAGGCACCGGCCTCGGGCTCGCGATCTCGCGCGGCCTGGCGAGGATTCATGGTGGCGATGTCGTGATCCGCAGCAGGCCGGGCGAGGGGACGACGGTGCGTGTCGATGTCGAGCTGCCGGCGGCGACGACGGATCTCGTGCGCGAGCGGCAGCGGCGCTTCGGCCGCGTCATCGGTGTGCCGGAGGGAACGAAGCGGCCGCGCGTGCTGGTCGTCGACGACTCGCCCGAGAATCGTCAACTACTTGTTGAATTGTTGCGCAGCGCGGCGTGCGACGTGCTCGAGGCCAGCGATGGCAACGAAGGCGTCGCACGCTGGCGCGAGCATCAGCCGGATCTCGTCTTCATGGATCTCAGGATGGAAGGGCTGGGCGGCTTCGATGCGATCAGGAAGATTCGGGGAGAGCAGAGCGGTTTCGTGCCGCGCATCGTCGTCCTTTCCGCGAGCGCGTTCGATCACGAACGGATGGAGGCGATGGCGCATGGCGCGGATGCGTTTCTGGCGAAGCCCTATCGCGAAGATGCCGTCTTCGCCCAGATCGAGAACCTCCTTGGTATGCGCTTCCTGCGCGAGGGTGTTCCGCCGGTGCAACAAACAGTTAGTTCCATGGACGCGCTCCGCCCCGAAGCCGTGCAGTCTCTTCCGGAGGAGCTGCGGATCCGCCTGAAGGCGGCCGCGGCCGGAGGCGAGAGCGATGTGCTGCAGGAACTGGCGCAGGAAGCGGCACGATACGACGCAGGGGTGAGCGAGGAGCTGGCCATGCTGGCCCGCGCCTATCGCTTCGATGAGATCGAAGCCGCGCTGGCCGCAGCGCGAAAGGAGAAATCGGCGTGAGCGAGGAGCAGCTCGAGGGCGAGATCCTGATCGTCGACGACACGCCGGCCAATCTCGATCTCCTCTCCGGGATGCTGAAGGATCGCTATCACGTGCGTGCCGCGACGTCCGGCGCCCGCGCGCTCCAGACCGCACGGACGTATGCCATTGATCTCGTGCTCCTCGACGTCGACATGCCGGAGATGAACGGCTTCGAGGTCTGCGCGCGATTGAAGGCCGATGCGGCGACGCGCGAGGTGCCGGTGATCTTCGTCAGCGCGCTCGACGCTTCGATCGACAAGGTCAATGCGTTCAGAGTCGGCGGCGCGGACTACGTGACGAAGCCGTTTCAGGTCGATGAAGTGATGGCGCGCATCGAATATCAGTTGCGGTTCTCGCGCCTCAAGCGCGATCTGCAGCGGAAGAACGAAGAGCTCGGGCGCGCGTACGAGGATGTGCGGCGCATCGCGGCGGAGCTGGAGGATACGAACCGGCAGCTCGCCGTGGCCAACGTGCGGTTGCGCGCGTTGTCGTATCTCGACGGGCTCACCGGCGTTGCGAATCGCCGGCGCTTCGATGAATCACTCGAGGATGCCTGCGCGGAAGGAACGTTG
>CAZKID010000332.1:0-6242 GCA_964552405.1 uncultured Thermoanaerobaculia bacterium
GGGTTTCGTCCGGTGGGTTCGCTGCCCGTGCCAGGCCCTGGTCCGCCGCCCGGCATGCGATCTCGTTCGACTTTCCACGTCGACCAGTAAAGTGCAGGAGTCAACGCATGGACCTTGTAACCCGGCGCGAAGCGGAAGTTGCTCGTATCGTCCATCTTCGGCGGACGTACGATCTTGTCCGGATTCATCCGGTTGTACGGATCGAACAGGGTTTTGATCTCGCTGAACGCACGGTTGATTCGGGGACCGTATTGCCCCGCGGCCACGGTCCAGCTTCCCACCCCGACCGTTAGCGGCGCGAGCTATTCATGGACCGGACCGAGCGGCTTCACCTCATCGCTGCAGAATCCAACTGCGACCGATGCGGGAACGTACTTCGTCACCATCACCGTGAACGGCTGCACATCCGCCGCCGGTTCGACGACCGCTGTCATCAATCCGATTCCAGCTACGCCCACCGCATCCAACGGCGGCCCATACTGTGAAGGCGCAACCATCGCGCTCGCCACACCCACTGTAAGCGGCGCCACTTACACATGGACCGGGCCGAACGGCTTCACTTCGGCGCTCCAGAATCCGACGCGCTCCAACGTCACGACCGCCGACGCCGGCACGTACTCCGTCACCATCACCGTGAACGGCTGCACATCGGCCGCAGGGACGACGAACGTCGTCGTCAACGCAACTCCCGCAACCCCAACCGCAACGAATGGCGGGCCGTACTGCACCGGCGCAACGATTCAGCTCTCCACTCCGGCCGTGAGCGGCGCGACCTATTCATGGACCGGACCGAGCGGCTTCACGTCTTCGCAACAGAATCCAACCGCAACCGATGCAGGAACGTACTTCGTCACCATCACGGTGAGCGGCTGCACCTCCGCTGCCGGTTCGACGACCGTCGTCGTGAATCCGATTCCTGCGGCGCCGAGTGCCACCAACGGCGGCCCGTACTGCGCAGGCGCAACGATCCAGCTCAATACTCCGGCCGTCGGTGGTGCAACGTATGGTTGGACCGGCCCCAACGGATTCAGCTCGTCGCTCCAGAACCCGACCCGCAGCAATGCGGCCGCCGCCGATGCCGGGACGTACAGCGTGACGATCACGGTCAACGGTTGCACCTCGGCCGCAGGCACGACCGATGTCGTCGTGAACGCAGCACCACCGACGCCAACCATCAGCCCGGCGGGATCGATCACGTTCTGCTTCCGGGATCCCGTCACGTTGACCTCGAGCAGCGCGTCCGGCAATCAGTGGTACGTCTTCGATACGCCTCTCGCCGGTGAAACCGGCCAGACGCTGCTCGTCACACGCGACCTCATTACCGCTCACTCCCAGAATTTCGCGGCCTACTTCTCGGTCACGGTCACGGGCAACGGATGCAGCACCTCCTCCGCGCAAAAGCTGGTCGAGGTCCTCACGCCCGGGACTCCCGTGATCAGCGCTGCCGGACCGACGACGTTCTGTACAGGCGGGTCGGTGGACCTTTCCGCGGCGAATGAGAGCAGCAGCGGTCAGTGGTATCGCGATGGGATCGAGATCAACAGCGCGACGACCGGGTTCTACACCGCAGTGACGAGCGGCAGCTACACGTTCGTCGATCGTTTCTATGCGACATGCCCGAGCGATCCGTCGAATGCGATCGTCGTGACGGTCAACCCGATTCCGTCGACTCCGACTGCGTCGAATGGCGGACCGTACTGCCAGGGCGCGACGATTCAGCTCTCGACTCCGGCCGTCAGCGGTGCCACATACTCGTGGACGGGTCCGAACAGCTTTGCCTCCTCACAGCAGAATCCAACCGGAACCGTTGCAGGAACGTACTTCGTCACCGTCACCCAAAACGGCTGCACTTCCGCCGCCGGCTCGACGACCGTCGTCGTCAATCCGGTTCCGGCCACGCCGGCGGCGTCGAATGGCGGACCGTATTGCACAGGTGCAACGATCCAGCTCTCCACTCCGAGCGTCAGCGGCGCAACATACGCCTGGACGGGCCCGAGCGGCTTCACATCGTCGCTACAGAACCCCACAGCGTCAAATGCAGGAACGTACTTCGTCACGCTCACTGTCAACGGCTGCACCTCCGCCGCGGGCTCGACGACGGTCGTCGTCAATCCGATTCCTGCCACACCGACGATCACACCGGGCGGCCCAACCTCGTTCTGCACGGGCGGCAGCGTCACGCTCACCTCGAGCAGCGCTTCGGGCAATCAGTGGTACCGCGACGGCGTTCTCCTCCCGTCCGAAACAGGACAAAACACGATCGCTTCAATCGGCGGGAGCTACACCGTCGTCGTCACGAACAGCGGCTGCGCCAGCTCTCCATCGGCCGCAACCGTGGTCACGGTGAATCCGGGACCCAACGCCACGATCTATGTGCCGTCGCCGATGTACCTCGGCGCGAGCGGAATTGCCTACGTGAAGGTCTCGTGCATTGGTGCAACGTTCAGTTGGGGAATCACGAACGGCACGATCACGTCGGGCAACGGCTCGCCGTGGATCACCTTCGTTCCATCGACCGCGGGAACAACGACCATCACCGTGACCGTGACGAACGCCAGCGGCTGCTCAGATACGAAGTCGGTGAACGTCACCGTGCAGACGGCCGCGTTCGGTGCGCCGCCATACATGCGTGCCGATGCCACCAGTACCAGCACCGTTCTCGTACGCTGGGCGTTCGTGACCAGTACTGATCACTACGAGATCTGGCGCAGCACCGACGGCGTGAACTTCACGCTGCGCGGTACGAGCACGTCGACGACGTTCTCTGAATCAGGTCTCACGCCATCGACGGCCTACTTCTACAAAGTTCGCAGCGTGAAGGCCGACACGACTACCTCGGCCTTCTCCGCGATCGATCCGGCAACGACCGTCACGTTCACTGACGATCTGCTCATGTCGGCGTGCAAACCGATCATCAAGGGGACGCACATCACGCAGTTGCGCACGGCGATCAACATCGCACGCGCCAGCGTTGGACTCGGCGCATTCAGCTTCACCGATCCGACGCTCCCCGCGGGCACGATCCAGGTGAAGGCGGTTCACGTCAGGGAACTGCGCACCGCGCTGGGCGGCGTGCTCAGCGTCATCGGCGTGACACCGGCCTACACAGACCCGACGCTCATCGTGAAGTCGACGGTCGTGAAGGGTCTGCACATTCAGGAGCTGCGAGAGCTGCTTCGGTAGTGATTGGAAAGAGGTGCGGGCGAATCGTCCGCACCTCTTCACTTCATCGCGTCGAGTGCCCGCCGCAGGGTTCCGGCGAGCGCCAGCGAGTCACCATTCGCCCAGAAGTGCAGAAAGAAAAGCCGCGGCGACTCTTCGAGCATGTGACTGTGAATCGCGGTCACCTCGATTCCGCCGCCGCGCAGGGCGCGCACGACCGGATTCACTTCCGAGGCGAGGAGGACGAAGTCGCCAGTGATCGCGGCGCGGCCGCTTCCCGTTGGCTGAAAGTTGAGCGGGATGGCCATCCCCATCGAGGGCGGAATCTCCATCCCCTGCTCCATGATCTTCTCCGTGCGCGGAACTGCAAATTGATAAACACCGCCGTTGACCTTGCCCGCGCGGCCGATGACGCGATCGAGCTCCGCGACCGGCAGATCGATTGTCGTCGTCGCCGCAGCCGCCGGCGCGGGACCCATCGGCGTCTTCGTCAGCGCGAGCGCGTCATGCAGTGTCTTTGCGAGCTTTGCCGCATCGCCATGTCCGCTGAAGTGCAGATACATCACATGCGGTGACTCGCGCAGCAGGTGATTGTGCAATGCACTCTGCTCGATGCCGCCCTTCTGCAGCGCATCGATCACGGGGGTGACTTCGCGCTCGAGCAGCACGAGGTCGCCCATGGCCATCGCCTGACCGTTTCCGATCTCCTTGAATGCAGCCCACGATCCGAGCGCGAAAGCCGGCTTGATCGTGACGCCATCGAGCGTGACGGTGAGATCCGTGCGCGGGAAGCTGACCTTGTAGACATCGCCAGGCTGCAGCGAGCCCGCGCGACCGAAGGCGTCGTCGACATCCTTCCATTTGGGGTCGGCAAAAAGAAAGAGAGCGGAGAGAACGACGATGAGCTTGCGCATGGCGCGAAACATACTCCTTCCGTGCCAGGCACCGTAGACAAACTGTGCGGGTGAAGAACACGTGTGGCACGAAGCTCATTTCCCGCGCTTAGGACGAACGCTCGCCGGCCGCGTGGCGCGCGATCATCCGGCAGAGCGACTCCATCGTGAGCAGTGAGAACAGCTGGCCCGGCGTCACGTGCTCGCGGTCTTCCATCCGCTCCAGCGCAGGGAGCAGCGGCATCAGTTTCTGAAGTGTCTCTGCCGTCAGCACGCCGTTCTGCATCACCATCGGCGAACTGAAGTCGAGCCGCGCGAGAAAGTTGAAGTCGGATTCGCGCACCTTCACGCCGAACTCCTTCTCGATCGCGAAGACGAGATCGACGAAGTCGAGCGAGTCGGCGCCGAGGTCGTCGATGAGACGGGAGTCAGGAGTGATCTGCGCAGCATCGATCGCCAGGCTGTCGGCGACCATCGCCTGCAGACGCGGGAAGACATCATTCAATCGATCCATTGCGTCACTTTCTCCGCAGGCTTGCGCTGCGTGGGCGCCGGCGTCTCGTCAGGGTATCCGATCGGAATCAGCGCTGCGATCTCCCACGAAGGGGGGACATGCATCAACTCGCGAAGAACGCCGGCGGCGACGAGAGGTCCCGTCATGCCCGAGGCGCCGAGGCCGGCGGCGTGGGCAGCGAGGAGAAGGTTCTCGATTGCCATCGACGTCCCCATCAACCCGGAGCTGCACTCCATCGCACGAATCCTCTTCGCGTCATCGGGGCTGATGCAGTCGGTGGTTAGATTGGAGAGTACGGTCAGCGGCCGGTGCAGCGCGGCGATGACGACCGGCGCATGCTCGAAGCGTGTGAAGTAGTCGCCGTAGGCGCGAAACGATTCTTCGAAGGCAGGATCGATGGCCTTCGCGATGCGGTCGACCGCCGCGCGGACGCCGCTTGCCATCGCGCCGATCGTCTCGCGGTTGCGGATCACGATGAAGCGCCACGGCTGCTTGTTGCTGGCGGAAGGGGCGGTGATCGCCGCGTCGATCAGCGATTCGAGCAGTTCGCGCGGCGGCAGCTCCGGACGAAACCGGCGGATGCTGCGGCGCGAGCGAAGCAGCGCATCGAGCTCGTTCATCCTGCCGTGAAGCCTCCGTCGACAGTGTGAATCGCACCGGTGATCCCGCTCGCCCCTTCGCTCATCAGAAAGAGCGCGAGCTTCGCGATGTCGTCGGTCGTCGAGTAGCGGCGCAGCGGAATGCGCGAGAGGACTTCGTCGCCCGCCAGTTCCTTCGTCGCGGCGAACATGTCGGTGTCGACCGGGCCGGGCCGGATGCAATGACAGCGAATTCCCTTGCGCCCGTACTCGACCGCGATCGCCCGCGTGAACGACTCGATCGCGCCTTTCGTCGCGGCGTAGACCGCCTGGCCGCGGAATGGCCGCTCGGCCGCGACGGAGCTCAGGTTGATGATCACGCCGCTGCGCTGCCGGAGCATCGCCGGAATCACCGCGCGTGTGCAGTAGATCGTGCCGTGGAGATTCGTGCGGATCATCGCATCGATGTCGCTGTCGCTCGCCGATGCCAGCAGTGCCGGAAGATTGATCCCCGCGTTGTTGACGAGCACGTCGATGCCGCCATGCTGCGCGATGAACGACTGCAGCGACTCGTCGACGGCATGCGGATCGGAGACATCGAAGCGGAGGAGTGTGGCGCCGTCGATCGGCTCGGGCTCCGTGCGATGGAAGTTCACGCCGACCGTCGCGCCACTCTTCGCACACGCAAGCGCAACCGCGCGCCCGATGCCGCGGCTCGCGCCGGTCACGACGACGCGCAGGATGGGGTCAGGTCGAAAGTCGAAACTTTTCTCCACGGGGTGAAGAATAAATCGAACTGAATCCGCCTGGAGCGGTGTTTCGAAGCTCGACGTCAGGCCAAACTCTACCTGCCGTGGATAAAACTTTCGACTTTCGACCTGACCCCAATCACGATTTGACGGCAATCACGATCGCGGCGTTCTGTCCGCCGAACGCAAACGACGTCGACAACACGTACTTCTGCCGGTGCTCGCGGGCCGCATGGGGAACGTAATCGAGATCGCACAGCGGGTCGGGGTCGTCGAGATTGATCGTCGGGTGCACGACGCCCGCGTTCATGCACGCGATTGCCGCGGCTGCCTCCACCGCCCCTGC
>CAZKID010000333.1:0-6240 GCA_964552405.1 uncultured Thermoanaerobaculia bacterium
GCGGGAGTGGGAAGGGCGCGTGCATGTGCTCAGCGGCAGGCGGAACGGGCATTAAGGGCTGGAAGGCTGGGCGCGCACTGGCTGGCGAAGGTGGCCCTGCATCTCGTGCGGCTTCGGTGAACCGATGCGCGATGCGGTCATCCGCCTTCACTCGCATTTCACGTGGGATCAGAGCTGGCGGCTCCGATCGCAGACGACCGCCCAGCCGGTCGAGTTCCCGAACAAGTGCGGCGTGACGATTCTCAACATCAACATCGCCGACTGGAAACTGGCGCCGCTGGTCAACGAGCAATTGCGCGATGTCGCCAAGACGATCGACGGTAACACCCCGAAGATGACGAACATCCGGCCGATGGTGCAGCAGACGTGGACGACGCTGCAGTCTCCGATTCAACTCGCCCCTCGCACCTGGCTCGTCCTCGAGCCCCTCTCCCTCTCCCTCGGACCCATCCATGGAACAGGCCTCGATGTGACCTCGACATTGATCCTGCAGACACACACACGCGTCATCGTCGGAGAAAAACCGGTGATCGCGGCGAAGCCGCTCCCGCCATTGCGTACCGAGGGAAATCCGGAGGCGGCAGGATTGCGGATCCCATTCAACTTCGAGCTGACCTACGCCGACGCCTCGCGCCTCCTGACCCAGCAATTCGCGGGGAAAAAGTTCGGCGACGTGACAATCGAATCGGTGAAGCTCGCGCCGTCGAAGGAAGGACGCGTTGCAATCGAAGCGATGATTGCCATGAAGCGCTACCACGGTCCCGTCGTGCTCGATGGCCTCCCGCAGTTCGACACGGCGACCAGCTCACTCACGATCGGCGACCTCGAGTACGAACTGCAGCCGAAGCACAAGAGTCCGTTTCTCCGGCTGGCCGACCGCATCTCGCACGAGGCGCTGCGCGATCAACTGCGCAAGAACACACGATGGAACGTGACGAATGAGTTGAGCGGAATCCGCGAGGAGATCGATCGCGGATTGAGCCGGACGCTCTCTCCCGGCGTGACGCTCCACGGCCACATCACCGCCGTCCAGCCGCTGGCGGTGAGCGCAGGCCCCGACGAGATCACGGTGCGGGTCGTCGCCATCGGCGACGCCGGAGTCACGATTGAGTAAGGAAAACGGGTTGAGCAAACGCGCGGCGCACGCTCTGCGCCACGCGCCGTGGGAGTACGGCATCGAGCTCGACGACAACGGCTGGATCGCGGTCGTTGCACTTGCTGCAGCACTGTCGGTGACCGTCGAAGACGTCGAACAGATGGCAGCAACCTCCTCGAAGAACCGCTACGAAATCCGCGATGGCCTCATCCGCGCGCGCTATGGCCACTCCCTCCCCGCGCGCATCGAGCTGCCGCGTGCGGCACCACCACCGATTCTCTTTCACGGAACCGCACCCGATTCCATCGCGTCGATCGAACGCGAGGGACTCCAGCCGCGCGCACGGCAATACGTCCACCTGTCACCCGACCGCGAAACGGCAACGATCGTTGGCCGCCGCAAATCCAATGCGCCCATACTTCTCGTGATCGATGCAATCGACGCCGCGGCAAGCGGCATCGCGTTCTATCGCGGCAATGAGCACACCTGGCTCGCCGAGGCGATCCCGCCACAATTCATCCGGAAGGATCGAGCGTAACAGCGACCGTTGCATCACTCCAGACCGCGCCATCCCAACGACGGTACGCTCACGCTCGACCGAGCGCGATTGCGCGATAGTGCTCGATGAGGCGAAACAGGACGAACGCTGCACAGAAGCTCGCGAGCGCGATTCCGAAAAACGCGTAACGCCCCGTACGCGGCTGGACTGATTTCGCCCGAATCACACACACGATCAACACGGTAAGCAGCACAGCGCAACTCAGAATGATCATCGGCAGCAAGAATCGCTGAACAGCGATGCACCCAAGCGCTACGGCGTTTAGCGCCATGATCAACTCGGTGCCTCGAGTGCGTGCGCGTCGCGCGTCGTCAATGCGGGGCAGAACGGCAACCGCCACCGCGATGAGTCCCGTCATCAGCGCACCGGCCATTGCCATCATCAGGTTCTCTGCCGTTCCGGCCGCAAAGGCCGCGCCGTGGCTGTGACTGATCGCCGACCTCTGTTCCACATTCCATGCGCCGAGCGCGGCGCCAAGAGTCCCGATCACGAGCGGTCCGATTGCAAAGACACGGAGATCACAGCGCCGCGCGATTGCCATCGGCGCCGCAAACGGCCAAAGAACGATCGAAACCAGAACGATGTGGGCGACGGCCGAGGTCCCGCCGCAGGCAGTGATCGGCGACAACTCCATCAGGTCATCTCCCCATCGCGATCTCGTAGTAGTGGTGAGAGAGGCGCCACATCGCAGCGCGGGCAATCACCCCGGCCAGTGCGATGCCGATGAACGCATAACGCCCGGATCGCGGATGCGAGGACGGCGCGCGTATCCACACCATCGCGAAAATGATCAGCAAGAGAATGCTCGTCGCCGCGATGAGAATCATCGCGAAGCGCTGCAGCATCGCGGCGATCAGCAGGAGCGCCGCGAGCACCATGGCGAAATCCATGCTTCTCGCACGTCCACGGCGCGCCTCGTCAATGCGCGGAAGCGTGGCAAACACGATCGCAATCACAACGCTGAAGGTGGCGCCCATTGACGGCATCATCAGGTTCTCGATGGAGCTGAAAGCCAGTGCCGCGCCATGGCTGTGTGTCAGTTCTGCAAGCTGATTCATCCGAAGGACGCCGATCGAGGCACCAAGCGTGCCGATGACGATCGGAGCGATCGTGTACGCGCGGAGATCGCCACGCCTGCGAACCGCCACCGGTGCGAGGAACGGCCAAAACAAGATCGCGATCAGGAACAGCCGCGCAAATGCGGGCGGCTCGATCCACAACATGTTCGGCAACATGTCCATGACGATTGGACTCTCGACGACGCGCCGCCGAAACCTACTCCCGCACCCACACCTTGTAGCGATACTTGACGACCTTCTCCTCGCCGGCAGCGAGCGGGACATCCCACTCCATCCTCTCGGTCGGATTCACCGCCTGCACATGGAGCGCGCGCCGTGTCACCTTCCCTTCGGGATTTCGTGAGAGTGCCGTCCCCTCGATGCTTTTCACGATATTCAGCGTAATCGGCTGGCGCTTGAAGTTGTGAGCCTTCAGCGTTCCCTCAACGATCACCGCGTCGTACCGATTGCCGAACCGCACGAGATCATTCGCCTTCCGTTCCACCTCGGCTTCGTCGCGTTCCACCCCGACATCGGTCGCCACGGTCAGCTTCACGTTTCCGCGAGCGCCCACCGAGGTGTAACCCATCGTGTTCTGCGCGAGCGGCTTTCCATTCGAGAGCACGAGCGCCGGGCCCGTCGTCCATGGGGTCGGACCTTCGTTCGTCAGGACGATCGAGTGCCATACCTGGTCGGCCGGCCGCGGAGTGTAGTTCGCGCCGTAGTTCGTCCGCGGATCCGGATCCGCCGGGACTTCCCACACATACACATGGCGGAACGGCACGCTCTGACTGAGGATTGGATACGAAGCGCGCTCGCCGGCGCCGAGCGTGACGCGCGGCGTCTCGTAGAAGAAGAGATCCTCCGCGGTCTCGCACGAGAACCGATTGGCGATCCCCGAAGCATCCAGCCCCGCATCGACCGGATACGTCGCCTGCTGCGTCATCACGTTCACGCTCAGCGGAGCGGGGTTCGCATCGCGCTGCTGGTCGTTCGCGAGACGAGCAAGGAACTCTTCGAGCGTGTGTTGCGCCGTCATCGGCGACTGCAGCCGCGAAAACTCGAAGCTCGGGAAACCGACCGCGAACTGCACGCGCGCGTCGCGCAACTCTTCACCGTCATTGATCAACATTGCCTGCATCGCGACGCGGGCGTGGCCACCGTCAGCGAGCGTGATCGTGTACTCGGGAATCCAACTGAGGTTCGAGCGAAGATACGAAAACATCGTGCGTGCCGCGCCATCCGCACCACGGCTGCTGATCGTGAGCGCGGGCTTGCGAGCCGGGAGCTCCGTGACCGGAGCATCCACGAACGAGATCGAATGCACGTTCGCTCTCTCGAACGCCTGGATCTTGCCTCCGGCCTCGATGAAAACCAGCCCCGTCGCGGTTGAAGTCGCAGGACTCTTCAGGAGAGTGCCGGTGTATTCGCGATCTCCGACGCGAATCGTGGCCTGCTTTCCGACGTTGGCTTCGAGCAGATCATCGATGGTCGCCGCTCCGCGCGACGAGATCAGCGCGTCCTTCGACGCGCGCACCTCGTCGATCGTCCGGCCATCCGCCGCGATCCAGAGTGTGCCGAGCAGCGCGTCGGGGATGGGGCTGAGTGAGGCGCGGCCCGCCGAGTACGCCAGAGTTCCTTCGCGCGTAACGAACGCGAGACCGTTCTTGAAGACGACCGCGCTGGTGACACGCGTTTGCGTTTCCCCGAACGCGGCAAAGGCGGCGAGCAGTGAAAGCAGAACGATGCGCTTCATCGCGCTACGATACAGCCGTCACTCGCCGCGAATCATCTCGAAGAACGCGTCGCTCGACACGGGGCGGCCGAGGAAGCGTTCGACGAGCTCGCGGGCAGGCTCTTCGCTGCCGCGGCTCAGGATCATCTCGCGGAAGCGCCGGCCCACTTCGCCATTCATCAAGTCCGTCCCGAACGCGGAGACGAGATCGAGTGCGATGACCTTGGCCCACATGTAGCCGTAATAGCCGGCGGCGTAGCCGCTGGCGATGTGCTCGAACGTGCCGGGGAACTGCGTCCCATCGATATGACCCAGCGGCGTCGCACCTTCCATCTCGCGCCAGACCTCGAGCGCGGACCGCGGCGACTCACCGGACAGTGCCATGTCGAACGTTGCGTACAAATGCTGTCGTCCGTAGTCGATCCCAGCGCCGAAACGCTTCGCGTGATTGAGCCGCTGTACCAGCGTCCCGTCGATACTCGGGCACCCACCGCACTGCTCGCGCATCAGGCGCAGGCTCTCCATCCGCAGCGCCCACTCCTCATACATCTGCGACGGCGCTTCCACGAAGTCGTTCTCCACGCTCGTTCCGGAATGCGCGTTGTACTCGGTGTGCGAGAGCACGCCGTGCAACACATGTCCGAACTCGTGGAGCAGCGTCTCGAGCTCGTCATGCGTGAGTCCCTGGCGATTGAAGTTCGTCACGAGCACGCTGATCGGGTGGCGCCCCGCCTTGCGGCTCACGCCTCGCACGGGCCACGCGGCGGCGTGCTTGTATTTTCCGTCGCGCGGATAGAGATCGAGGTAGATGCCGCCGATGAACGTCCCGCTCGCTGCATCGAGCACGTCGAGATAGATCACATCCTCGTGCCACAGCGGAACGCTGCGCACGCGCTCGAAGCGCAGTCCGTACAGTTGTTCGGAGATCGACAGCATCCACTCGATTGCGGGCCTCGTGGGGAAATACTTGCGCAGCTCTTCCTGATCGATCGCGAACCGCTCCTCGCGCAACCGCTCGCGGTAGTACGACATCTCCCAGCGGTCGATGCCGACCTGCTCGACAGGGATCCCTTCGAGCCGCGCCTTCACCTCCGCCAGCTCTGCGAGATCACGCATCTCCGCTTCGGTCACGACGTTCTTCACGTCATCGAGGAAGCGGCGAACGGTCTCCGGATTCTCCACCATGCGGCGCTTGGTCACGTAGTGGGCGAAGCTCGGCGCGCCGTAGAGATCGGCGATCTCCTTTCGCAGCGCGACGATTTCATCGAGCACTTCGAGATTGCGTGCCGTGCCGCGATTGTTGTTCGCGATGTAGTAGCGCTTCCGCGCTGCGGCGCTCTTCGCGTTCATCATGAACGGCTGATAGTCCGGATAGTCGAAGCCGATCTCGATCGAGCCGTCTTCTTTCCGGCCGACGCGATCGAGATATGACTGCGGCAAGCCCTCGCACTCTTCCGCGGTGAACCGCACGGTGGTCTGGTTCTCGCGGATATTGCGCGCAAACTCCTGGCTCAGTTCCGCCAGCCGCTCGGTGATCTCACGGAACCGATCACGCTTTTCCGCGGGGAGCGAGACGCCGCTGTCTTCGAACGACTCGAGCAGATCCTTCCGCAGTTGCTTCTGCGCAATCGATTGCGGGACGACGGCACGCACGCGCTCGTACAGCGCTTCGTTCTGGAAGACCTCCGTCATGAAGATCGATTCCTGCACGAGCGCGACGTCGGCCGCGTCACGGACATCCTTGTCCGGATGCACGCTGTTGAGCAGCGAGACAGGACCGAACGCATCTTCG
>CAZKID010000334.1:0-6238 GCA_964552405.1 uncultured Thermoanaerobaculia bacterium
ACGCCGACGGTGAGACCGAGGAATTTGTAGAGGCGGCCCATCCACTCGGAGTCGCGTTTCGCGAGGTAATCGTTCACGGTGACGACGTGTACGCCGCGGCCGGTGAGTGCGTTGAGATAGACGGGGAGCGTGGCGACCAGCGTCTTACCTTCGCCGGTCTTCATTTCGGAGATCTTGCCGCGATGGAGAACGATGCCGCCCATGAGCTGCACATCGAAGTGGCGCATGTTGAGCACGCGCTTGCCACCCTCGCGGCAGACGGCGAACGCTTCGGGAAGGAGATCGTCGAGCGCGTACTGAAGGTCTTCCCGCGCAGCTTTCACCGCGATCTCGTCGCGTGGCACTTCCTTCTTCGCATTCTCGATCGCTTCGACGAGCGGGCGAAGGCGTTCGCGGAAATCCTGAGTCTTTGCGCGGAGTGCGTCGTCGGAGAGCGCACTGATCTCCGGCTCGAGCGCGTTGATCTGTTGAACGATGGGAAGCATGCGCTTGACGTCGCGCTCGTGCTTCGAGCCAAAAATGGCAGTCAATACTTTGTCGATCATTGCAGTAGCCCCAAATTGGTCAAACGGTTAGCGAATCGCGGAGAGAAGCGGGAGCGCTATGCCGCTGGGGCGCGGGGCGTGGAGGCGCCGCGGAGAGGAGTGGTGATGATCGCATCGGAAGTGCGGAGCTTCGGTGCGGTGCGCTCTCCGATGACGAGCTTGGGCTGTTCGAATTCGATTTCCTGCGCCTGCGGGATCGCTGCACACACCACCGCCCGCCTCGGTCCCTCACTGACGTTCGGGATGACGAGGGATGGCGCGGCGAAGAGCGCCAGCGCGATCGGCAGCATGCGAAATACGTTCATTTGGCGATCGTTCCGAGTCGATCGAAGGTCATTAACGCTTGATGCCCGAGAAAAATGACCAGCGAGAAATACGCGACAGCAACCGCGACCCTCTGGGCAGTGCTCACTTGATAAAACTCTTCACTCTTCTCGCGCATGATCGAGGCATAGACCTGAAAAAGCGCGAGCACCAGCACCAGAATCAACAACACGTTCGGATGCGTGACGGTCTTATACGTCAAAGCGGCCCCGCCCACCAACCACATCCACTTGGTGATTGCCCCGGATACGCGCCCGCCGTCGAACAGGCCGAGCGGCACGAGATTCAATAGATTGATCGAGAAGCCAAGGAAAGCGATCAGCAGATAGAGCGGATCGTCGGTCCATTTGTAGATCTGCAGTGCTGCAAGAGAGGCGAACGTGCCGGCGATCGGACCCGCGAGGCCAATCTGCGCATCATCGTACGCAGTGCGAGGCGCGTCCGTCGACGTCGTCGCTCCGCCGACAAATGGAATGAAAAGAATCCAGCGGAGGCGAAGGCCCTTTGCGCGAATCACGACGGCATGGCCGAGCTCGTGAATTGCCGTGATGACGACGAAACCTACAACGAGGCCGAGGCGATAGTGGCGCGCGTAGGCGGCGATCGTGACGAGCATCGATCCACCCGCGACCGCGAACTGCCACGCGCCGAAGCCCTCGAACGGATTCACGAAAAACAGCCGCCCCTGCTCGATCGCCAGCAGCAACAGCGCTTTCAGCTTCAGCAGGATGAGTCCGATCGTGACCAGAGCTCCGCTGGCGAGGCGGCGGATAGTCCACCGCTTCGGCTTCTCGGCCGGCGGAATGAGTCGCTCAGCTTGTTCGGGAGTGGAAACCCCAGGGTCCATCGAGCTCAATCAACAACCTTCGTCACTCATTGTTAATTCTTGAATCGGTCGACAGGCGAGGGCGCCTGTCGCTCCACAACTTACTTTATAGTCCGCGCGTGCCGGACTCGAACGTCGACACCCTTCGCCAGCAGCTCCGCGAGCGCGGGTACCTCTCGCACGGCATCGAGCGTTGGTTTGCGCTCGATCCGTGGAGCTCGCGGACCTTCTGGGTCGAGTTGGTGATCGTTGCTCTCAAGGCTGCCGCAGTCATCGCCCTCTTCGGTGTGCTGCCGCTCACAGCCGTGATGCTTTTTCGCAACCATCCGCTTTCGGCACTGGAGACCATCGATCTCGCCCTCATCTACGGTGCATCGTGGATTTCCGTCGTATTCGTCCTCGTGGTTCTCATCGCGCTGGTGCTGAAACTGCGCCCGGCGCTCGCCATCGACACGCCACGCGCGCTCCTCCTGATCTCCATCGCCGCGAGCGCATTGCTGACATCGCTGATCGGCACCTGGTGGTGGCGCTTCGCGACTCCTCCTTCGCTCCCCGAGCTCGCGACCGGCGTCGCGCTGACGCTGGTCTTCTTTCTCGTTACGACGATCGTCGTGTCCGCCGCGTTGCTCTCGTTCTCCATCTATGAGCTGAAGCGCGTCCCTGCGATTCATCAGCGGCCGCGCACGATCCCGATGGCGATCGCCGCGATCGTGCTCTTCGCCCTGCTCTTCGTTCCCGCGTGGATCGGCCAGGAACGCAATGCAGAACATGAGCCGTTGCAGATCGTGACGACGCCCGTATCGCGCAAGGTTGCGCTGGTGGCGGTGGACGGATTGACGCAGGAGATCTTCTCGTCATCCGCCTTCACCACGGAACGCCCAATCCCTCCGATGATCTCGGCCTCGACTGCGGAACGGTGGGCATCCGTCGGCACGGGTGTCACGCCGAAAATCCATGGCGTCCGTGCGATCGAAGGCGTCCGCTTCTTCGGCGGCACGCACATCCTGCAATCGATTTCCGACTGCGACTTCGCGATTCGCAAGCTCGCGAGACGCGAGCCACTGCCCCCCGCCGTGCGGCGCCGCGATTTCGTCTGGGAGTCATTCGCGAAACGCGGCATGCGCGTGCTCGCCGTGAACTGGTGGACGAGCAGCGAAGGCATCACTCAGCAATCGGTCTTCGCGGAGGCGAAAGGAAATCCGCTGGCGGTCGATGCGATTGCGGTGCGGAGAATGCTCGCGTCGATCGATCGCGATCACCCGCAATTCGTGACGGTCTACCTCCCCGCGCTCGATGTGATCCTCAACCGTCTGCCGCTCGACCGCTCGGCGCAACTCGCGCAGTCGGTGCGCGCACTCGGCGAAGTCAACGCGGCGATCGCCGCGCTGAAGACGCGCGGCTACGACGTGATTCTCGTCGGAATGCCGGGCGATCAACAGACAGGGCGTGCGGTGATCGCATCGACGCTTTCGCTGAGCGCCGGCTCATCCGCGTACGACATTGCTCCGACTGTTTGTTCACTGCTGGGGTTCCCCGCATCGAACGAGATGCCTGGGCATTCGCTCGCGGGAGAGAGCGGGCGAATCAGCAGCTACGGAAATCGCGTGGCTGGAGTGTCTTCAACCAAAGTTGATCAGGAGTATTACGAGAATCTCAAGTCGCTGGGCTACATACGATAGGACGGATGATGAAAAAACTCGCATTCTTACTCTTCCTCGCCTTCCCACTCCTCGCGCAACACCCACTCACCTTCGACGACCTCGCCGGCCTTCACCGCATCGGCGCGCCGCAGCTCTCGCCGGATGGCAAGTGGATCGCGTACGACGCTTCCATCATCGACCTGCCGAAGAACTATCGGCATAGCGCGGTCTTTCTCGTTTCCGCGAGCGGCGGCGAGTCGAAGCAGATCACCGATGGCGTGAAGCAGGATGAAGGTCCCGCGTGGTCGCCGGATGGCAAGACCATCGCCTACGTTTCGAACCGCGACAGCGCGGCAAAGCAGGTGTGGCTCTACGACGTCGCCGCCGGCACGTCGAAGAAGCTCACCGATTTGCAGGGCGGCGCGGCGAGCGTGAAGTGGACGCCGGACGGCGCGGGCCTCGTGCTCGTCTCCGACATCTATCCGGAGTGCGGCGTCGATCCAACATGCATCAAGAACAAGACGGCGGCAGAGGCTGCGCAGCCGACGCAGGCGCGCATCCTCACCGGCCTCCTCTATCGCCATTGGAAGGCGTGGCAGGAAGCGACGCGCTCGCACATCGTCTATGTCTCGCTCAGCGGCAACATCTCGCGCGATCTCACTCCAGGCTCACTCGACGCGCCGCCATTCAGCGTCGGCGGCGGTGATGAGTTCGACGTCTCGCCTGACGGCAAAGAGCTCGTCTACGCGCGCAACACGGATCACCACCCCGAGGTCTCGACGAATGGCGATCTGTTCATCGTGCCGCTCAGCGGTGGCGAGGCGCAGCGCATCACGACGCGCAAGGGCAACGACACGAGTCCGAAGTACTCGCCCGATGGAAAGTGGATTGCCTGGCGTTCTCAGTCGCGTGCGGGCTACGAAGCGGACCTGTGGGAACTCTGGGTGATGGAGCGCGCCACGTCGCAGTCACGCCGCATCGCGGCCGACATGGACAACTGGGTCGAGTCCTTCACATGGGCTCCCGATTCGAAGTCGATCTACTTCATCGCGCCGGAGAAGAGCAGGAACGCGATCTTCGAAGCGGCCCTCAGCGGCGGACCATCGAAGAAGCTCTACGGCGAAGGCTCTTCCGACGCGATCGCCATCTCGAACGATGGCAAGACGCTCTGGTTCGATCGCTCGTCGCTCTCGCATCCGAATGACATCTGGTCCCTGAAGAAGGGCGGCGCCGCAACGCAGATCACGCATGACAACGATGCGCTGCTGAAGAACGTCGCGCTGGGCGAGGTGAGCGACCTCTGGTACACGGGCGCTGAAGGCGCGAACGTGCAGGCGCTCATCGTGAAGCCGCCGATGTTCGACGCGACGAAGAAGTATCCCGGCATCGTGCTCATTCACGGCGGGCCGCAGAGCGCGTGGAACGATGGCTGGTCCTATCGCTGGAATCCGCAGATGTGGGCGGCGCGCGGCTACGTGATCTTCATGCCGAATCCGCGCGGCTCGTACGGCTATGGACAGACGTTCGTCGAGGGCGTCTCCGGCGATTGGGGCGGCAAGCCTTACGTCGACATCATGAACGGCGTCGACAAGTTCGCCGCGCTGCCGTACGTCGATGGCAATCATCTCGGTGCCGCCGGCGCCTCCTACGGCGGCTTCATGATCGACTGGATCCTCGGACACAGCGACCGCTTCAAAGCGCTCGTTTCGCATGACGGCGTCTACAACCAGCCTGCGATGTACGGCACGACCGAAGAGCTCTGGTTCAACGAATGGGAGTTCAAAGGAAACCCGTGGGACAACCCTGAGCTTTATCAGAAGTGGAACCCAGCCAATTACGTGAAGAACTTCAAGACGCCGACACTCGTGGTGCACGGCGAGCTCGATTTCCGCGTGCCGGTGTCACAAGGCTTCGAGCTGTTCACCGCGCTCCAGCGTCGCGGGATTCCGTCGAAGATGCTCTATTTCCCGGATGAGGGGCACTGGGTGCTGAAGCCGCAAAACTCGAAGCTGTGGCATCAGACCGTGCTCGACTGGATGGATCAGTGGGTGAAGTAACTGTTTAGGACAGGCGCCATCGCCTGTCCTTCATCGCGATATTCAACGGGGCAGGCGGGGGCGCCTGCCCTGCACCCTAACCTCTCGCTGCACCCGAGGGCGTCGACGACGAGCCGCTCGGCGTGCCGCCTTCACCGGGTCCGAGGGCCGGACGGGCGACGGTCGACGTGATACCGACGGCTTCTGCGTATTTCAGATACGTGTCGATCGATGCGATGACGACGCGAGCTTCAACGGTGATCAGGTCGATACCAACGAGGGAGATGCGGACCCACGCATCGACGACGATACCCTTGTCGAGAATTCGGTCGAGTACGTCAATTAGACTGGTGCCGCCTGGTGCGCGTTCGACAGCCATGGTCTACCTGCCTTTCCTCTCTGGCGCCTTCCCCGAAGAAGGCGCTTGTTCATTGAGTTTCGTTTCGAGCTCGGCGATGCGGGCTTTGAGCGAGTCGTACTCGTCTGCGGATGGAAGCGTGCGCGGCTCGCTCGAGTAGAAGCGGTCCGAGCGCCACCAGTTGATTCCAATCGCCTCGGCCTTATCGATGGAGCAGATCACCAGACGGAGCTGAATCGTCAACAGTTCGACGTTCGCCAGCGAGACCTTCACATCACCCGCGACTACGAGGCCCTTGTCGAGGATCTTGTCGAGAATGTCGACGAGTCCCTGAGGCTGTCGTTGCTCGATCGGCATGGCGCGAAGGATATCCTATTCAGTACCGAGTGCTGAGTGACGAGTGACGAGTGAGGAGGCTTGAGCCCAACTCGTCACTCGTTACTCGTCACTCGTTACTCGTTACTCGTCACTCGTTACTCGTCACTCGTTACTCGTCACTCGTTACTCGT
>CAZKID010000335.1:0-6237 GCA_964552405.1 uncultured Thermoanaerobaculia bacterium
AAAACGGGGGCGAGTCCCATCGGTGGCGATCGGCGGAGAACGGGGCTCCAGCGGCGCCGGAGTTGACGCGCCGAATCGAAGCCGCACTTTGCGGCGATCGCGTCGAGTGTCTGCGTCGGATCGTGGATCAGCGTGCGCGCGAGCTCGAGGCGGATGCGCGTCGTGTAGTCGAGCACCGAGATCCCGGTCGTCTGCCGGAAGAGGCGAGTGAGGTGACGCGGACTCATCGCCGCGAGCTCCGCGAGCTCGTCGAGCGTGCGGCGCTGTGCGGGATCGTGCGTGATCGCATCCTGCACGCGATGAATCCCGGGATGCAGATGCGCGCGATAGTCGAGATAGACGCTCTGCTGCGATTCGGAGCCATCGCGCCGCAGATACACGACCATTTCGCGCGCAACTTCCGCGGCGGCCAGCGGTCCATGCGCGCGCTCGATCAGCGCGAGCGACATGTCGATGCCCGATGCGATCCCTGCGCTCGTCGTGATCGCTTCTTCGGTCACGAACAATCGATTCGTCAGCACGTGAGCTTTCGGAAATCGTTGCTGAAGCTCATTGATACGCGACCAGTGTGTCGTGCAACGACGATTGTCGAGCAGGCCTGCTTCGCCGATCACGAACGCGCCGGTGCAGACGGAGGCGAGATGCGCGCCCGCTTCATGCGCTCGTTTGAGCCAGCGAACCGCGGAACGATCGAGGCGCTGCGTCGCGCGATACGGCATGCCCGGCACGATGACGAGATCGTCCTCTTCGGCCTCGAGCAACGGCTCCAGGCCGGACAGCCACAACCCCTGATCCGTCCGGACGCGATCGCGCGTGGAGCAAAGGTGAATCGCATAGCGCTGCCGCGCGCGGTTCGCTTCATGGAATGCCTGCAGAGGTCCGGCGAGGTCGAGGATCTCGACGTCGGGCAGGATGAGAAAAATCAGACTCGGCACTCACGACTAAACTACACGCATGGAACTGAGCACTGCAAAGGCACTCATCACCGGAGGCTCCTCAGGCATCGGGTTCGAAACCGCGCGACAACTCGCGCTGAAAGGCGCGCGTGTTGCGATTTGTGGCCGTGATGCCGCGAAGGTGCGGCGCGCGGCGGATGACATCGGCGCGTTCGCCGTCGAAGCGGATGTCGCGCGGGAGGACCATGTCGTTCGAATGGTTGCCGATGCCGCCGACGCACTCGACGGTTTCAACGTCCTGATCAACAACGCCGGCTTCGGGCACTTCGCGCCTCTCCTCGACACCTCGCTCGCCGATATGCAGCGCGTCTACGCGACGAACGTGTTTGGTGCGATGGTCGTCGCGCGCGAGTCCGCGAAGCATTTCATCGCCGCGGGCAAAGGCGGGAACATCGTCAACATCGCGTCGACCGCGGGACAGCGCGGCTTCGCGGGAGGCACGGCGTACTCATCGAGCAAGTTCGCGCTGTCGGGCATGACCGAATGCTGGCGCGCCGAACTGCGCAAGCACGACATTCGTGTGATGCAGATCAATCCCAGCGAGGTGCAGACGGCATTCTCCCGCGGCCGCGCATTCAGCGAGCGAAAGCTGCGCGCCGAGGAGATCGCACACGCGATTCTGTCGATGCTCGCCATGGACGATCGCGGGTTCACGACGGAGATGTCGGTCTGGGCGACGAATCCCGATTGAGGGTGCGCGGGCTCGCGGGTACGCGGGCTCGGCGGGGTGGATTGAGGGTTCGGGGCTCGCGGTACGCGGGCTCGGCGGGGTGGAGGGAGACGCCGAGACAAATTCGGAGAGTAGCGACCCGCGTAGCACCGCGAACCCGCGAGCCCGCGCACCTGCGAGCCCCAGAACCCACCCCGCACCCAGAACGAGTAAACTTCCACTTTCCCCATGTCAGACGAGCTCCCCGAATCGTCCTGGTTTCATACCGACTGGACGACGACCGTCGAGTCGGTCGGCCCACGCGAGCGGGAGCTCCTGGAGCAGCGTGTTCAGACCGAGCAGCTCAAGCTCCTCGGTACCGCAGTCCATGTCGCGGGGCAGGGGATCGCGATCCTGACGCCGGCGGTCGAAGCCGTCGGACCGCGCATCGCATTCGTCAACGACGGCTTCTGCACGATCTATGGACGCACGCGTGAAGAAGTGATCGGGCAGACGCCGGTCGTTTTCGGGATCGTCGAGCGTCAGCAGGCGATTGCCGACTCGCTGCTGCATCATGTGTTCGAGCGTCGTCCGTTCGAAGCGGAAGTGACGGCGCGTCGGAAAGATGGCACGGAGATCGAGCTCGATCTGCAGCTCGTGCCTGTCGACGACGCCGGCGAGATCACGCACTGGGTTGCCTTCGTGCGTGATGTGACCGCAGTGAAACATCAGTTCGTGATGCTGCGCCATCAGGCGATGCACGATGGACTGACGGACCTTCCGAATCGGACGATGCTCTTCGACCGACTCGACCGAGCTGTCGAAGATGCGCGGCGCTCGCGTTCATCGATGGCGTTGCTGCTCATGGATCTCGATCGCTTCAAGGAAGTGAACGACACGTTCGGTCATCACTTCGGCGACATCCTTCTGAAGGCCGTCGCATTTCGATTGAAGAATCAGCTCGGTCCCGGCGAGATGGTGGCGAGGCTGGGCGGCGACGAGTTCGCCATTCTGCTCTCCGAGGCGATGGACGCGAGACAGGTGGCGGTGGTGGCGCGGCGAGTGCTCAACACTTTGCAGCAGCCGTTCGTCGTCGATGGGCAGGTGCTGGAGATCGGCGCGAGCATCGGCATCGCGCTCTATCCAGCGCACGGAAATGACTCGCGTACGCTGCTGCGCCGCGCCGACGTCGCGATGTACGCGGCCAAGCAGTCGCAAGCCGGCTACACGTTTCACAAGGATGAGCACGAGCCGAAGTCGGCGGATCAGCTGTCGCTCGTGGTCGAGATGCGGCACGCCCTCGAGCGCAATGAGTTCGAGCTCTACTATCAGCCGAAGCTGCATCTGCGCAGCGGCCTCGTCACGCGCGCGGAAGTGCTCATCCGCTGGAATCATCCGCAACGCGGACTCCTGGCGCCGGGCGCGTTCATTCCGATTGCGGAGCGGACGGGCCTGATTCGGACCATCAGCGACTGGCTGCTCGACCGTGCCCTCTGCCAGTGCCGCGAGTGGCAGGACGCCGGCGCGCCGATTCACATCGCGGTGAATCTCTCCGCGAAGAGTCTGCAGGAACAGACGCTGCCGACGAAGATCGACGATCTGCTGAAGAAGTGGAAGGTCGACCCGCGGTTTCTCAAGATCGAGATCACCGAGAGCTCGATCATGGCCGATCCGGCGCACGCGCTCGCGATCATGTCGATGATTCAGTCGATGGGCGTGCGGCTCTCGGTCGATGATTTCGGTACGGGCTATTCGTCACTCACTCATCTTCGGGAGTTACCGATCGATGAGATCAAGATCGACAAGTCGTTCGTCACCGGGATGTCGAGCTCGGACGCCGACACCGCGATCGTTCGTACCGTGATCGATCTCGCTCACAACCTCGGCAAGCAGGTATGTGCCGAGGGTGTGGAAGACGAAACGGTGTGGCGGAAGCTCAAAGAGCTCGGTTGCGATCTCGCGCAGGGCTACTGGATCTCGAAGCCACTCAGCGCGAGTGAGCTGATCAAGTGGCTTGGCGAGAACGCGTGGGGAATCACGATCAAGCGGTAGGCAGGTCATCCTGAGCGCAGCGAAGGATCAACGACGGCGCCGCGCGAATCGTGCCATATGCATCGCCTGATGCGTGATCATCCCGGCGCCTTCGTTGATCCTTCGCTGCGCTCAGGATTAGGGTCTCGCCGTGATGCGCGCGATTCTGCGCAGCTCGCGCTGTTCATCCGCGTCGCGCTCTTCTGGCAGCAGCGGTCCACCGGGAATCACGACGTGGTTCAGGCCGAACGCATCAGGCATGCCGAGGCCGCGAGTCGTTGGGACGGAGCCGGCGAGAGGAGCGAGAATCGGCAGGAAGCCGAGTCGCCACTGAGCTCCCAACGCTCGGAATTCGACGTAGCCAACACCGACGTGGAAGTTGGATTGCGGGCCAGGCGGAGCCGGATCGCTCGTGAAGATATGCCGCAGTTGTTCGCGTGAATAATCAGGCTGTGCCGGACTCTCCTGACTGAAGGCGGCCGGGGCGGCGAGACAAAGAATCGCGAGTATTGCAGTCCTCATGCATCCTTAGACGCGCATCAGGGTGTGATGTTCGGGCCCGGTGCGATCGAAGGGTTGGCAGGGGTGTTGGTGGTGACTGGCAGCGCTGGGGTGCAGCCGTTGGATAACATCACGGCGTCGAAGGCGACCTGGTAGCGGCCTTCGGCCGACATCGAGGTGACGACCCAGTTCTGACTCGGCCTGATGACGGTGGTGGGCACGGCAAAATCCGCTCCCGGCTTCGCTGTGTACGCAGCCGAGCCGCCGTTGTTCAGATTCAGATACAGCCAGCCGCCGAGGTCACCCGCTGTGCTCTGCGGTGGGAAGAGTGCTGATGAGGTAGAGAGTTTCCACGTCGCGGGCAGAAGGACGAACGAGGGAGGAATCTCGGGCGCGATCGCAGACGCTGCGATCGTAGGATTCTCATGCTCATCAAAGCGAACGATGTCGCGGACCGGCATCCCTTTCCCATCGTTCAACGCGAAGTCGGCGCAGGTCGAGGCAGAAGACGTCAAGCCCTCGCGCCAGATGTGCAAGTCGGTGTTGAACGCGCCAGGACCACCCTGGATGAATCGCGTGGAGAAAATGGCGGGGAGAGGTTGTCGCCGATCCATCGCACGTGCATCGGGACTGAGGCCACGGGTGTAGCGATCATAGAACGTGTAAGGGAGGTTGGTCGGAACGACGACACCGGCTGCCCCTCCTTCAGGAATCGCGCGGATGTGCACCATCGGATTCCCGCCGGCGTAGTTGCCCGTCGCCGGATTCGGATTGAGCCACTCGTAATCGCCGGAGAGGACGTTGTCATAGAGCAACTCATCGAAGTAGCCGTTGTCGGTCGGGAGCTTTGGTGTGCAGTTGCCGGCGACGTCGATGGTCACGTAGCCGCTCGCATTCGCGTGGGTTTCTCCGATCTTCGCGTTGCCGCAGACGCTCGACCTGCCGGTCGTCAATGCCGTCCGCACATCACTGAGGATGCTTGCCGGGATCACGTCCACCGGCGCTGCGCAGCTCGCGATGGCACCGGCGATGAAGTTCGGGTTGTCGCCGTTCAGCAAGGACCGATCACCTTCCGCAGTGGAAGAGGACGTGGCCGGAATCGCGCCACGAACGACGACGTCATAGAGGTTGATCGACTGAACGTCATAACCGGTGAGGAAGAGATTGAACTCGAGTACCGGATAGGCAAGGTCGGACCAGAGTGTCACTCGGGCGATCTGCGATGTGTGCGAGTGATTCACGACGCTGAACAGTGTGGTTCTGGCGATCGTCTGCGGCGAGTTGATGTCGACCTCGAAGTAAGGAAGAAGGAGCGTTGCGGCGGGGAAAACGCCGATGTCGCAGCTATCGTCGTTGTTCGTCGTGGAGGGGGCAGTCGTCGAAGACGTTCCGGCGGAGACTCCGAGCGAGAGGCAGAGCAGGATCAGGAGGAAGGCGGTTTTCATTCAGAGGTACTCCATTCATCGAGTCAATACGCAACCGCTTGCAATTTCGTCACAACCAGTCGCGATCGCAGCCGTATAGCCTTTCGCCCAATTCAAGAGAGGAACGGAATGTTGAAGACGCTCATGGTCTCGATTGCGATCGCCGCGATTGCGGCAACGGCCCAGGCTCAGGAACGACAACGCGAGCAGATCCCGGAGAAGTACACGTGGGATCTCACTTTGCTTTACCCCACGGATGAACAGTGGGCCTCCACGAAGGATCAGTACGCAAAGAAGATTGCCGGTGTGACCGCGTTCAAGGGAACGCTGGGACAGTCGCCGCAGAAGCTGGCGACCGCCCTCGACACGTTTTTCAATTTGAACAAGGAGCTCTCGCGTCTGTATGTGTATGCGGCGCTGAAGCACGATCAGGACACGCGCGTTGCGAAATACGACGCAATGCGGAAAGAGATGGCGAAGCTTGCGACCGACTTCTCGGCGGCAAGCGCGTATCTCGAGCCGGAGATCCTGCACATCGACAAGGCGAAGATCGACGTGTGGGTCAAGGAAGAGCCGAAGCTGCGCGTCTACGCGCAGTACCTCGACGACATCGTCCGCCACCAGCCGCATAACAGGTCCGTGGCCGGAGAGAAGCGGACTTCCGACGCCGGGCTGG
>CAZKID010000336.1:0-6171 GCA_964552405.1 uncultured Thermoanaerobaculia bacterium
CGCAAGAAGCTCTGACGCGAATACACTCCACTAGCTCGTCTTTTCGCGCGTGATGACTTTCCGGGCGACGTTGAAGGTCAATACGATCTTCCCGAGCCGGACGACGTCCGCATCGGCGAGCGTGCGCGGCGCCGCGATCTTTTCGCCATTGACGAACGTGCCATTGCGGCTCTGTGTGTCTTCGATGACGAAGCCATGATCGTCACGAACGATGCGCGCATGCTGGCTGGAGACGCTGGCGTCGTGAATGGCGATGTCGTTCTTCGAATCGCGTCCGATCTCGTACGACGGGTCGACCAGAGGAAACACGGAGCCGTTGGCCATCGTCAGGCTGCCGACGAGTAATTCGGTTCCGGGAGCCGCCGACTCCGAGGGGGCCGGAAGCTGCGGCTCGGTGATGGGCTCCGGCGGCGGCTCGGGCTCGGGCGGCGCAGGTGCAGCCGCTGGTTGGGAAGCCGTGAGTGCGGACACGCGCGTAGTCCGCGGCACGATGGTGGTTTTCTCGGCGCCGGTCTCCGGTACATCGAAGTTGCGCAGGGTCTGAATGTTCTCCTGAGGTTCTTCGCGTGCGATGAGGCCGCAGCTCTCCAGTCGATGGACGAGCGGATAGAGCTCGGCCGCCGGCCGATTCAGATCGCTGCGGAGCTGACGCAATGTACGTTGTGCTCCGACCTTCATCAGAATGCGGAATTCCTCTCCCGTAAGGCTGATCTGCGCCTCTGCCTGCGGATTCTCGACCACGCGCAGGATGACGTCTTCGCTGGGGTAGAGCGTCATCAGACTTCTCCACTCCGCGGCGCGCGCGAGCCCGCCTTGAATCACGGCCTGGATGTCGACTGTCGAACGAGCATTGCCCTCGGGCAGCGCAGCGCCGGCCGAGAAGGTGAACGTGCCGCCGGGCCAGACGAACATGTCATCGAGTACGGCTTGCGCACCATTGGCGGAGTTGCTCTCGGCATGGATGACGGCGCCGTCCTCGAAGAAGATGCGGCCAACGCGGTCGTCGCACAGGATGTCGAGCGCACCCGTGTGGGTGAACGTCGAGAAGAACGTGAGCAACTGGTCGAGCGGGAAATGTCCGAAGCTGCCGTGAAGAATCACTTGCATGCGCTTTTTCAGGATTCGCCAAACGGGCGATGGAAGTCAACTGATCAACGCGGATTGGAGACGAAATCGCGGAATCGCGGACTGAACAGGCGCGGGTCCAATGGTCGATTGTCGAGGTCGCGATATGCGCGGATGTCGGCGACGATCTGCTTCTTGAGGCTCGTGTTCGTGCCGCCGGCGGCGAGGAATTGCGAATAGCGCGATGCGCCGCGCAGGAGCGCGACCTGCGCCTTGTAGACGCGATCGTTCGTGGAGCTGGATGCCAGGAGCGAGAGCGCGCGCGGATATTCGCCGCGAGCATAGGCGCGCACGGCTTCGGCAAGATTCAGCGGAGGTTGCGGACGGGAGGGAGAGGTCGTTGACCCCGTCGACCCGGTGCTCCCCACCGGAGGTTGCTGCGTGGCGGTGGTCGTCCCCGTGGAAGTGGTACCGATCGTGCCTGTTCCGGTGACTCCGATGGGCCCTGGGGAACCCGGCTCCGTGGGTGGCGGGCCCGCGGACGCCGTGACGATCACAGGCGGCGGCGTGGGGCACTTGATGTGCGTTTTCTTCAACGTGACCGCCTCGAATTTCTGAATGAAGCCCTGCGCCTCAGAGGCAGCGAGCTCGGAACGCGCTTCCTCGCAGCGGTTCGATTCCGCGAGAGCAACCGCGAGGTAGAAGTGGGGCGTGTAGGGGACGTACCAACCTCCTGAGATGATGATGCGCTCGGCCGACTCGTTGGGATTCTGCTTGATCGCTTTGCGCATGCTGTCGATCGTTGTCGGCCAATCGCTGTTGCGATAGGCGCGAATACCGGTTCGAAAGTCCGTGTGGTAGTCAGCCCGAGCCGCGGACGCAGCCAGCAGAAAGAGCGCGGCGGCAATTGGACTTGGCCGGAACACAGCGGACTCATTCTAACGGTAGAATGCCTGCATAAACTCGTTTCGAAGAAAGGACGTGAGACCCCCATGTCAAAGTGGCTCAGCAGGACTCTTCTGTTCGTCGTGTTCACGGTGCCGGCTTTTGGGGCAAATCTCGACCTCACTCCCATGGGACGCAGTCTGCAGTTCAACTTCAGCTTTCCCGGCGCGCGATCATTGGGGATGGGCGGCGCGTTCATCGGGAGAGCGGATGACGCCTCGGCCGCCGAAGCGAATCCAGCAGGTCTAACCGTCATTGCAAGACCGGAAGTCACGCTCGAGTTCCGGCAGCTCGATTTCAGCGAAGACATTCCACTCGGTGTCTTCGGTACGTCCGCGGCTCTGAGCGAACGGATCTCGAGCAAACATGAGCGCCCGACATTCCTGAGTTTTGTGCTTCCACGGCGCAACATGACATTCGCGGTCTTCTATTCGCGGCCGCTGGATTATCAACTGCACTTGGACACAGACCAGCCCGGTGTGATCATCGGGCACATCGCTGGGCAGGATTTCTATCTTGGTGATCCGCCGGGGATTTCCTCATTGAATTACAAAGTCGAGACAATCGGCGCCAGCGGAGCATGGAAATTCGGCGGTCTCTCGATCGGCCTGGGTGCGAGACACAATCGATTCAAAGGACTTGCAACCTTCGGCAATTACCAAACTGCCACCACTGGTTATCCTCAGGCAATATCAAAGAAATTGGTCGGTTTCGGTCGTGCGCAAGGCAACAGCAGCAAGAATTCCTACTCAGCAGGAATCAAATGGGCGAATTCTTCTGAAAACCTGTCGCTCGGCGCAGTGTACAAAGGTGGCGTGAACGATTTCGAAATGACGGAGTGCAATCCGAACAATCTGACAGACACTTGTACGTCGGACCCGTCGGCGATTTCCAATAGCTTTCAACTCCCGACTCAATACGGTGCCGGCATTTCGATTCGTCCCGCTCCAGGAGTTACGCTGAATGCAGATCTCGTCCATGTGCAATACGGCAAGCTGCTCAGGAATTACGAACCGGGTCTGTTTTGCGGAGCGGCGAATGTCTGCAAGTCGGGGAAGGATCTGGGTTTCGTGCTGGACAATGTCAACGAGATTCACGTTGGCGGCGAGTGGGCATTTCCGGCCGCTCGTATTCCGTTCGCTCTCCGCGCAGGCTGGTGGCATGATCCCGATCACACACTGCGCTATGACGGGCCGGCGACGAGCACCGATCCGACCTTGCAAGCCGTTGAACAATTCACCGCTGCACGCTATCCGGGAGGCAAGTCTCAAAATCACGTGGCCTTCGGCATCGGTTACATCTCGCCGTCCTTCGAGATCAACGCCGCCTACGATCACTCCTCCAAGTCGAAGACCGCATCGCTCTCAGCACTGAGGCGCTTCTAGGAAGCATTCCCGCGTCGCCGGCGCCATTTCGCCGGCGACGGGCCTGCGGCTGCCTGACAACGTTCGATGAATGATCGGAGGGTCCGATGTTCAGGTTCTTGTGCAGAGCCGTCCTTGTCGCATTCTCTCTGACGTATGCGGTGCGCTGTGCGGCAGTGGATAGTGGCGTTCCTGCCGACTTACCGATCGAGGCCACGGCATGCTCATTGACGGGCCCGATCGGTGCGACGCGACTCTATTCCGGTTGTGAGAATGTGAGTGCGATCGTGCCGTGGCATGGTGGCTTGCTGGCGGCAGCCGATCTCGGGCCTTGTGGCGCCGCCGCGAATGTGAGGTACGCACTGCTCTGGTTTCCTTCGGAGCAAAACCTTTCCAGTCATCAAACCCTCATGCCAGGTTGCTCTCCAATCACGGCAATGGCGTTGTTCGATACTGGTGTCGTGATCGCCTTCGATAATGCTGGATGCGTCGCCAGCCAGCACAGCATCCAGTGGTTTCCAGATCCGACGGCCGGCGGCCCACAAGTCGTGATGACTGGCGCATGCTCGTCCGTGACGGCTTTGGCTGCCTACAGCGGTGGCCTGCTTGTAGCCTATGACCAGCCTGGTTGCCGGCAAGGTCACTATATCGTCCAGTCGTATTCGAACCGCAATCTCAACGACCCCAGTACCTATGTTGGAGAAGGCATCTCACCTACGACTGCAATGGTCGCCTATGGAACCGGCGCTTTGATCGCATTCAACAGTGTTGGCGGGTCCGCCGTGCAGCAGGTGCAGTATTACCCAGGCCCTCAAACGCCGAATCCAGTGATCGCCTCATCCGGATGTTCGCCAGCCCCCGCGATGACCCCCTACAACGGCGGGATCGCCGTAGTTTTCCAGAATCCCGGCTGCGTTGCTGGCAACGCGCTCATCTGGTTTCCCGACGGCACGAATCTCGGTGGCGGCCAGACGATCTATCAGGACTGTGCATCGGTGGCGGCGATCGCCGCCGATGGGAATACGTTTTTCACGGCAACCACGGTCGGCAATGGTTCTGAGATCGATTCCATTGTGCATCCGTGCACGCAATTACAGACGCCCGTCCTGCTCGCACCATCCAATGGATCGGCAGGAATTGCGAGCGCGCCGGCCCTGAAATGGAGTGTCGTCACGAATGCAGCGAACTATGACCTTTATCTCGATACGACAAGTCCGCCTACCAAGTTGATTGCCGCGGGCATCGGAGCGTCGGCGGCACTGAATGGCGCAATCTCCTTGCCGGCATCGAATCTCACGCCCGGTACGACGTATTATTGGCGAGTCGCTGCCAGGAACGACGTTTTCTGCAAGACGCCCTCGGCCTCGTCGGCCGTCTTCAGCTTCACCACAGCAGCCGCTTGTACTGTGCCGCCGGCCTTCGTCCTCACCTCCCCGGCGAATGGAGCGACCAATTTGGTGTCGCCGGTATCGCTGATATGGCCGGCAGTGCCGGGTGCTTCGACGTATGACGTCTACTTCGGCTCCTCGACTCCTCCTGCTCTTGTAGCCAGTGGCCTGACGACACCGAGCTTCCAGGTCAAATCACTGGCCGCGAACACGAAGTACTCGTGGTATGTGGTGGCGCACAGTAGCTGTGATGCGACGAAGACCACATTCTCGCCTACCAGCGTTTTCACGAGCGCAGGGTCGTGCGCCGGGGCTGGCGCGTTTGCCCCGCAATCACCGGCCACCGGTGCTTCCAACGTGTCTCTGACACCTTCGTTGACGTGGTCCTCGTCCGCAAACGCCTCGACTTACGATCTGTACTTCGGCACGACGACACCGCCGCCGCTCTATGTGCAAGGGTTGCAACAGACCTATCAGACGATCACTGGACTGTTGCCGTCTCGCACCTACTACTGGCAGGTCGTCGCGCGAGCCGCTTGTGATGTCACGAAGAGCACGTCGACCGCGGTCTCGATGTTCACGACCGGCGGGAATTGTCCGGCCCCCGGCGCGACAACGTTCACGTTTGTGCCTCCGGGGAGCGTCGCGATCGGTCAAACGTATGTGTTGTCGTGGAAAGCCTCGACCGGACTCGACACGGATGGCTATTACCTGGTCGAACGTTCCCAGAGCCCCACGTTCAACCCGATTCTGGACTCACAACAGACATTCTCGACCTCGGCCTCATTCGTCTCGACCACGGCCGCTACTTACTATCATCGCGTGCGGCAGGTCCTCGGTTGCAATGTAGCGGCGCCGGGTCCGCCCGCAACTGCCAGCGTATCGGTCGCGTCGTCGAGTCCGAATGTGATCTTTACTGTGCAGCCGCGAGCAGTCGTTGCCTCGCTGAATGAGAATCTCCGCGATCTCCATTCACAGTTCACAATCGAAAACATTGGCAATGACAAGGTCAATGTCATTCTCGGTACGAATCGAATCAACTCGGTTCCATTCTTTACGATCAGTGATCCTCTCGGCGGTGATCCGGTCTTCGTGACGTTGTTGCCCAATACACCGCGTACGTTCAATATCGATTTCTCGGGTCCGCAGACCAACGCCGTGGGTGCTTATGAAGGCATTATTTTCGTCGCTTCGACGGGTCCGGGGCTGGCCGTCACTCCCTACGCATTCGTAAATTTAAAGGTGGGGAATGGGACGACGGTGACGCCCCTTTTCATGTCCAATGGAGTGCCGGCGGAGACGACGTTTTTTCCTTCCTTTTCCACGGCGAAACGTTCGACAAATGCCATCGACGGGTCCGGCATGCCGAGCCGTTCAAAGGCCTCCGCCACACCCAGGATTTCAGTGGA
>CAZKID010000337.1:0-6151 GCA_964552405.1 uncultured Thermoanaerobaculia bacterium
CGTTCGCCTCGATCGAAGAACGCTTCGCGCGATTCCAGCAGACCGAGCGCTCGCTCTACTTCTCCTCCGGATATTCGGCCAATCTCGCGGTACTGACGACGTTCCCCGAGAGCGGCGACGTGATCTTCACCGACGAGCTGAATCACGCCAGCCTGATCGACGGTATGCGGCTGTCGCGGGCACGGCGTGTGATTTTTCCGCACGGCGACAGCGTAGCGCTGCAACGCATGGTTAGAGATGAACTACCCGGCACGCAGAAGTTCATCGTCACGGAGTCGCTGTTCAGCATGGATGGTGACGAAGCGCCGCTGCGCGACTACGCGCGCATCGCACGCGAGAGCGGGAGCGCGCTGATCGTCGACGAAGCGCATGCCGTAGGCATCTTCGGGGAGCGCGGCAGCGGATTGATCGAAGAACACGGCGTAGCGGACGACGTCTTCCTCCGCATCGACACCTGCGGCAAAGCACTCGGCGTGAGCGGAGCGTTCGTATGCGGGAGCGACGAAGCAATCGAACTCCTCGTGCAGCGTGCACGCCCGTTCGTCTTTTCGACCGCGCCTCCGCCCTCGATCGCCGCTGCGCTCGACGCCGCGCTCGATGTGCTCGAGGCGGAGCCCAACCGGCGGCTGCACCTGCGCGAGCTGGCGAAGCTGTTGCGCCAGTTGCTGCGGGAACGCGGCATCGCCTCCGGCTCGGGCGAGTCGCAGATTCTCTCGGTGATGATCGGCGAGAACGATGCCGCGGTCGCCGTCGCCACCGCGATGCAGCGCGAAGGCTTCGATGTGCGCGCGATTCGGCCGCCCACGGTACCGCCGGGGACGGCACGCCTGCGCGTTTCGGTCAATCAAACACACGATCATGCGCTGCTCGCGCGATTTGCGGATACGCTCGGGCACTGCATGGAACGGTCATGAGAGGCATCTTCGTCACCGGCACCGGCACGAATGTCGGCAAGACGGTCGTCTCCGCGGCCGTGATGATGCGCTATCGCGATCAGGGTCTCCGCTACTGGAAACCGGTGCAAACAGGCATCGAGAGCGACGACGACACGCGCACCGTGAAGGAGCTCGCCGCGTGCGAAGCGATTGAGGAGGGCGTGCGCCTGCGCCGTCCGCTCTCGCCTCATCTCTCTGCCCGTCTCGCCGGAGTGAGGATCTCCGTGGCCTCGATCCTGAGTGTAGGACAGGCGCCCTCGCCTGTCCCTCCGCCCTCGCCTGTCCCTCCGATGGACAGGCGAGGGCGCCTGTCCTGCATCGTTGAGGGGGCGGGCGGCGTGCTGGTTCCGCTCAACGAGCGCGAAACGATGATCGATCTCATCGCAGCCACCGAATTGCCGGTGCTCGTCGTCTCGCACAACGCCTTGGGAACGATCAACCACACGCTACTGACGCTCGAAGCGCTGCGCCTGCGTGTGATCCCGATCGCCGGCGTCGTGCTCGTGGGTCCGGCGAACGACGATCATCGCGAGGCCATCGAGCGCTTCGGCCGCACGACGGTCATCAGCCAGATGCCGCATTTCGTTGACCTCGCGAAAGAGCTGCCTAACTGGACGTTGCAGCACTTCGACAGCGAAGGCTCGCTGGCGAGGTATTTCGAGTGACCCTCATCGAGCGCGATCGCGCGGCGCTCTGGCATCCCTACACGCAGATGAAAACGGCACCCGAGCCGCTGCCCGTGGTGCGCGGACGCGGCGTCTGGCTCGAGCTCGAAGACGGCCGCCGGATCCTGGATGGCATCTCCTCCTGGTGGGTGAACATTCACGGCCACTCGCATCCGAAGCTCAACGCCGCACTCGCGGCGCAAGCGGCAGAACTCGAGCAGGTGCTCTTCGCCGGCTGCACCCATCCTCCCGCCGTCGCACTCGCCGAGAAACTGCTCTCGATTCTCCCGCGCGGACTCTCGCGCATCTTCTACTCCGACAATGGCTCGACGGCGGTCGAAGCCGCGCTCAAGCTCGCGCTGCAATTCTGGAAGAACCGCGGCGAGTCGCAGCGCACTCGCTTCATTGCGCTCGAGCACGCCTATCACGGTGACACGGTGGGATCGATGTCGGTCAGCGCGGCATCAGCGTTCACGCAACCATTCGCCGAGATGCTCTTCTCGATCGAGCGCGCGCATGCGCCCTATTGCCTCCGCTGCCCGCTCGGCCTGACGCGCGAACGCTGCACGATCGATTGCCTGCAGAGTCTCGAGTCGGTGCTCGTCGCGCATCGCGACTCCGTCGCGGGAGTCGTCGTCGAGCCGATGCTGCAAGGCGCGGGAGGGATGATCGTCTGGCCTTCCGAGTTTCTCGCAGGCGTGCGCCAGCTCTGCGATCGCTACGGAGTGCTGATGATCGCCGACGAAGTGCTCACCGGCTTCGGCCGCACCGGACGCATGTTCGCGTGCGAGCACGCGGGCGTGACGCCCGATCTCATCTGCCTCTCGAAAGCGCTCACCGGCGGTTACCTTCCACTCGCGGTCACTGCAGCGACGAGCGAGATCTACGACGCGTTCCTGAGCGATGACCGCGCGAAAGCCTTCTTTCACGGTCACTCGTACACCGCGAATCCGCTCGCTTGCGCCGTTGCGATTGCGAGCCTCGAGCTCTTCGAGAGCGAGCGGCTGCTCGATCGCATCATGCGCCTCGAACAACGGTTGCGCGCGCGCCTCGAACCGCTGCGCGCACTCGAAACGGTCGCCGATGTGCGCGCGATCGGCGGAGTCGCCGCCATCGAGCTCGAAGGGAGCGGCTATCTCGACGACATCGGCCCCCGCCTCGCCGCCGCTTTCCTCGCCCGCGGCATCCTGCTACGTCCCCTCGGCAATGTTCTCTACTTCATGCCGCCCTACGTGATCACGGACGAAGAAGTGGATTTCGTCTGCGACGCGATTGAAGGCACTCTGCGAGCGTTGGAACAAACGAAGCCGGCGCAGTTTTGAAGAGGAAGATGTCAAGAACCGCGGCTCTCGCTCTGGCGTGCTGCATCAGTTTCCCGGGAATCCTCTTCGCGCAGCCGACTCCTTCCACTGGTGTTCCAGTTGCGGGGATGGCTTCGTTCGATCAGTTAGCGACGACGCTCATGACCAAGTACCAGATTCCGGGCGGCGCGATCGCAGTTGTCCGCAACGGGAAACTCGTCTTCGCGCGCGGCTACGGATACGCGAATGTCGCCGGGCAGCGCCTCGTGCAGCCTGATTCCTCCTTCCGCATCGCGAGCCTTTCGAAAGCGATCACGTCAGCCGCGATCATGCTGCTCGTCGAGCGCCAGCAGCTCGATCTCGACCAGCGTGTATTCGACATCCTTTCCTATGAGCAGCCGCTGCCAGGTCAAAGCACCGACTCGCGACTCACGTCGCTCACAGTTCGCGAGTTGCTCGAACACTCCGGCGGCTGGAACCGCGACACGACATTCGATCCGATGTTCCGGCCCATAACGATCGCGCAGGCGGCGGGGCTCCCTCCCCCCGCGGGGACTGAAACCATCATCCGCTACATGATGGGAAAGCCGCTGCAGTTCAATCCGGGCTCCGACTACAACTACTCGAACTATGGCTACGCACTGCTCGGACGCATCATCACGAAGATCAGTGGTGTCGACTACGAGACGTTCGTCCGGCGTCAGCTCCTCAATCAGTCAGGCGCGGCATGCATGCAGATTGGCCACTCCTTTCAGTCGCAGTTACTGCCAAAGGAAGTGAACTACTACGACTATCCCGGCGCACCGCTGGCGCCGTCGATCAAGGGCGACGGCCAAAGCGTTCCGTGGCCTGACGGCGGTTTCTATCTGGAGGCGATGGACGCGCACGGCGGCTGGGTCGGCTCGACGATCGACTACCTCCGCTTCGTTCTGTCGATCGATGGCCGGACAGCACCGCAGGTTCTGAGCGCATCATCAGTGGCGACGATGACGGCAAGGCCGTCGATTCCTCTCTGGACCAATTCGCAATACTGGTATGCCAAAGGGTGGCTGATTCGTCCGTCAGGCGCGGACGCGAATTGGTGGCACACGGGAAGCCTTCCGGGATCGACGACACTCGTCGTGCGTAACTACAACGGCTTTGCCTGGGCAGCGTTCTTCAACTCGCGTCCTGCAAATGCCGACGCGTTCGCCAGTGAGCTCGACAGCGGCATGTGGACTGCGCTTTCTCAAGTCACGAGTTTCCCCACGACGGATCAGTTCCCGAATTTTCCGCGCTGCACGGTTGCGGGAACCAGAATGCGCGCAGTACGTCACTGATCGCCGCGGTTTATCCTGATCGGAAACGTGCTTCAGCCTGGAACCACACTCGGCCCCTATCGCATCAGCCGCCTGCTCGGCGCGGGAGGGATGGGAGAGGTCTACAGCGCGACCGATCTCCGGCTCGATCGCGAAGTCGCGGTCAAAGTTCTGCCGGAACATCTCGCCTCGAACAGCATCGCGCTCGAGCGATTTCGCCGCGAGGCGAAGGCCGTCGCGGCGCTTTCGCATCCCAACATCGTCGCGCTCTTCGACGTCGGCAGCGATCGCGGCCTGCACTACGCGGTCACTGAGCTCCTCGAGGGCGAAACGCTGCGGACTCGCTTCGGTCGCGGCCCAATCCCTTCGCGCGATGCCTTGCAGATTACGCTCGAGATCGCAGAGGGCGTTGCCGCTGCGCATGCGCACGACATCATCCATCGTGATCTCAAACCCGAGAACGTCTTCCTCACGTCCGACGGCCGCGTGAAAGTTCTCGACTTCGGACTCGCGCGCGACATCGCCACGCAGGAGCTCGACACCGCAACCGACTTCCTGCCGACGAGGCCCGGCATGATCATGGGCACCATCGGCTATCTCGCACCCGAACAAGCCGATCTTCGCCCTCTCAGCAAAGCCACCGACGTCTTCTCCCTCGGCTGCCTGCTCTTCGAAGCGATCACCGGCCGCGTTCCATTTCACGGAGAGACCTCCGCGCTCGCGCTGGCCGCACTCATCCGCGATCAACCACCGCATCTGCCGCACAGCGATCGCCTGACTGCGGCAACGGATTCGATCGTGCAGAAGTGCCTGAGCAAAGATCCGAAGGACCGCTTTCCCGATGGCAGCGCGCTCGTCGCTGAGATTCGCTCGCTGCTGACCGACGATGAGGCGGTCGAGCGCCTATCGACGCACGCGCGGCGCGCGGTGCGCCGTCGCAGCTGGGGGCCGCCCATCGCGATCGCCTCGCTCGTGGCCCTCGCGATTCCGATCGCGCTTTACGTTCAGCACGAGCGCGCGGTCATCGATCAAGGTTACGCGCTGCGGCTCTCCGACGTGCAGGGCGACGAGGAGACGCGGCGGCTCGTTTCGCTCGCGCTCCACGCCGATGCGGAAGGCAATCGCGCGAACGCGACGCAGCTGATGGAGCAGGCGCATCGCCGCGCACAACGCACAGCGTTCCCCGAAGCGTTTCTGTCGAGCTGGAACGACGCGCGCGGCAGTGCGCAACAATCCGAGCTCTGGACAGCCGAGGCATTGAAGCGGCTGCGGCCGGACACACCGGCGTATGAGTCGCTGCTCGTGCGCTACCTCGCTGCGCATCAGGATGAAGAGCACGCCAAGCAGCTCGCGCTCGCGCAGTCGATTCTCGATCTGCGTCCCGACGCCTGGCGATTCCGCCTGGCAGCGGCGCACATGCTGCTCACGCAACGCGACAACGACGCCGCACTGGCGCAACTGAAGAAGATCGACATCAATCAGCCCGACGATCGCCGTCTCGTGCTCGTGCTCGCCGATCGCGCTTCGCTCGGCGATATCGAGGGTGCAACGCGTGATCTGCATGCGAGCCGCGTGAGACTGCAACCGGCGTTCTACAACTACACGCTCGGACGCATCGCGTGGACGAGAGGCGACATCGATGAGGCGATCGCCGCGTTCGAGCAGGCGGCGCATTTCTCCGCGATCGAAAGCCTGACCGGGCTGGAAATCGATTCGCTTCTCTATCAGGCGATGGCCTACATCAAGCGCGGCGATCTCTCCGGCGCACAGCGCAGCCTCGCGGCGTGTGCCGCACGCGCGCGGCAGATCGATCAGGTGCAACGCGAGTTCGATTGCGCTGCGATCTCCGCCTACCTCGCGCATCCCAGCGGCGATGCCGCGGAACGCGATCGGGTGCTCGGCAGAGCCGAGTCCCTCCTCGGCCCACCGGGCGATCTCCGAGCACCGCACTG
>CAZKID010000338.1:0-1979 GCA_964552405.1 uncultured Thermoanaerobaculia bacterium
ACACCAGCGCCGTCGCCTGATCGACATCCGTCCGCAGGATGCCGAGGATGAGCTCCTGCAGATGATCGAAATCGATCTCCGCGTTGATCGAGCGGACGATCGCATTGATCCGCGCCAGCTCCGCCGTCCGCACGACGACCAGCGCCTCGAGCTCGCGCCGCTTCGCCTCCACCGCGCGAATTCGCATCCGATAAATCAGAAACGCAACCGCGATCAGCAGCGCAGCGACGAGCACTTTGAACCAGATCGTCTGCCAGATCGCCGGCTCGATCAGCACCGGAACCGACGCCGCCGTCTCGTTCCACACACCATCGCTATTCGTCCCGCGAACGCGAAACACATACTTCCCCGGCGCCACATTCGTATAACTCGCCTCGGTCTTGTTCCCGGCGAAGACCCAGTCGGGATCGAGCCCCTCCAGCTTGTATGCGTAGTGATTGTCAGAGGGCGAGGTGAAGTCGAGCGCGGCGAACTCGAACGTGAAGAAGTTGTCGTGCCGCGACAGCTCCAGCGGATTGCTCGTGAAATACGAAGCAGGCAGCGGGAGCAGCGCGTTGAACTTGCGAAAGCCGGTGATCACCACCGGCGCGACGAACGGATTCTCGTGGACTTCATCGGGAGTGATCGTGAGATAGCCGTGCGTGCCGCCGAGGTAGAGGCGGCCGTCGGCGCCGCGGAAGCGGGCGTTGGTGTCGAGCAGAATTCCATTGTCATCCGCGCGATAGTTGCGAAAGCGATCCGTGCGCGGATCGAGGCGCGACACGCCGCGATACGTGCCGAGCCAGAGATCGCCGTGGTTGTCGCGCAACACGCTCTCGATGTGAATGCTCGTCAGCCCGTTTTCCTCGGTGTAATGACGCGCCGCACGCGTGCGCGGATCGAAATGATCGAGCCCGGTCGTCGTCGCGATCCAGAGTCCGCCGCTGCCATCGGCTTCGAGCGCGCGGATGCGATTGCCGATCAGCGCGCCTGCCGCGACATGCTCGAACGATTGCTTCGCCGGATCGAGCCAGTTGAGGCCACCATCGTCGGTGCCGATCCAGAGCACACCCCTATCGTCTTCGAGGAGCGTCGTGACGTAGTCGTCGCTGAGCGAGCCTGGATTGCGCGCATCGTGATGGAAGACGATCTCCTGCTTCGTCGCCGGATCGAATCGCTTCAATCCGCGATTCGTGGCGATCCAGAGAAATCCGTTGCGGCTGGCCAGCACGCTGAGCACCGTATCGCTGCTCGATTGATGCAGCGCCTGCGGATCGTGACCGTAGTGCTCGATGCACGCGCCTTTCGCAGGATCGAAGCGGCAGAAGCCGCCGGCCCAGAAGCCGAGCCACATGTTGCCGTTGCGATCCTCGGTGATCGCCTGGATGGCGCGCTCCGGCAACGCCGTCGGATTCGCCGGGTCGTACATGAAGCGCGTCATGGCATGCGTAACGGGATCGATGCGATGCAGTGCGTCGGTGGTACCGATCCAGAGCATGCGATTGCGATCTTCGTAGATCGACTGCACACGCGTGCCGTGCAGCAGTTTCGGATCGCGATCGTCGGTGACGAGCGCGGTGAACTTCCGCTCCTTCAGATCGATGATGTCGACGCCTGCGCCGCGCGTCGCAATCCATAAGTTGTGCGAGCGATCTTCGAAGAGCGAGCGGACATCGTTTGCTGCGATCGACTGCGGCCGCGTCTCGTCGTGAACCCAGCTCGTGAAGGTACCGCTCGTTTCATCGAATCGATTGAGGCCGCGGTCTCGCGTACCGATCCAGAGCACGCCGCGATGATCTTTCATGATCGCGGTGATCGAGTTGGAGCTGAGGCTCTGCTCGTTCTTCGGGTCGTAGCTGAAGTGCTGCATGGCGCGCGTGCGCACATCCATGCGATCCAGCCCGGCCTGCGTGCCGATCCAGAGCGCGCCGTTCTCGAACGCCAGGCTGCGGATGATCGCGGCTCCTGGCACATCGCCCGGCAGCTTCACATGCTCCACG
>CAZKID010000338.1:1989-6136 GCA_964552405.1 uncultured Thermoanaerobaculia bacterium
GAAGCGCGGTGTGCGTTATATCGGGCTGTTCTGCGTCGCGGTCTGGGAGGGGTCGCGCCGGCTGAGCCTGTGCCGCGATCGACGCGATTGAGCCCGTTCTCCGTGCCGGCCCAGATGTCGCCCGCATCGTCTTCCGCAACGGACCAGACGCGGTTATCGCTGAGCATGAAGTTCGAGAAGGAATTCGTGACGCGGTCGAAGCGGCTCAAGCCTCCGGCGAATGTGCCGACCCACAGCGTGCCGCCGTGATCGAGGAGCAGGGTCTGCACCCGATCGTCGCCGAGCGTGCGCGGATCGCCTTCCTTGCGGCGATAGTGTCGAAAGGTCTCCGTCGCCGGATCGAAACGATCGAGGCCGCCGCCCCAGGTGCCGATCCACACCATGCCGTCGTTGTCGACGACGATCGAATCGCAATCGTTCTCCGCGAGCGTCTTCGCATCGCGCGGATCGTGATGAAAGAGCTTGAAGCGATAGCCGTCGTATCGGCAGACGCCATCCTGCGTCGAGAACCAGAGGAAGCCGCTCTTGTCCTGCGCGATGCCGTAGACAGAAGGATGCGAGAGGCCGCTCTCCCTCGTAATGTGACGAAAGGCAGTCGGCGTCCCGCCTGCCGCGGCGATACCCGCGGGCAGCAGGAGCAGCAACGCTGCAACCAATGCCTTGCGCATCTGGACCGTGGACGAGTATAGCCGGGGTTGATACATTGCAGCGCGTGAGCCGATTCATGGTCGTGGCTGCTGGCGGAGCACTCGGTGCAGTCGCACGCTACGGAGTCAATCTCGCCGTCGCCCTCTTCTGGCGCCGCAGCTTTCCCCTCGGCACTCTCATCGTCAACGTCACAGGCTGCTTCATCCTCGGACTCTTCGCAACGCTCGCGGCGGAGAGGATGGAGATCGCGCCGCTCTGGCGGTTGTTCGTCGCGACCGGCTTCGTCGGCGCGTACACGACGTTCTCGACGTTCGAGTACGAGACGCAGCGGCTGACGGAGATCGGCACGGCGTGGTGGGGATTGGTCAATGTGTTGACCTCCGTCGTGGCGGGATACGCGGCGGTACACATCGGCGTCATGATCGCGCGGAAATAAGAGTTCGCAGACAATCGCGCCCCGGAAGGGGCGCTCAAGGAAATTAGCCAGGGGTGCTCCGCACCCCTGGTACGCGACGTACGCGCAAAACCACGCCACTGGCGTGCGCCTGCCCGCGCACATTCACCGCCCGAGTTCCCACAGGTATTCCACGAACGACATCACTGCGCCGTCATAACCCTGCACCTTCGGATTCGTCGACTCGATCACGTAATACTCATCGGGCGAATGCGCCCCGCCGCCGGAGCCGAGGCCGAAGTGGCCGGCCGCGAGCTTGAGCGGCTCGCCGGTGAACACATATCCAGGATACGAGCCCGCGTTGCGCGGCCAGAGCACTGGATTGATTCCCGAATGTTTGTACACCGTGAACTGCGCCTGAATCAGCCGCGCGTTCGCCGGCGTACTCGTCGGATCGTAACCGCCGGTCACATTCACTTCGATGTCGCCGTAGCCGCGCTTCGCGAGATGCGCCTTCAGCGCCGCAACCGCATCCGCCAACTTCATGTCGGGCACGAGGCGCAGATCCATCTTCGCAACCGCGCGATGCGGCAGCACCGTCTTGCCTCCGGGGCCTGTGTAGCCTGCGACGAGTCCTTCGATGTTGACTGTCGGCTGCGATTCGAGCCGCTCCTGCGCCTGCTCGAACGGCAGATCGTCGATCCAGTGTTGAACGCCAAACGCCTTCATCGTCTGCTCTTCGCTCTTCGCACTCGTCGCCGCGACGACCATCGCCTTCTCTTCCGCGCTCATCGGACGCGGCTGCGGATAGTTGTCGATCGTGATCGTGTTGCCGTCCGCGGAGACGAGCGTGTCGAGCGCTTTCACGAGGTGCCACACCGGACTGTCGATCATCGCCTTGAGCGATGAGTGGATGTCCTTCGACGGACCGCGGCCCCACTTCTCGCCGCTCGAGACGAGCTCCAGCTCCGCGATGCCTTTGGCGCCGAGGCTGACGACGACTACGCCGTCGGGATCCTGAACCGCGGAGGGCATGAACACGCCGATCGTCTTGCGCAGCGCGGCCTCCACCTCGGGGCGGTGCACGAGCTGGCCGATGTGCGTCGAGCCGATCTCCTCCTCCCCTTCTGCGACCAGCACGAGATTCACCGGCATCTTCTTGTTCGCGCCGCGGATCGCATGCAGTGCCGCGAGGAACGCGGACTCGGGACCTTTCTGATTGACGGCGCCGCGGCCGACGATGACTTTGCCGAAGTTCGGCTTGTCGACGAGCTTCGCTTCGAGCGGCGGCGAGCTCCACTCCGCGGGATCGAACTGCTTCACGTCGTACATGAAGTAGAGGCCGACGGTCTTCGGCGCGCCCACGTCCATCGTGGCGAAGACGCCCGGCTTGCCGTCGGTCGTCAAGATGTTGACGTTCTGGAAGCCGGCCTCTTTCGCCAGCTTCGCCATGTACTCGGCGCCGGCCGGATAGTTGCGGTTCTCCGCGGCGATGGAGGGAAGCGCGATCCAGGCCTGCAGGCGCTGGACTGCTTCGTCGTGCCGCTTCGCGATCTCGCGCCGGATGTCGTCGAGATCGTTGGCGTGTGCGGTGAACGCGAGTGTGACGAGAAGAGCGAGGAGTGTCTTTCGCATAGCGAAACGAGATTCTAGTGGAGAGCGGGCGTCTCGCCCGCTCTCCTACTCGTATGCGAACTGCAATCCCACCTCGAACGCACCCAGCAGCGTCTCGATCCCTTCGAGTCCCACGCTGAGCCGCACGAGCCCATCGCTGATCCCGCGCGCGAGCCTGTCCTCGCGCGGGACGACGCTGTGCGTCATGCTCGCTGGATGCTCGATGTAGCTGATCACGCTGCCGAGGCTGACGGCGAGCTCCATCGGTGTGTCGTGGCGCGCGAAGTAGTTCATCAGACGGATCGCCGGCTTCTGCCCCCCCTTCAACTCGAACGCGATCATCGCGCCGCCGTTGCGCATCTGCGTCCCGATGAGCTGGTGCTGCGGATGCGACGCGAGTCCCGGATAGTGCACCGTCTCGACGCACTCGTGTTTCACCAGAAAGCCGGCGATGCGGACGGCATTCGCCACTGCGGCATCGATCCGCTGCGGCAGCGTTTGCACGCAAAGGGAGTTGAGCCAGCTGTCCATCGGACTCGGCGTCGGCCCGAGATCCTTCGCCATCGTGAAGAGCTCCGACGTCATGAAACGGAACGGACCGAGGATGTGACCGCCGATCGACGTCGAGTGGCCGTTGACGTACTTCGTCGTGCTCTGCACCACGAAGTCGGCGCCGAGGCGGAAGGGCTGTTGAAGATACGCACTGCAGAAAGTGTTGTCGACCACGAGAAACGCGCCGTGCTGTTCCGCAAGGCGCGCGATCGCGCGAATGTCGGACATCGCGAGCGTCGGATTCTCCGGCGATTCGAGAAAGATCACCGCGACATCGGGATGATCGACGAGGCACTGCTCGACTTCGCGGGTATTCGTCGTGTCGACGAAGTACGCGTTCACGCCGAACTTACGCGAGAGCGCACGCAGCAGACTGTCGGTGCAGCCGTACACGTTACCCGCGATGACGCCGTCGCCCGACTCGAGCAGCGCGAGGAGCGTCGTCGAGATCGCGGCCATGCCCGAGCCGAGCACCATGCTGCCGATCGTCGGTTCGCTCTCATCGGCCGCGAGCGCGCTGTCGATCAAGTGCTGGCACTCGAGCTGGAAGAGCACGCGCTCGAGATACTCCGTCGTCGGATTCCCGAGGCGCGTGTAGATGCGCGCGAATGGTTTCTCGCCGCTCTGCGAGTGGCCGAGAAAGCGGTTACTGCCGTCGCGCACGTTGCGGAAACGGAACGTGCTGCGCTGATGAATGTCGGGAAGGCCGGTGCCCGCGCAGATCGACGCGAAGCGCCCCGCGTCGAGGAAGGGCTCAGCGTTGACAACGTACTTCGCTTTTCGTTCCTGCCACCAGGACCACCAGTCAGGTCGCTTCATGGGGACACCGTAGCAGGATCACATGCGTCGTGAGGTGATGATGGATACGCGGCGGGGAGATAGCTTTACGAACATGACAGCGAATCTGGCGATGCCTGGTTCCTTCTCCCCTCCGCGAGG
>CAZKID010000339.1:0-6134 GCA_964552405.1 uncultured Thermoanaerobaculia bacterium
CCGTTTTTTATGTTGAATGGGAGGTTAGGGAGTATCTAGTTCGATTCCTGAGCAAGAGGATGGATACGATCCGGCGTTATTCCTTTTGTTGCGTCGATCAGGCGCAACCAACAGTTGGATTCGCGTGCTTCCTTCAGAGAGATACGCGTTTTGGCAATGAAGTCGGCCTTGCTTTGCGCTCCGTCTGCCTCTTCGAGATTGGCTCCGACTCCTGTCCCCGATCGAAGGAGTTGATTTGCAGCAACGCGATTGGTACCGCGAATATGAGTCAACTCGCGATGCAAACGCACAACTTCACATGCGAATCGAAAGACACGATCGTAAATATCTCGGAGGTCACTCATTTTTCATTCTGAATTCTGAATTCTGAATTCTGCATTTCGCTTCTAATCCACATTACGTAGCTATCCGTACTTCGCATCGACCATCCAATCGACATCCCTATACAAGCGGTAGACGCCGCTATGCACCTCCACGTCCCAGTACTCGCGAAACGCTGGTGCCTCCTTCCACCAGCCTTCTTCCGCGGGCCATGGACCGGATGCCATGGTCACGATGCCTTCGATCTCCGCGCACTTGATAGCCACGAACCTCTCATCCTCCATGGTTACCTCCACCGGAATCGGCGGGCGGAACACGCGCACTGCCACCAATCCTCGCGACTTGCGCGGTGGGTGAGCGAGATTCGGCGGCGGTGGCGGATCGTAGGGTGCGATTGCGTAGCGATCGGGAAGATTGCCGTCGACCGTCTGCGGCATGCCGACGCGGTCTTCGCCGAGCATCGAGATCAGGCGTGCGATCGTCGTCGCCAGTTTTTCCGGTGACAGCGCTGTGGGGCCGAAAAGCGAGAGCTGTGCGCGGCGCGGGCGATCGGGAATCGCGACGAATGAGAAGCCGGTGACCGGTGCGCCGGGCGCGCGTCTTTCGAGCTCGAGACGGATGAGCGTCAGCATCGTCTTCACGTCGCGTGTCGGTGCGGGGAGATCGATGGCGCGTGCGTCGTAGCCGTCGGGATCGAGCGTCATCGTCAGTTCGAGGCGGCGGCAGGCGAAGCCCTGGAACTCGAGCCGCTTCGTCAGGCGATCGAGTGCGGCATTGGCGATGAAGAGAAAGGGATCGAGTGCGACGAGCGGCCATTCGAGGTCCATTCCTTCGCGGAAGTCGGGCGGGAGGCCGCGCGGAATGAGTGGGCGCGGATCGATGCCGCGCGCCGCATAGTGCAGTTCGCGTCCGAGCTCGCCGAGGCGCGTGGCGACTTCGCTTTCGGGAAGGCGGGCGAGCTCGCCGATCGAGGTGAGTCCCCACCGTTGCAGGGTCGCGGCGGCATCGAGCTCCGGCGACAAGCGCAGCAACGGCAAGGGTGCGAGAAACTCCCCCTCCGCGCCGCGCTCGACGACCGTCGGCGACTTCGGCAGCTCCGCCGCGATGCGCGCGGCGAGTTTGCTCGAAGCAATGCCGCATCGCACGGGCAATCCAACGTTGTCGCAGGCGCGAATTGCTGCCTGTGCGAGCTCGTGCTCGGACGGGAAGTGGCGCTCCGTGCCGCTGATGTCGATGAAGAGGCCGCCTTCGCCGCAGTCTTCGATGCGTGGTGAAAACGTTTCTGCGACTTCGAGCAATGCTTCCTGCGCGGTGCGCTCGCATTCCGTGTCGCGTCCACGAGCGATGAGCTTCGGCAAAATCGAGCGCGCCTGTGCGAGGGAAAGGCCGGCGTGGATTCCTTTCTTGCGCGCGCGTCGCGTGGCGGCGACGACGTGTGCGTTGTTGCCATTCCCTTCGACGATCGCCAGCGCTTCTTCGAGCAGCTCCGGCTCGCTGCGCAGTCGCGCGGCGAGAGGAAACATCGGGACGTAAAGGCAGGCGAGGCGGCTCATGGTTTTCCGGCAGCTGTCTGCGCCGCCTCCAGTGTCATGAACTCTAACTTCGCGCTGCACCCTTCTTTCTGATGGCGATGTTTCGTCACGGCGACATCGATCGTGAGTCCGGCGAGTACGCGCGGCGACTTGCCGCGGCCGGCCCATTTCGCGCGCGCGCGTTGCGCGTTGAGAACGATCTCCGATGCGGTGCCGGTCATCGGATACGGCGTGGAGATCAGCATCGCCGAGCCCTGCGCTTCCGCTGTTCGTCCGAGGCGCACCCACGATGCTTCGGGCACACGCTTGCCGCGGATTGGAGCGAGTCCGGCATCGAGTACGACGAGTTGGAAGCCCGTGGCCGCGATCATCTCGACGGCATGCACGGCATCCTTCATCGTCTTTGGACGGATCCAGAGCAGCCGCCGCAGATCGACGCCGGTTGCGGCGGCGATTTGCGGATCAAGGTTGTCGCCGAGGTCGACGAGGACAGCGGCTTCGCCGGCACTAGTAGCGGCGGCGAGTGAAGCCATGACGATCGAGAAGCGGCCTGCGCTTCGGCGGCCTGCGAGCTCGATCATCTTGCCGCGCGGCAGCCCGCCGCCGAGGAGAGCATCGAGCGGCTCGAGGGTCGTGGGGAGGAGATCGTCGCGCCGCCGGCGATCGAGTGCATGGAGTAACTCCTTCGCACTCATGACCTTGGATCGAACCGCAACCTCGAGACTCTCGCGGAGACGGCGGACATCGTCGCGAACGCCGTCTGGTGAAAGCGGTTCTACGAGTGGTAGATCAGGAAGAAGAACGGGCCGCTCAGGTTGGGGAAGAAGAAAGGCGAACTGAGTATCGAGACGTCGAGCCGGCGCAGCCATTGGGGAGTCGCTCCGCACTCACCAATGTAGGCGGTAATGAGGCGTAAGGCAAGCGAAATGACGTCTCTATTCTTCCTCTTCTTCGGCTTCGCGTTTGATCGTGAACGTGTTCGCCCCACGTTCAGTGCCGATTGCCATCAGCGTGCACTCGCCCCGCTGCACGGTATAGCGCTGGAGCGAGCCGGTTGTCGCGTGTTGCGCTTTGCGCGTGTCGATCAGTTCGTCATAACGGACCGGACTGCGGGCGATGACCGTGACGAAGCGCAGCCGGTCGTTTCGATCGAAGCCGACGATCACTGAAGAGAAGCGGCGGTCGTGATCGAGTGACCACACTTCCTGTCGCTGTTGATCGGCATGATCGAAATGCGCGAGCGACTGCAGACGGCGATGTGCCGCCTCCCTCGACATCTCGAGATCGAAGCCGAGGAGGCGGCAATCGCAGGAGAGGGGCAGAAGGAGAAACGCGGCGAGGAGAATCCCCGCCGCGTTTTCGATTGTGCTATTTGACGTAGACCTTCGCCACATTCGAGTAGGGAGATGTTCCGTTCACGTTACCAGCGCGGAGACGATAGTAGTAGTAGGTTTTTTTCGAGCCTGTGGCGTCGTTGAACGTCGTCGTGTTGGCTCCGACCGTGCCGATCTGGGTGAAGCCGGTCGTGGAAGAGATCGAGCGTTCGACGGTGAAAAGACTCTCATTGTTGGAGCCGTCGGTCCAGGCAAGCGTGACGACGCCGCGATTCGATGCGGCAGAGAGAGAGCTTGGTGCGTTCGGCGCATCGTAGGCGGAGAAGAGCGTTCTGCCGCTGGCCTGGCGAAGAATCGTTGCCTGTGCGGCACCGTCACTCGCGCCACCGGCGATACAAGCGGCGCTGATGCAGCCGTCGGCGAGTCCGGCGAGCGCGCGGCCGCGCTGGTCGACCTGCAGGTCGTTGAAGTCGAGCAGATTGCGTGTTCCGCTCGGACAGGTCGTGCCCTGTGTGCAGATCACGCCCCGCTGCACCGGATCGTTAGGCGTTGCGTTGACGGTGACCCAGGTTTTTCCACCGTCGTACGTCGTGGCGATGTAGCCGTACCAGGTGCCATTGAACGAAGTGTCGGTACCAGTTGCGTTGGAGCCAGGAGTCGTAGTGCCGAGGAAGAAGACCGCGGCGCGGTCGTCATCGCCTGCAGTACCCTCGGGGAAGACGGTGTTCTTGATTCCAGGAATGCGGCCGAGATCCTGATCATCGGTCCACGTCATGCCGTGATCGCGCGAGACTGCCACGCGCGCGGCTCCGTCGCCATTGGCATATGCGAAGTAGACAGTGCCGTTTGCGCCGATGCCGACCGAGGGGTCGCTCTCTCCGCCGATGCTATTGGGAACCGGACGAACGTTCCACGTCAGGCCGTTGTCTTCCGATACGACGACAGCCTGATGCCCGCCGCAACTCTCGTTAGGAACGTAGACCGTACCATCGGGTGCAACTTTGATGTGACCGTGGAGTCCTCCGCATTGCGTGAGGTTGTACATCGGAACGGCAACATCGAATGTGAGGCCTCCGTCGCGGCTGAGCGCAATCTCCGCGAGGCCGGAATCCTGCGAGGCGTAGTAGACCGCGTCGGGATAAGAGGTGAGTGCGGAACGGCCGAGAACGCCCGGTTTGAACGGGCCACCACCGACCGTCTGATGATCAACCCCGGAATTGATGCCCGATCCCATGCTGGGCGTCCACGTCTCGCCGTCGTTGTCGGTAAATGACATGAGGCTCGCCTTACCTGCGAGTTGCGATACGAACGTGCGGTTCGTGCGGGAGTCTGTGAAGAGAATTGGATCGAGGCTGGCGAGCGATGTGTTGACCGCGGACTTGTTCACCCAACTCGCGGTGGGTGGCGTCGTGCTGTCATTGAACGTGACGCGAAGTGTCTCCGTATAGGAGACGAACATCGCGTTGCCAGTTGCCCAGTTCGCGCCGATGGAGGGTTCGCCAGCGCTCTGGCCAAGAGGAGCTGGTGCGGCGAAGACATTGTAGGTTGGTGGAGTCGCAGTCGAAGGCGGTGCGGGCGGCGGCTCGGCCGGTTTGATTTCGACACTTGCGGTGCCGTGATACTGGTCGCCGAGCGTCGAGGCAAAGTCAACGACGTGTACGACGAAGATGCCAGTGCCCATGCGGCTGGGATCGAGCACGACCTCTTCGCTTGTGGTCAAGCCGTTGGCTGATCTCGCGACCTCCGGACCCGTGAGCGTGTCTTTGTGTACGTAGACGTCATAATCGGAAGCGGGTAGTAGCCATTCGACTTTGACGCGCGAGATCTTTCCGCTCCAATCGGATGCGGTGCCGGAGAGCGTCAGCGTGAATGTCTCGCAGTTCACGCCTTGCACACAGCTTGACTCACCGTTCGGAGCGGATCCGCCGGGAGTTGAACCGATCCAGGTGATCGGTGATGTGGTCGAGGGATCGAGTGCGCCGGAGGAAGGTTGTGCTGCGTAAGCGATGGATGCTGCCAGACACACACACGACAGGAGCAGGGGTAGCTTCAGTTTCATCCCATTTCACCTCTAGAAAAATTGTGGGCTGATTGTAACGGTGGTAGCACCACTAGCAATGGCGATGCCATTCTGGCGCTCGCCGCTAAACCATTGAAAACACACTACCTCAACGAAATTGTGGCGCTGTTTGGCGGGTCAATATCTGAAAAGGAGGAGAGGGCTGACCCGTTGGAGGACTCAGATACTGACCCGAGCCAGAAGGGAGTGAAATTGCAGAAAGGTATGTGCCGCCTGGGTATCACACGTGCGACGCGATGTTGAGCGCGAACATCGTGATGCCGAATCCGAGGAGGAACGGCATGCGGATGGATTGCTCGTTCGGTGTGCGGCCCGCGAATGCGGCGGCGATCGTTGCAATCGCCACCGCGAATCCTGAAACCGATCCGCTGAACCAGATCTGCGGAATGTTGGCGAGGCGCAGCGCGATGACGATCGCCGCGCCGGCGAGCAGCAGCCAGTGCGGGTGCAGCCATCGCCTGCTCGCCGCGAATGGCGCGGCGAGCGTGGCGATGAGGGCAAATGCAACCAGCCCGATCTGAGCCTCACTCATTTCATCTTCATGGATGGATCTCCGAAGAGAATCCAGGAAGTCCTCACATCTCGATCGGAGGTCACCATCTTTGCTCTTCGCGCCGCTTCACCGATCGTGATTCCCGGTGTGAAGAGTTGTCTCATCAATTCGTTGTTCATCAGTGCCTGCTGATCGGGCTCAGTCAGAGTCGATGAGCCCCACACCGCGATCGCTCCTCCGTTCGGAGCCTCCAGCAGCGCTTCAGCGATGCTCGTGGTGTAGAGGTCGTGGAAGAAGCCGGTGAGGCAGGTCATCGCGACGACGAACGGCAGGCGATTGCCGTTGGTCAATGCCGATGCTTCGCTCGAGGTGAA
>CAZKID010000340.1:0-6126 GCA_964552405.1 uncultured Thermoanaerobaculia bacterium
CTCGCCTTCCCACCACCCACCAGCAGGTAGAGGAGCGCCATGCGGACCGCCACCCCGTTGGCGACCTGGTCGAGGATCACCGAGTAGGGCCCGTCCGCGACCTCGGGACTGAGCTCGATCCCCCGGTTCACGGGCCCGGGGTGCATGATCAGGACGTCGTCGCGGGCGCCCCGCAGCCGGTCGAGCGACAGGCCGTAGAGCCGGGAGTACTCGCGGAGCGACGGGATGTAGTTGGCGGTCATGCGCTCCTGCTGGGCTTTCTGCGCGGCGGTCGGCTCCGGCTTGGCCTCGCCCTTGAGGCACGAGCTCATGAACTTCTTGCGGTCGTCGCCCTTCTTGTCGCCCGCCTTGGCGTTGCAGTCCTTCATGCGCTCCTGCTGGGCCTTTTGTTTCGCGGTCGGCTCTTTTTTGTCCTGCGCGTAGGCGCCGGCGGCGAATGCGAGGCACAGCACGCGAAGGCGTCCGTACGTGACTGGCCACTCGCCGTCCCACTTCATCGCATAGCGGTCCGTGATGAACGGCTGCTTCGACACGAACCTCTCCATCGCGTAACCCTCGGGCAGCTTCATCGCACCCAAGGCGCGGTTCAGCTTCAGGATCGCGTATACAGGACTCTCTTCCGCGCCGGCAACGTCCGCTGTCACATACACGACCGGCATCAGGTTCTTGTGGTAGATGCTCTTCGGTGCCGTCGTTTCTTCGATGCGCACGAGCGTGCCGAGCGGCACGAGTGCGCCTGACGATGATGCGACGCGAATCGACTGCAGCGAGGCGATCGACGACCGTTGCTCGCGCGGCAAGCGCAACACGATCGGGACATCCTCTTCTTCGCGCGGCTCGTGCATGAGTCCCGCGGTGACGCCGGAGAGTGCGAGCCTCAGCGTCGCATCGATCTGGTCGGGCGCGACGCCGCTGAGAGCGGCCTTCTCCTTGTCGACGATGAATCGGAACTGCGTCTGATCATCTTCGACATACGAGTCGGCATCGACGACACCGCCTGTCGCCGCGAGCGTCTTCTCGACCTGTTTCGCAATCGCGATCTGGCGCTCGTAATCAGGACCATAGATTTCCGCGACGAGCGTCTGCAGCACGGGCGGCCCCGGCGGCACCTCGGCGACTTTCACATTCGCGTTCCACCGCTTCGCGATGGGCGCGATGAGCGTGCGGACGCGCTTCGCGATCTCATGACTCTGCGCGCTGCGCTCGCCCTTCGGCAGGAGATTCACCTGGATGTCGCCGGCGTTCGCGCCCGCGCGCAGGAAGTAGTGCCGCACGAGTCCGTTGAAGTTGAACGGTGACGCCGTTCCCGCGTACGTCTGATAGTTCGCCACCTCGGGCTGTGTCGCGACGGCGGAACCGATCTCACGCACGACGGCCGCCGTGCGCTCCAGCGGCGTCCCTTCCGGCATGTCGACGATGATCTGGAACTCGCTCTTGTTGTCGAACGGCAGCATCTTCACGCGCACGAGCTTCACCGCGAACATCGACATCGTGAGCAGCAGCAGCCCGACGACACTCGCGAGAAATACGAAACGCGCGCGGGCGTCCTGGATCAGCCGCGTCATCATCGTTCGATAGAGGCGCGTGAGGCGGCCTTCGTGATGATGGTGTCCCTCCGCCGTTCCCTTCAGCAGCCGCAGCGCGGCCCACGGCGTGACGATGAAGGCGACGATCAGCGAGAAGAGCATCGCCGCCGAGGCGCCGACAGGAATCGGCCGCATGTATGGGCCCATGAGCCCGCGCACGAAGCCCATCGGGAGAATCGCGGCGATGACGGTGAACGTCGCGAGGATCGTCGGATTGCCGACCTCCGCGACCGCTTCGATCGCGATGTCTTTCAACGGCCGTCCGTGATTGCACTGCAGGCGGTGATGGCGAACGATGTTCTCGACGACGACGATCGCATCGTCGACGAGGATGCCGATCGAGAAGATCAGCGCGAAGAGCGTCACGCGGTTGATCGTGTAGCCGGCGACGTAGAAGATGGCGAGCGTGAGCGCGAGCGTGACCGGAATCGCGATCGCGACGATGCCCGACTCGCGCCAGCCGAGAGTGAGCGCAATGAGGAGCGAGACGGAGAACACCGCCAGCAGCATGTGCAGCAGCAGTTCGTTCGACTTCTCTTTCGCGGTCTCGCCGTAGTCACGCGTGACGGTGACCGCGACGTCCTGTGGGATCAGCGTGCCTTTCAGCGCGCCGACTTTCGCGAGCACGTTGCGCGAGACGATCGTCGCATTCGTCGCTTTGCGTTTGGCGATTGCGATGGTGACGGCATCCGTCGTCCCGAGCGAAGTCGAGGGACCATCGCTCACACCGCCCATCGGCTCCCCACGAGCGCTGCTCGAGCCGAGCGCAGTCGCGGCGCCGTGGTTGATGCCTCGACTTCGCTCGGCATGCGAGGTAAACACGTAGTCCGCCGCCTCCTGCGGACCGTCGCTCACCATCGCAACATCACCCAGATACACAGGTTTCCCGCTGCGCGCCCCGACGACGACGCGCTTCGCATCCTCAACGCTCGCGATGAACCCGGCGGTCTCGACCAGCATCTCGCGATTGTTCGCGTCGATCGCACCGGCGGGCGATTGCGTATTCGCCTGCTGAATCATCTGCACGACGGGCGCGGGCGCGAGTCCATAGGCTGCCAGCCGCGCCGGATCGATCGTCACGCGCAACTGCCGGCGGAGGCCGCCGATCAACTGCACCGACGAAACATCGTTGACCTGCTTGAGCTCCGTTGCGAGTTGCGCGCCGATGCGCCGCAGTTGAAAGTGGTCGTAGCGGTCACTCGAGAGAGTCAGCGCGAGCACCGGCACGTCATCGATCGATCGCGGCTTGAGCAGCGGACCGACCGCGCCGGGCGGAATCAGATCCGAGCTCGCATGCAGCTTCTGGTTGAGACGAACGATCGCGCGCTCTTCATCCTCGCCCACCTTGAAGCGGACGACGACCATCGACATGCCTGCCGACGACGTCGAATAGATGTACTCGACGCCGGGAATCTCCCACAGGAGCTTCTCCATCGGCTTCGTGATCCGCTGCTCGACCTCGCGGGGCGTCGCGCCGGGCAGTTGCACGAACACGTCGACCATCGGCACCACGATCTGCGGCTCTTCCTCGCGCGGCAGCAGCAACACGGCACCGATGCCGATGAGCAGCGATGCCGCGATGAGCAGCGGTGTCAGTTTCGACTCGATGAAGAGCGCCGCGAGGCGGCCGGCGATTCCGCGCCTCGTCCCGAGCGAAGTCGAGGGACCATCGCCGCCACCGTGCGTCGCTTCCCCACGAGCGCTGCTCGAGCCCACTGCAGTCGCGGCGCCGTCACTGATGCCACCGCGCCTCACGACTGCGCTCCCTCCGCGATCAGGACGCTTTCGCCAGCATCGATGCCGGCCAGCACTTCGACGCGGTCGCCGTGGGGAGCACCGAGCGAGATGACACGCAGATGAGCGGCGCCGCTGGCGTCGACGATCTGAACGCTCGTCAACTGGCCACGGCGCTGAATCGCGGAGAGAGGAATGGTGATGACGTTGCGCGAGCCGGTGCTGAACGCGACATGAACGAACGCGCCTGACTTGAGCGGCGCGTTCGCCGGCAGCGCGATCTTGACGAGAGCTGCATGCGTCAGAGAATCGATACTCGCGATGTTGGTCACATGACCGATGACCGCGTTCTCGATCGTGACGTTGTCGCCCGGGTGAACGAGGCCCGCGAGCGATTCATCGATCGTCGTCTCGACACGGCGCGCGGCGTCATCTTCGAGGATGAGCAGTGGCATCCCGGGCGCCGCCTGCGCTCCAGGATCGACCATACGCGCAGTGACCACGCCGGAGATCGGAGCGCGCAGGGCCGTATAACTGAGAAACGTCTCCGCTTCGGCCACGCTGGCGTTGGCTTGCGCGCGGCGCGCAATCAGCGCATCGCGGCTTCGCGTTGCCTGACTGAGCGCTGCATCCGCTGCCTGTTTGCGCGCGGTGACTTCCTCGAACTCCTGCAAGCTCACCGAGCCGCGTTCCTTCAATGTGCTGAAGCGTGTGAACGTTGCGTTGGCGAGCGTCGCATTTGCTTCGGCGGCTGAGACGGCTGCGTCCGCGGCGGCGATCGCTTCGCCGGCTTCGCGGCTGCCGGCCGCAGCCTGCGCGCGTTTCGCGCGCAACTCACGAGCGTCGAGCTCCAGCAACAACTGACCGGCGCGCACGCGATCGCCCTCCGCCACGAGCACACGCGTCCCGTTGGCCATGACTCTCGCAGAGAGCGGACTGATGTTCGTCGAGCGAACCGTTCCCGTCGTGATGCGCGCGTCGGGCAGCGTCTCGATCCTGGCGGCTTCGGCGCGTCCTGTCGCTTTCGGCGCGGGCCGGTCGGGAGCCTTCGTTCCGCACGCGGCGAGGAGGAAGAGAGTGAGTGCGGCCACATCAAAACGGATCGATTTCACGAAGACCTCCGATGGAGCGAAGTAGTTCGGCGTGGCCGCTTATCGACTGCTGGCGTGCGGAGAGAAGCGAGAGACGCGCAGCGACGAGTGCGGTCTGCGCGCGCAAAACCTCGGTGATGGTCGTCAGCCCGTTGTCGTAGCGATCCTGAATGATGCGGGCCGCGGCGTCCGCCTGGGCGACGGCGGATGATGCGACCTCCACCTGCTGGCGTGCGGCATTCGCCTTGTTCCAGGCAGTGATTGCTTCCATCGCGACGCGATCGCGTATCGACGCCTCGAGGGCTTTCGCTGCCTCGACCCCGGCGCGAGCCTCTGCGATGCGCGCGTATTTGGCGGCATCGAACACGTCGATGCTGGCGATCACGCCGACGGTGTGATCCGGATTGCGTTGCGAGAACGTCGTGCCGCTCGCGCCCCACGACGAGTAGGCGTCGACCCGCGGCAGCAGGGATCCGCGAGCCGTGACGAGTTGCAGCTCCGCGGACTTCCGTGCGGCGATCGCGGATGCGAGCTCGCCGCGCGATTCGCTGGCACGCTTGACCGCGTCCTCGAGCGCGACGGGATCGAAGCGCACGTCCGGAAACGAGGCGACAAGCTCGACGCGCGACAGGAGCGGACGGCCAAGTGTCATCGCGAGCGCGGCGCGCGCGATCTCCGCAGCACCCGCCGCGGCAATCTCCTGTTGACGGAATTCCGCGAGCTGGACTTCCGCGGCAAGGCGATCGGAGTCGACGGCAAGGCCCTGTTCTGCGCGATCACGCGCATTCTTCGCGGCCGATTCTGCAGCGCGCACGGCTTCGGCGGAGACAGCATGACGTTGCTCTGCGACCAGAACTCCGTAGTAACGCGCGATCAGCTCGGACAGAACCTGCTGCCGCATTTCATCCCCGGCGGAGAGGGCACGCGTAACTCCCTCGGCGCCCTGCTTCGTCATGTCGCGCCGCCGCAGTTGGTCGAAGAGCGTGTAGCGCACAGTGAGACTCAGCCGATCATTGCGAAGGGCAGGAGGATCGTTCAGAAACGCCGGCGAAAAATGTTGCTCGGAGAACCGCCCTTGTTCGAGCAAGGAACCGAAAACGAAAACGGGATTGTTACTGCGCGACGCGTTGGCGCTCGCGTCGATGAGGGGAAACCACGAGGCGCGCGCCTCGTCTCGCCGTGCGCGCGCGGCGCGGACTTCCGCCTGCGCCGCGAGCAATGCCGGATTCCTCTCCAGCGCCTCGGCCGCCGCATCGCGCAGCGTGAGCGGCTGCGCAAATGCGGGAGTCAGTGGCAGCAGGCACACGGCCGCTGTCAGGAGCAGCTTTCTCACGCGATGCGCTCCACGGGTTGCTCCGGAAACGCGTCGCGGACACCTGCCTTCCGCAGGATCGTCATCATCGGACACCAGTTCGTGAAGGCGGATTGCACGAGATTGAGTCCGACGAATGCAGTGAAGGCGAGGAACCAGGGGCTGACGAGATAGCCGAGGGTAACGGAGAGCAGAACGAAAGAGCCGGCGATGAGACGGAGATAGCGTTCGATGTTCATTGCAAGACCTCTTCGGTAACTATATGACTATATGGTTATGTTGTCAAGCACACGCCCGCTAGAGGTCCCTCGCTCTCGCTTCCAAGAAACTTCCCGTGTTTATGCGGGGTTGAGCCGACCAGTCCCTTCTCCCCCGCACGGGGGAGAAGGTGCCGAAGGCGGAT
>CAZKID010000341.1:0-6120 GCA_964552405.1 uncultured Thermoanaerobaculia bacterium
GGAACGTGACCACGATCGTCAGCGAGATGTTCGTCTTTCCCGCGGAGCGAATCCGCTTGAGCCGGTCCTCGATTCCTTTCTGAATCGTCAACTCGACTTCCGACGTCTCGCGCAGCGCACTCTCGTAAGCCGGATGCCGCTCGAACAAACGCGCGAGGAACACACCTTCCGGCAACTGCCGGTCGAGAAACTCACCGGCTCGAACACCGTCATGCCAGCGCTGCGTCTCGACCATCACGATGTGCAATGAAGTGTTAGACTCGTCGCCCAGGATGGGAGCAAGCTGGCGCAGGATGCGGGAGTTCGCCTCCTGTTCCGCCAGCAGACGCAGGTACTCGTCGCGATACTGCCGCTGGCCTGTCACCTGAAACGCGATGATGTCGTCGAGCTCGGCGGAAAGATCGACCTGCATTTGATTCGCAGCGCGCCGTGCAGGCTCAGCCACGCGCTGAATTTCCATCCGGACGCGCTTCGTGTGATTCGACACGATGATCGGCGTCGCAACGAGCGACACCAGCGACGCGATGATGAAGGCCACCGGCAGCACCGTCGTCCACGTGCTCTCCGGTCCCACCCTCCACATGCTTCGCCGCTCAGCGGCCGGTTGATCAGCCATCCGATTCCTCTTCGCCCGAGGCAGCAATATGCCCGCCATGCGATACTGCGCGCTCGATGGTTACGCATGACCGCCGCGAGTTTCAACGACTACGACTTGCGAAGCCGATCATTGCGCAGCTCGACGATCAGAACGCACTGATTCTGGACATCGGCGTTGGCGGCGCCTATATCGAGCACTACGGCCTCACCGAGCCCGGCCGCAGATACCGGTTGCTGTTTCGTTGGAACGGTGCAGATGTCGTGTTCGAATCGGAAGTCATCCGCAGCCAGGAAGTGCGGCGGGCGGGAAGTGAGCTTGCCTCGCACACCGCGCTCCGCTTCGTCGAATCGACCGGCGACGCAGACCTCCGGCTCCAGGACATGATGGCGACCTTCGTCGGAAAGGTACTCGCCGCGCAGAAGGCCAACGCCAGCGGCGACATCAGCGACTCGGCCGGGCTTCGCATCCTCTCGCAACTAGGCGAGGCCAGGCGCATTCGTTCGCGGGGCTATGTTGCGTATCACTTCAAGGAAGGCAAATGGTGGCGCGTCGCAACCGACTCGGCGCTGCAACCTCCCGATGGTTTCACGGTCGCCGCCTACGAAGATGAAGACGAGCTGGCGGAGCTGTGCAACACCTATGCGGCTTCCAACGACGAAGGACGGAGACTGATCCGGCTCGTGGCGGAGCTCAGCGTTCTTTCCGCGCGAAAGCCGACCTGATGTCGAGTTGTTCGAAGCTTTCGAGCACGACATCAGCCTCCGACAAATCCTGCCGCACCTTCGCATCCGGATTCCGAACCGCGACGCAGTACGCTCCGGCGCGCTTCGCCGCCACCACACCGACGTGCGAGTCTTCGAACACGACACACTCGCGAGCCTCGACGCCGAGCTTCTCCGCGGTGAGGAGGCAGGCCTGCGGATCAGGTTTGCCGATGACGACTTCGCTGCCATCGACGATCAGGCGAAAGCAATCGCGCAGCCCGAAGCGGCGAAGAAGAATGTCGACCGAGGGACCGACGGCGGAGGTGGCGATCGCCAGTGGAATCTTCATTTCATTCAAGGTGCGGATCGTGCGCTCCGCTCCCGGCATGAGATGCAGTTCGGCCGTCCGGCAGATGTCATCGAACATCGGACGGCGCATCGCCATCAACTCTTCCTCGCTGGTCTTCCAATGGAAGAATGCGCGCATTCCGCGGATGTCATCGATGATGCGCCGGCCGGATACCTCGCGATAGCTCGCCGGCATCTGCGAGTACTCGTTCCCCATCGCGCGGCACAACGCGTCGTGCGCAGCGCTGTGCTGCGGCTCGAGATTGATGATCGTTTCGTCGAAATCGAAAATCGCAGCGGAGATCTGTCTCACGGTCTTTCTGATAGCCTCACGTTCGATGCCTGATTTTCAGACCGCTATCGTGCGCGTCATCATCTTCGGATCTCTCATCATCGGGATCGGCTTCACCGGACTCTGGTTCGTGTTTCGTTCGTTCGACAGCAAGAACAGCGAGCGGAAGCCCGTACTGCTGATCTCCGCGCTGCTGCTGTTCATCATGACCTGTTGCGTGCTGCTGTACATCGTGTCGAGGTGAATTTCCTGGGTGCTGGGGTGCTGGGGCACTGGGTGGCCTCCCCGGTACCCCAGCGCCCCAGAGCCCCAGTCCCCTTAAATAACCCCTCGCTTCCGCATCGCCGAAATCTCGCGCTTCGTCCATCCGAGCTCGCGCAGCACCGCCTCGGTGTGCTGACCGAGCTCCGGCGGTGCGCTTCCTGCCGGCGCGCGCTTTCCGTCGAAGAAGACGGGATAGCGCACGACATCGTAGGTGCCGATCACCGGATGCTTCACCCGCGCGAGCAGCAGGCGTCCCGCGGGCGAACGCAACGCCTCCTCGACTCCCTGCACGAGCGAACAAGGGACATTCGCTTTGCGAAGCTTCGCGAGCCAGTGCTTCGCAGCCCTCTCGCGGAAGATGTCATCCAGGAGCGGCACCAACGTTCCACGATGTTTCACACGTGCGGTATTCGTCGCGAAGCGCGGATCGCGTGCAAGCTCCGGACGCTCGATCACGGCCTCGCAGATCTCTTCGAAATGTTTGTCCGTTCCCGCACCGATCGCGAACGGGCGATCCTTCGCATGAAAGAGTTGATAAGGGACGATCGACGGATGCTCGTTGCCGTAGCGCGCCGCTTCTCTCTTCGTGATCAGGGCCGCCTGCGCGACATTCACCAGCGATGCGAGCGTCGATCCGTAGAGCGAGACCTCGAGCCGCGCACCGTTGCCATGCCGCGCCCGCGCAACGAGCGCCGCGTTGATCGCACCGAACGCGTGATGCGCGGTCAGCACGTCGGCGAGCGCGACGCCCACTTTCGTAGGCTCACCATTCGCTGCACCTGTGATCGACATGAGCCCGCTGCCCGCCTGCGCCAGCAGGTCGTATCCCGGCGTGGCTCGTTCGGGCGTATCGGAATCGAAGCCGCGGATCGAGCAGACGACCGCGCGCTCGTTCGGAAAGAAGTCGAGCGGCGGCTTCAGAAAGTTCTCGACGACGACATCCGCTCGCTGAATCAGAGCCGCTGCGATCGCGCGTCCCTCTTCCGATTTCAGATTCAGCGTCACCGACTCCTTCCCTCGATTGATCGAGAGGAAGTAGGTACTGATGCCCTCGACGAACGGCGGGCCCCAGCGGCGCGTCTCATCACCCCGGCCCGGCTCTTCGATCTTGATCACGCGCGCGCCGGCATCCGCGAGCATCTGCGTGCAGAGCGGTCCCGCGAGCACCCGCGAGAAATCGGCGACGAGAATGCCCTCCAGCGGCCGCGTCACAGGTACTGCTGCTTCAGGGCGTCGAGGTCAGCCAGGGTGCGGCGGAGGATGTTGACGACCTTGTGGATTTCGGAGCCGTAGGTGCGGAGCTCGGCATCGCATTCGCCGATGCCGTAGACGGCTTCGTCTTTTTCGAGCCTGTCGCGCTCGAAACGAAGCCGTTCGGTCAGCTCATCGATCTCGGTGAGGAGGACGAAGTTGACATCCTTTTCGCCCAGATAGCGCTTGCACTGCGGGCAGTAGATCGAACGATCCTCGGCTGTTTCGATCAGCTCGAAAACGAACTGACGCTGGCAACTCGGACACTCGAAGACTTCCGGCAGCACGCCATCCACCTCCGCATTGATTGTGCCACCGAACGAGGGTTTTGTCGCAGGAATGCATGGCTTGACGGTCGTGTTTGGCGCCGTGTAGCATCCGCTTCCCATCGCCTACTGGGAGATCGTTCAATGGTAGGACAAGCGGCTCTGAACCGCTCAATCGGGGTTCGACTCCCTGTCTCCCAGCCACGGTTTTTCTGCTAGCCTCACGTCACGCTAGCGATTCGAGCCTCGTTCGTCGCCCACCTAATCTGCGCCGCGGCACTCGCGCAGCAGCCGCGGATCGACAGCATCTCGCCTTCGCAGGGACCGATCGCGGGTGGAACGATCGTCGCCATCCGCGGTGATCATTTCGAAGGTGCCCCGATAACGCTCGATCAGGTGGCGATCCTGCCTCAGTCGAGAAGCGACACCGAGGTTCGCCTCCAGATGCCCCCTCGCGATAGTGGGTTCGCTGTCGTCCGCATCGGGAGCGCGGCGATCGAGTTTCTGTACATGCCTCCCAAACTCGAAAATCTTCCCCCGGGCTACATCACGACCGTGGCCGGCGTCGGGCAGTATGTGCGCGATTACGGCCTGGCCTCCCGGGCCAGCTTCAGTCACGCTCTCGGACTCGAGTTCGATTCCGAGGCCAATCTGTACATCGTCGACAACAGCACGTACATCGTTTATCGCGTTCACCCGGACGGAGCGATCGAGCGGTTCGCGGGCGCGGGGAACGTCGGAGGAGGACCGAACGATGGGGGACCGGCCGTCAAGGGCTTTTTCGTTTTCCCTCGTGACATCGCAGTCGATGGGGACGACAACGTCTACATACCCGACGTCAACTGCAGGCTGCGACGCGTGGACCGCAACGGAGTCATCACTACGGTCGCCGGCACGGGAACGTGCGGCTTTTCCGGCGATGGCGGCCCCGCAACGGATGCTCAGATTGGGGAGCCGACGTTCCTGGCCGCGGACGCGAGCGATGTCTTCTTTATCGACTGGAATGCGATGCGAGTGCGGCGCTTGCACCTCGCGGACGGCACGATCTCCACGTTCGCGGGCAATGGAGCCGCAGGCTTGTCCGGCGACGGAGGTCCGGCAATCTCCGCCAGCTTCAATGTTTCAATGGCCGACAACGGCGGTCTCACGCTCGATCCGGATGGCAACGTCTTTCTCGCCGACGACGGCAATACTCGCGTGCGCAGAATCGACCGGCGGACCGGCCTGATCACGACGTTCTGCTCGACGGAACAGAACCCGCGGGCCGTCACGTTCGACCGAGCCGGCAATCTCTATGTCGGTTACGTGGGAAAGATCACGAAAAATCGACTCTGGCGGCCATGTCGTCGCTTCCTGGGGAACTGGCCAGTTCGGCTTCGTCCCGGACGGAACCAAGGCTGCCACAGCGCCGATCGGCAATGTCGGAGGACTCGCGATCGACTCCGCCGGAAACATCGTCTACAGCGATGATGGCGTCCAGCGAGTGAGGCGGATCAACCTTGCGTCAGGTTCTCTCGAGACGGTCGCAGGGATTGGTCCGGCCATCATTGGAGAGAACGGACCGGCGCTGGCGACAATCGTCGCGACCTCCCCGGAGGCGGAACCGCTGGCGATGACAAAGACGGACGAACTGCTGATCGGCGACGCTGGGAGTTTTCGCCTTCGCAGACTGGAACGCGACGGCACGCTCACGACGCTCGCCGGAGACGGGTTGCAGCACGCGCCGGCAAATGCTCCCGTGCCGGCGACTTCGATCGGTGTCTACCCCGTGGCCGTCATCGCATTCCCCGACGCGATCGACGTCAGCGGAAGGAGCAACATCTTTCGCATCGATTCGAAAGGAATGCTGTTCCGCCTCGGCGGCGGGACTCAGTGTGGCTACAAAGACGGCGGGACGTTCAGCACCGCTCCAACATGCCAGCCGTGGGACATCGCGAGGGATCGCGACGGCAATCTCTTCATCGCCGACACCAACAACAATCGCGTCCGCCGGGTGGATGCGCAGACGAATATCATCACCACGATTGCCGGAAACGGCGGACCCGTGAGCGGGTTCGAGCGCTACGGCAACGGCAAGTCATGCGGCGACGGTGGACCGGCGCTCGATGCGTGCGTCAACACGCCTTACGGCCTCGCGTTCGACGACGTCGGCAATCTCTACGTGGCTGAACAGACGGGGATCCGAAGAATCGATCGCGCGGGGCGCATCTCCATGTTCGCACCGAAGCAGGCTCCGTCTGGTTATGGTGGCATCACCAAGCTCGCGTACTTCCACGGATTCTTCTACTTCGCCGGAGGCGGCGTATCGCGCGTCGATTCGAGCGGAACCATCACATCGATCTTTGGAACGTCGCACGCGGGTGGGTCTCTCGGCGACGGCGGACCGGCCGTTGATGC
>CAZKID010000342.1:0-6090 GCA_964552405.1 uncultured Thermoanaerobaculia bacterium
GGTTCATTTGATCTTCACCGGCGCGTTAGCGCCGTTCACCCGCTCGGGATGACGGTGGCTTACGATCGCGTGCCTTGGTTTCTTTCTCTCAGTCGCGGCGCGTGCGCGCGCCGTCGCCCGCTCGGGATGACGGGGACGATCTTCGCGATGGCGAACGCGCGGCGAAGCATCGTGCCGAGTGGGTCGCCATGGATCAACTTCCGCGATAGGTCGAGTAGCCGAAGGGCGAGACGAGCAGTGGCACGTGGTAATGCTGCGACGGATCCTTGATCTCGAAAGTGATCGCGGTCTCAGGGAAGAACGTCTCTCCCTTGAAGTAGTCGCCGGTGTCGAACGTGATGCGGTAGATGCCGGCGGACGGCTTCTCGACGAGCCGCAGACGGCCGTCGCTGTCGGTCTGGCCGAGACAGACGACGTCGAAGCCGCCCTGATCGAATTCGAGGGTGATCTTCACGCCCGCTGCCGGGCGGCCTTTGGAAGTGTCGAGCACGTGTGTGGAGATGCCCATCGTTACGTCACCAGCTTGTTCAGGCGGAGGTGCATGATCTTACGCTGCTCTTCCGCGGCGACGCGGAGCTCCGTCGCGGCATCATTGGCTAACCGTTCGTTGCACAACTGCAGCATCTCGTCTGCGCTCCTGCCGGTCGCGCAGACGATGTAGATATGGCCGAAGCGCTCTTCGTATTTGCGGTTCGCATCCGCGAGCTCGAGCATCGTCTGCCTGGCGGCGTCGCGTGTGCCGCTCTGCTCCTGCGCGGACCAGGCGCCGCCTTTCTTCTCGCCGATGCGCGGATGCGCGGCGAAGGCTTCCTGCCAGTCCTTTTCGGTGAGTGAAGACCAGATTTCGTCGGAGGTCGCAAACGGATTGCTCATCGGACGTGCGGCGAGCATGCGTCGCGTCCATTCCGATGATCCGCAGACGCGGCGCAACGGCGCGTCATCTGCGAGCGTGTTGATCGCCTGCGCGATCATCGTTCTGCGGCCGCTCTCCGTCGCACGGCCCCACACGCGCATGCGCGCGACGCCGCCATCGGGGTAGACCGTGAGGCGAATATGAGTTGCCTCTCCCTCCACGTGATAGACGTGGCGCGTGTCGGCCAGCATCTTCGTACGCGGAAGGATCTCGTTCCAGGTCTCGCCATCGAGCGAGGCATCGAGCGACGCGGTATCGGGAAAGTTGCCTTTGAACCAGCTCGTGTCGAGCTCGATGCGGCGCACCTGCGCTTCGCAAGCGAGTTTCACGATGACCCAGTCTGTATGGCCCAATCCTCGGCTGCGCCGCGTTTCCCAGCCGTCGCTCATGTTGAACGCGCGGCCCGGCATGATCAGGTTGTGCTTCGGGCCGAAGAACATGTCGCTGCAGGTGAGCACCTGGCCACCATGTTCGATCGCCGCGAGATCGAGCTCGTTGTCGAGTCCACCTTCGCGATGCCAGTCCGGTATGACCTCGCCGTACACGCGCAGACGCGCGACGCCGCCATCGGGATAGATGTGGAATCGCAGATGCGTGAAGGCGAGCGATGAGTCGATCGCGAATTCGTTTTCGATATTGCCCTGCAGCTCCGACTTCGGGAGGACCTCGATCCAGTTCGTCAGCGCCTCGTCTGGCGTCTCGAAGGGCGCCACGCAGGCTTCGATCGATGCGTGAGAGGGATAGTTCCCGCGAAAGAATGCGGTGTCGATGACGACACCGCGGATCACGCCGGGTGCGCCGAGGCGGACGATCGCGAAGTCGTGGCCAGGGACGCGCTTGCGGCGCGACTCCCAGCCATCCATCCATTTGCCGCGATCGGTATATTCATGTTCCTTCCACACCGCCGCGGGTTGTTTGACGAGATTCTCTTTTTCGGCGAAGTAGTCGTCCGTCGCGTAAAGGACGGAGCCGCCGAGGCGTTCCGAGGCGAGATCGACGAGATCACGAAAGGTTGTCATTTGCGAATCCATTGGCCGATCACTGCGTCTCCCGCCTTCGTCCCGCGGACGTAGGTCGCGCTCACGACTCCGTACAACTCGTGTCCCGTGTAGGGCGTGACCTTGTGGCGATGCTCGATCATCGACGGCTCGATGCGGAAGGTTGCATTGGGGTCGAAGACTGTGAGGTCGGCATCATAACCGGGCGCGAGCTTCCCCTTGCGGTGACCGATGCCAGCCAGGCGCGCGGGCCCTTCGCTCATCAGGCGCGACACCGTTTCCAGCGCGATGCCGCGCCTGCGCGCCTCGGTCCATACGATGGGCAGCGCGAATTGCAGCGAGGAGATGCCGCCCCATGCGTGCGCGAAGTTGCCTTCGCTGAGTTTCTTCAGTTCAGGTGTGCAGGGCGAGTGATCGCTGACGATCGCGGTGATCAGTTCGTCGCTGATGCCGCGCCAGAGCTGCTCGCGGTTCTGATGCTCCCGGATCGGCGGCGCGCATTTGTATTGCGGCGCGCCGTCGGGAATCGACTTGGCATCGAAGTAGAGATAGTGCGGCGTCGTCTCCGCGGTGAGGCCGATGCGCTTGTCGCGGGCGCTTGCGATCGTCTCGAGCCCACCGGCCGAGGAGAGGTGGACGATGTGCGCGCGAGCGCCGCTGTGCGCAGCCGCGTGAGATACGAGCTCGATCGCCGCGTTCTCCGCGGCGCTCGGGCGCGAGGCGAGATAGCTCGCATACGCACGCGGATCGCCATGAACGTCGTGAATGTGCTCCGGCAGTTCGGCGTGAACCAGAAGCGGAGCGTCGCTGTCGCGCAGCGCATCGAGCGCGAGGCGGAGACCGTCGGAGTCGAGGTTGCCGAATTCGGGAACGCCGCTGTCGACGAGAAAGCATTTGAAGCCGGCGGCGCCGTGCGCGAGCATGTCGCGCAATTCAGGCGCGTTGCCCGGGACCGCGCCGCCCCACAGCGCGACGTCGACGCGCAGCTTTCTTTCCATCGATTCGGCTTTGCGCATGAGCGCAGCGACGGAGGTCGTCGGCGGGATGGAGTTGAGCGGCATGTCGACGATCGTCGTGACGCCGCCCGCCGCCGCGGCGCGCGTCGCGGTCTCGAAGCCTTCCCACTCGGTGCGGCCGGGCTCATTGACGTGCACGTGCGAGTCGACGACGCCGGGCATGATCGTGAGATCGCCGTAGTCGGTGATGTCGCCTTCGACATCGTCGAAGTGAGCGATGCGCTCGATCCGGCCGTCACGGATATGGATCGACGCGGCGCCGTATCCGAGAACGTTGGTGGAGCGAATGATCATAGGCAACGCCAGATCTTAAGTTGGTTTTCGGGGGTCGCACCTGGAAAATCAACTTAACGCGGCATGGTGCGCGATCAGTCGTTCGCCGGCCGGCGAACGTTCGTGGCGAGCCGCATCTTCTCCAGCAGAACGATGACGTACCAGCCGAAGTCGATCTGCCACAGGGTCCAGCCGAGACGTGCAGCCCATGGCTTGGCGTGGTGGTTGCCGTGCCAGTTCTCACCCTGAAAAAAATGGAGAGGCGCGAGCCAGGCGATGTTCTGCGACGAGTCTTCGCCCGGCTGCCGCCCGGCGCGCATGTGCGCAATGCTGTTGATGAAGCACTGCGCGTGCAGCGAGGTCACGAGGCGCATGGGGCCAAGCCAGAAGAACGCGGTCCATCCGAACGGCAGACCCCAGAAGAGGGAGATGGCCAGCAGGGGAATCTGCGCTCGATTCCAGAATCGGTATTGCGGCTTGTCGAGATCGGGGCACCAGCGCGGAAGGGGAACGTTTCCCGCCTGCCAGAGCCAGCGCAGATGCGCCCACCAGAATCCGCCAATCCAGGGACTCGAGATGTCCTCGGGCGTCTCGACTTTCGCGTGGTGCTGGCGGTGGTTAGCCGTCCAGCTGTCCGGCGCGCCCGAGCCGTTGAACATCGCGAAGAAAATGAGTACGTGCCGGATGAGCGGGTTGAGCTTGACCGACACGTGGGCGAGACTCCGGTGATAGCACACCGTCACACCGAGCCCGCCGAACCACGCGAAACCTACGGTGATCGCCGCGACACGCCAGCCGGGCCGCGGGAAGGCAAAGAGGCCGATGACCGCGAGGAGATGAATGGCAACTAGATAGAAGAAGGTCGCGCGATCGCCCTTGGCGGGCTTCCACCAGGGCGCTTTCCATGGCTCGGGGCCGAGACTAGAGACAATCGGAGTACTCAATCGATCCTTTTTGGTTGCGGGTGGGATAGAACCGGCGGAAGCATCTTAAGTTGGTTTTCGGGGGTCGCACCTGGAAAATCAACTTAACGGCGTCCCCAGCGCTTCGAATCAGCCGCCGGCCGGGACCGCCGACGGCTCCGGCCTGGACGCCCGCGCTCCAGTGAGCCGCAGCAGGATTTCTTCTCCTGTTGCCGGTGCATTGATCTTGCCATCGGCGACGTAACTCAGCGCGTTCTTCACTGCCATGAACACGGAGATGCCGAGGAGTAGCGGCGGCTCGCCGACGGCTTTGCTGCCGCGGATGTTCACCGTGTTCTCCTCGTTCACGATCGTGTCGACGTTGAAGATCTCCGGCAGGTCGCCGATGTTCGGGATCTTGTACGTCGTCGGTGAATGCGACAGCAGCTCGCCATTCGCCGCATAGCGCAGCTCTTCATTTGTCAGCCAGCCCGTGCCCTGCACGAATGCGCCGGTGATCTGGCCGCGATCGATGCCGGGATTGATCGACTTGCCGATATCCATCAGCAGATCGCTGCGCAGAATCTTCATATGTCCCGTGAACCGATCGATCTCCACCTCGGACACCGCCGCGCCCTGCGTGAAGTAGAGAAACGGCGAGCCGACTCCGTTTTCAGGATCCCAGTCGATGCCCTTCGTCGCGTAGAAGCCGCGCTCGCCGAGTGAGACTCGTTCGAGGTAGCACTTCCTGACGAGCTTCGGCCACGGCACTTCCGCGAACCCCCGCTGGAAATGTTCCTGCGCGACAGCTTCCATCCGCGCGCGAATGCGCACGCACGCATCGACGGCGGCACTGCCGTTCATGTCCGCCGCGCTGGAGGCCGCGGTCGCGGACGTGTTGTTGTTCTTCTCGGTCGACGTGATCATGACGATCACCATCTCCGGATCGATTCCTAACTCTTCGGCCACCAGCTGCTTGATCTTCGTGTTGACGCCCTGGCCCATTTCCGTCGCGCCGGTCGAGACCTGCACGGAGCCGTCGAGATAGATGTTGACGAGCGCATTGGCCTGATTGAGGAACTTCGTGTTGAAGGAGATGCCGAACTTCACCGCGGTACACGCGATGCCGCGCAGGTGCGTCTCCGACTTCCTGTTGAACGCCGCGACCTTCGCGACGCGCGCACGATAGTCGGAGGTCCGCTCGAGCTGATCGAAGATCTTCGGCAGCATGTTGTTCCGGACGACCTGCCGGTACGGGGTCGTGTTGCGATCTTCGAATCCGTAGAGGTTGCGCTTGCGCACGTCGAAGGGATCGAGGCCGAGGTGGAGGGCGATCTCCTCCATGATGTGCTCGATCGTGATCGCGCCCTGTGGTCCGCCGAAGCCGCGGAACGCGGTGTTCGGCGGATAGTTCGTGCGGCACACGGTGCCGGTGATGTCGGCATTCGCGAGGTAGTACGCGTTGTCGATGTGCGTCATGGCGCGTGCCATGACCGCGGTCGAGAGATCGGCATACGCGCCGCCATCGGAGTAGAGATCGGCGCGCAGCGCGGTGATCGTGCCGTCGTTCCTGAACGCGACCTTGTAATCGTTCTGAAACGGATGCCGGCCGCCGGTCGCGCGCATGTCGTCATCCTTGTTGTAGACGATGCGCGCGGGCCGCTTCGTCAGATGCGCGACGAGCGCGGCCATTGCTGCGGGATGGGTCGCCTGACATTCCTTGCCGCCGAAGCCGCCGCCCATCCGCTTCGTCAGCACGATGACTTTATTGATCGGGAGTCCGAGGAGGTGCGCGATCACTTCCTGGACCTCGGATGGATTCTGCGTCGAGGAGTGAATGGTGAGCTGATCGTATTCGCCGGGCTGTGCGATCGCGGCCTGCGACTCGAGATAGAAGTGATCCTGTCCGCCGTTGATCCAGGTGCCCTCGAGGATGTTCTCGGCGCTGGCGAATGCGGCATCGACATCGCCGCGACGGATGTGGCGCA
>CAZKID010000343.1:0-6076 GCA_964552405.1 uncultured Thermoanaerobaculia bacterium
GTCACTCGTCACTCGTCACTCGTCACTCGTCACTCGTCACTCGTCACTCGTCACTTTACATGATAAAGTACTTTGCATGCGCACTCTCGCCATCGCGTTCTTCCTCGGCCTGACCGGCGACCTCCTGCTCCGCGCGATGCCGTGGGGCATCAATGTGCCGCTCTACGCCCTCCTCCTTCTCGGCTGCGCGGCGTTTCTGTTGCGCGATCCGCGAACGTTTCTCACGGCATCGATCGGCGGGCTCGCAGCCGCGGCGGGACTGGCGTGGCGCGACTCGGCCGCACTCACGCACCTCGACGTGCTTCTCTTCATGTTTTTCGCCGGATTCCTGACGCTGCGGGCTCGCGGTGTCAACGAGTGGGCGACGGGGATACTGCGCGCGGGCGCTGCGCTCATGTTCAGCGCGATCCTTTGCGTCGCGGGCGTGTTTCAGGCGTTCTTCTTCGACGCGAAGTGGCGCGAGCTCAAGCCGGGAGAACAGGCGCGGCGCGTGCTCGTGGTCGTCCGCGGACTCGCCATCGCGCTTCCCCTGCTCCTCATCTTCCTCGCATTGCTGACTTCGGCGGATGCAGCGTTCGCGTCGATCGTTCGCGACATCTTCAACATCGATATCCCCAGGCTGATCAGCCACATCGTTCTCACGATCTTCTTCACCTGCGTCGCGGCAGGCCTGTTGCGGTCTGCGCTGCATGCACACGATCTCTACGATCCGCCACGCCCTTCGTTTCTGCATCTCGGCAGCGGGGAGACGACTGTCGCGATCGCCAGCATCGACATCCTCTTCGCGGCCTTCGTCGCCGTGCAGTTCCGTTACTTCTTCGGCGGAGCAACGCTCGTGAAGCTCGCACCGAAGCTAACCTATGCCGAGTATGCGCGGCGAGGCTTCTTCGAGCTCGTCGCGGTCGCGGCGCTCGTGCTGCCGGCCCTGCTCATCGCGGACTGGCTGATCACGAATCGCACACCTCTCTTCCGCGCGCTCGCGCTCACACAGGTGCTGCTCGTCTTCGTGATCCTCGTCTCGGCCTACCGGCGCATGGGCCTCTACGTCGAGGAGTTCGGTCTCACCGAGCTGCGCGTCTACACGACCGCGTTCATGTTTCTGCTTGGCGCGCTGCTCACCTGGTTTGCGCTGACGGTACTGACCGGACATCGCGAGCGCTTCTTCATCGGCGCGATTGCCAGCGGCATGATCGTCGTCATCGCGTTGCACTTCGTGAATCCGGACGATCTCATCGTCCGGACGAATATGGCGCGCGCCGCCGCCGGCAAGCGCGCGCTGGACACGAACTACACGACCCAGCTGAGCAACGACGCCGTCCCCGCCCTGATGCCGGTCGCAGCCCAACCATGCGTTGCACACCATCTGTTGAAGATCGACCGCACCGGCGACTGGAGATCCTGGAACGCTTCGCGCGCCGAGGGGCATGCCTTGATCGAGGCGCGGCGGCACGAACTAGAGGGAGCGGCGAAGAACTGCAAGATCGATTGTTAGGCCGGCCCCGTCATCCGAGCGGAGGCACTCTTACGTTGAATTTCCAGGTGTGACCCCCGGAAACCAACTCAACCGGGAGTCGAGCAGCTCGCGCAGGTTCGTCATCTCCAGGAACAGATGACGGTGGCGAATGCAGTGCACCGAGATCGAGAAGAAGAGCACCGACAGCACCGCGAGAAAGACGAACGAGGCCGGACTGCTCGCCGGCAGTGGCGCAAGTGAGCTCTTCGTGAAGAGCTCCTGCAACAGCATCAGGATGAACAGCGGCAGCGGCAGGAACACCAGCGCCGACAATACCCGGCTCGCCTGAATCCTGAAGTACGGGCGAAGCGAGAGCATCGACAACGCGATGAAGTAGCTCAGCATCATCACCGCGCCGAAGTGCATCTCGGACAGCGGCTGCAACGCTCCGTTAGACTCGCGCAGCAGCGGCAGCATCCTGGCCTGCAGCATCACCAGCGCCGTCAGCGACGTCACCGCGCCGCCGACCGAGACGAGCGCCATGAACGCCGCGAAGAGATTGCGCGCCGCGAGCAGTGCCGCCATCCGAAGGAACATCGCCGCCGTCGCCATTCCCGCGATCAGGGCCACGACGATCGCCCACGACGCGCTCTGCACCGGCCGCAACGGAAACCCGTGCAACGCGATGAAGCTCACTACTCCACTCTGCAGTTCCCTCGTCGACTCCACGGCGCTCGTGAGCGCGAGGAAAAGGCAGAATGCCGTTCCGGCGTAGAACAGAGGCTTCGGCATACGTCGCAGAAAGTGTAACGCGTTACAACTCGCGCATGTCGATGATGTGGTCCAGCTGGATCTCGTGACGGCCGCTCTGTGACTCGAATTTCACGAATTCCTTGCCATCCGCGCTGTAGACATCCGCGATACGCCCCCGCTCGGTCTGCCGCGCTCCTGCACCCATGCTGAACTGGAGCTCGACGACCTTCTTCCTGACCGCAGCCGCTTCGAAACGGTCGTGCAGATCGCACGAGATCGGCTTGTAATCGTCTGCCATCATTCCTCCCACTGGACTGACCGGAGCAGGTTCGGTGCCGTCTCAGGCAGCAGACAGCAGGCAGCGGACAGCAGGAGAGTTAAACTCTCCGCATGCAGATGATGCTTTGGTGGAACCTCGGCTTCGCAAGCGTTCTTCTCCTCATCCTCATCATCTCCTTCCGATCGCGCGCCGTCGTCTTCTGTCAGTACCTCGAAGCGATGACCGGAATCGAGCTCAGTCCCGCGGAGGTCAAGCGCGTCTTCACCGAGCGCGGCCGTGACGGCGTTCGCGAGCTCTTCCTCGACCTGATCATCCGCGAGGATCTCAAGGAGGGGCCGATCGAAGTTCCGGAAGAAGAATCGGTTACAACTTAACCTGCCCCGTTGCGCTGACCTGCGGTTGCGAGGTAAAGAGCACCCGCGCGCGACGCGCACACATCGCATCAGCGCGCCCCAAAATCAGAAGGAGATCTCATGTACCGCAGACAAGCTCTGCTTGCCGCCTGCATTCTGCTCGTGGCAGCAACCCTGAGCGCGGCCACGCCTCAGGGCGACAACATCCTTCCGTTCCACGCCACGGAGAAGACCCTGGCCAATGGACTGAAGGTCATCGTCGTTCCCACCGGCTTTCCCAACATCGTCTCGCTGCAGATCCCGGTTCAGACGGGCTCGCGCAATGAAGTCGAGCCGGGCAAGTCCGGCTTCGCTCACTTCTTCGAGCACATCATGTTCCGCGGCACGCCGAACTATCCGCCGGAGAAATACGGCGCGATCCTTCAGAAAGCGGGCGCGCGCCAGAACGCATACACGTCGGACGACTACACGAACTACCACACGACGTTCGCCAAGGAAGATCTCGAGAAGATGCTCGAGATCGAAGCGGACCGCTTCAAGAATCTCACCTATTCCCCCGAAGTCTTCAAGACCGAATCCCGCGCCGTCCTCGGCGAGTACAACAAGAACTCACAGAGCCCGACGCGCAAGCTCCTCGAAGTGCAGCATGACGCTGCCTTCACCACGCACACCTACAAGCACACCACGATGGGCTTCATCAAAGACATCGAGGACATGCCGAATCAGTATGACTACTCGCGCGAGTTCTTCTCACGCTGGTATCGCCCCGGCAACGTGACGATCATCGTCGCCGGCGATGTCGATCCCGACAAGGTCATTCCGCTCGTCGAGAAGTACTGGGGCGACTGGAAGCCGGGCACGTTCCAGGCGAACATCCCCGCGGAGCCGCCCGCAACGAAGCCGGTTTACGCGCACGTCGACTGGCCGACGCAGACGCTTCCGTGGGTTACCGTCGGTTTCCGCGTTCCGGGCTTCGATGAAAACTCGAAGGAAATCCCGGCGATCGACACCGCGCTCGATCTCGAGTTCGGCGACACGTCCGATCTCTACAAGCGCCTCGTCGAACAGGAGCAGAAGGTCGACCGCCTCTTCTTCTACAACGATCCGCGCGTCGATCCGTCGATCTACACGATCTTCGCCCGCGTGAAGAATCCGAAGGACGCCCTCGCGGTTCGCGATGCGATCATCGAGACATTCGCCAAGCTCCGCAACAAGCAGGAGCCCGCCGCGCGCGTCGACGAAGCGAAGTCCAGCTCGCGCTACGCGTTCGTCCGCTCGCTCGACACGACGCAGGCGATCGCCGACACGCTCGCGCAGTACGTCCACTATCGCCGCTCGTTCGACACGGTCAACAACTATTACAAGCAGCTCGCCGCACTGACGCCGGCCGACATCCAGGCAACCTCGCAGAAGTACTTCACCGACAACTCGCTCGTCGTCACGACGCTGTCGAAGGAGGCGCTGCCGCAGGGCATCGAAAACCTCCCGATGATTTCGTCGATGGGCGCTGACAAGAGCAGCGGCACAACTGCTTCTCTGCGCGTCATCAAACAGAAGTCCGTGCTGCCGCAGCTCGAAGTGAAGCTGCTGTTCACCGCCGGCTCCTCCAGCGATCCGGCTGGCAAGGAAGGTCTCGCCCAGCTCGCCGCCTCGATGATCACCGAGGCGGGGTCGCAGTCGATGACGACGTCGGAGATCAGCCGTTCGCTCTTCCCGATGGCAGGCGTCTGGGGATCGCAGGTCGACAAAGAGATGACCGCGATCACCGCCTCGATTCACAAGGACAACTGGCAGAAGTTCTTCGACATCGTCCTCCCCACGCTCCTCTCGCCCGGCTATCGCGACGAGGATTTCCAGCGCCTCAAGGACTCGCAGCTCAACGGGCTCAAGCAGGATCTGCGCAACAACAACGAAGAGGAGCTCGGCAAGGAGCGCCTCCAGGTGAATCTCTTCGGCGGCACGCCGTACGGGCATCCGTCGCTCGGCACGATTGCCGGCATCGAGTCGATCACGCTCGACGACGTGAAGAAGTTCGTCGCCGCGAACTACACGCGCGGCAATCTCGTCATCGGCGTGTCCGGTGATTTCCCCGACGCGATGGTCGCGCAGCTGCAGAACGAGCTCGCGGCACTGCCCGCCGGCACGGTCTCCGAAGGCAAGAAGTCGCTCGCGCCGATCGCGGGACACAAGCCGCAGGGTCTCGAAGTCGAGATCGTGCAGAAGGACACGCGCGCGACCGCGATCTCGATGGGCTTCCCCATCCCGCTCACGCGCGACAGCGCCGACTTCGCCGCGCTCAACGTCGCGCGCGCATGGCTCGGCGAGCATCGCTCATCGAACGGCCAGCTCTACAACCGCATCCGCGAGGTGCGCGGCTTCAACTACGGCGACTACGCCTACATCGAGTTCTTCACGCATCCCGGCGCGCTCTTCTTCCCGACGGCGAACATCGGTCGCCGCTCGCAGACGTTCGAGATCTGGATCCGCCCGGTCGTTCCAGTCAACGCGCACATGGCGACGCGCATCGCGCTCTACGAGCTGCAGAAGCTGATCGACAAGGGACTCTCGAAGGAAGACTTCGAGACGACGCGCGACTATCTGATGAAGAACGCCTACCTCATGACCGCCTCGCAGGACCAGAACCTCGGTTACGCGCTCGACTCGTGGTGGTACGGCATTCCCGAGTACACACAGTACATGCGCGCGCAATACGCGAAGCTGACGCGCGACGACGTGAACAAGGCAATCAAGAAGTACCTCTCGGCGAAGAATCTCTCGCTCGTCTACATCGCGAAGGACGCCGAAGGACTGCGCGATCAACTGCTGAAGGATGCGCCATCGTCCGTCACCTACGACGCGCCGAAGCCGCAGCTCGCAGCCGAGGACAAGGTGATCGGAGCGTACAAACTGAACATCAAGCCGGAGAACGTGAAGATCACTCCGGTGGATAACGTGTTCGCGAAGTAAGTTTGGGAACCTGGGGCCCTGGGGCGCTGAGGCCCTGGGGCCCTAGGTCTTCCAGTGGGGCGACAGGCGCCTCGCCTGTCGGCTCGGAGCACAGGCGAGGCGCCTGTGCCCCCACGGGATTCACCAGGTGCAGCGAATCGTTAGTCCGCCATCCCGAGACCTCAGTGCCCCGGAACCCCAGTGCCCCAGCGCCCCTTTCCTGCTAAGCTTTCCGAAATCGGCAACTACGCGCAAGGAACGCCCCAGCGGCCCCGGGGCCCCGTCAGTGGT
>CAZKID010000344.1:0-6073 GCA_964552405.1 uncultured Thermoanaerobaculia bacterium
TGTTCTCGATGGGGAACTCTTCGTGCTCCTCCCCCATCCCGCGCGGGTTGTAGCCATACTCGATGTAGTCCTGGAAGTAGGCGTCGTAGTCGATCTCGTCGAACGAGTCTTTCTCTTTTTCCTTCGGAAGCTCAGCGGCCTTCGCCTCTTCCTCGGTCTGTGTCTTGGTTTCCTGCGCGTCGGTTTCCGCTTCTTCCTGCTTCGTTTCTTCCTGTGTTTCGTCGAGTAGTGGATTCTCGAGAAGCTCCTGGTTGAGCACTTCCTGGAGCTCGAGTTTCGAGAGCTGCAGCAGCTTGATCGCCTGCTGCAGCGAAGGCGTCATGATGAGCTTCTGCGAGAGTTTAAGGTGGAGTTTTTGTTCTAAGGCCATGGTCAGGTTCGACAGGTTTTGACGGCGTTCTCGGTCAGCTCAAATTGAATGATTCGCCCAGGTAAATTCGACGCACTTCCGCGTCAGCCGAGAGACTCTCTGGGACTCCCTGTCGGAAGATTTCACCCTCTTTGATGATATAGGCGCGGTCGGTGATCTTCAATGTTTCCCGCACGTTGTGATCTGTGATCAAGATTCCGATTCCTCGTGCCCTCAATTGCGAAACGATTCGCTGAATCTCAAAAACAGCGATTGGATCGATTCCTGCAAAAGGCTCATCTAGCAAGATGAATGCCGGGTTGATGGCGAGGCTTCTTGCAATCTCCACACGCCGCCGTTCTCCACCCGAAAGCGAGAACGCGCGATTCCGCGCGATGTGCGTCACTCCGAATTCTTCGAGCAGTTGATTCGTCCGCGCCTGCCGCTCCGCCAGCGGAAGATTCATCGTCTCGAACACCGACAACAGATTCTCTTCGACCGTCAGCTTGCGGAACACCGAGGCTTCCTGCGGCAGATAGCTGATGCCGCGCTGCGCGCGGAGGTACATCGGCAGTTCGGTGATGTCATCGTCGCCGAGCGTGACGCGGCCATCATCGGGACGAACGAGTCCGACGATCATGTAGAACGTGGTCGTCTTGCCCGCACCGTTGGGACCGAGGAGGCCGACGATTTCGCCTTGCTTGATTTCGACGGAGACGTCGCGCACGACGCGCCGTCCCTTGTAGACCTTCACGAGATGCGTCGCGGCGAGGCGCAGTGGGTTGGCGAGTGGTTCCGTTGTCACGGCCGGCGAGTTTATCCTGAGCGAAGCGAAGGATCTACGGTTACACCGCGACGATCCAGCCCAGCCAGCAAGCTCGTTCGGATTCGCTCCTGCCGGTGTAACCGCAGATCCTTCGCTTCGCTCAGGATAAACTGCGAAAACCTACGACTTCGGCTTATACGTCCCGCTCGTCTGCGAAGTCGGCGACACCACTTCTACTTTGTTCCGCGCGAGATCGAATTTGATCTGCTCTCCGGTGAGGGTGCCGCTCGGATCGGTTGCCGTTGCCGGTTTGCCCGTGAGAAACGCGAGGTGGCGCTGGACCTGATAGAGCGCTTTGTCTCCAGTCCCCTTCCGCCCATTCTGCTTCTCGACCAGTACGACCTTTCCTTCCGACTCGACGTGGTCGATCTTCTTATTCGCGTCGAAGAAGAACGTCGAGCTCTCGCTCGTCATCGTGTGCTGCTCGTCGCGCAGCTTCACGTTGCCCATCAGCTGCGCGCGGCGCTCGTTCTTGTGCGCGATCAGCTGCTCGCTCTCGGTGAACATCGGTGAGCGGCGCGAAATATCGCTGTCCTGATAGAGCGTCATCCGCACGTTGCCGTGAGCGTTGATCGTCTCGCCGCCGTTCTGTACCTGCATTTCCTGAGAGAGCACGACGTTCGCATCCTGCCACGCGCGTACGTTGCCGCTGAACACCGCGACCTTGTTGGCCTGCCGCATCAGCAGCGAATCGGAATTGACGAACACCGGTTTGTTGCCCGTGAAGACGCCTGCGCCTGCATCCTTCTCTCCCGGCTTCGAGGCGAGCTGCGCGATCACGTCGCCTGTTCCCCTCGCGGTCTGTCCCTTCGGTGAAAACTCCAGCTGTTTCGCCTTCAACGTGTTCCCCTCGGACACCACCGTCGGATCGAAGCCCTGATCGGCGGTCAGGAGCACGAGATCGTTGACGACGTCGTAGTGCGCGCGCATCGCAGTCGCATCGTTCTTCGCATCGTGGTACTTGAAGTTGCCTTCGATGAGCGAGGTCGTCGCCTTGTGCGAAGCCTGATCGAACATGACAGTCAGATGGTCGCCGTTGACCTGCCGCGGCGCCGGCCCGAGCTCGTGCATGATGACGTTGTCGTCGGCCTTGAGCTCATTCACCGCGCGATTCACGAGCGAGACGCGGAAACGATTCGCGGTGAGATCGCGCTTGGGAGCTCCATCGATCACCGCATGCGCCACGCCTGGTTCGCCGAACGCATTGATCGCGTTGATCTGTCCGTCGGGACCGAGCTCGCTGTTGAAGCGCTCGCAGGTGACCTCCTTGCGGCCGCCGAGGTCTTCGCCGGGATTGGTCACGGACGACATGGACATGAAGACGTGCCCATTGCCTTCGAGTGCCATCAGACGTTTGCGGTCGATCGTGAATCGTCCCACGCTGTGATCGCACGTCAGCTTGTCCGCCGCGCGAGTGATGATGACGTTCTGATCGAACGTGACATCGTTCTCTTTGCGGCGAAACGTCCCTTCGTTCGAAGAGATCGTCATCGGAGCCTCCTGCGGTGTCTCCGGTTTCATCGTCGCGTGCATCTTCGCGAAGAGGCGGAGGGTCTCCGACGGAACATCCATATCGAGCGAGCCGGCGTTGCCCGTCCAGCGATCGATCTTGAACTGAACGGGGATCTTGTTCGTGAGACGGTTGCCGTCGTAGTGCATCTCGGCAGTCTTCACTTCGACGCCGTCGCTCGAAGTGACTTTCACGCCGCCCTTGAGATCGGCTTCTTTCGTCTGCGAGTTGAATTGCGCGCTGGGGCAGATGATGTCGTACTGCAGGCCGGTGGGTCGAAAGATCGTGAGCTGGATGTCCTCGAGAGTGTTCCAGCCGGAGGAGTAGGCAACAACGCGGCGCGCGTGAATATGCATCGCGACGCGGCCGGCGATCGTCTGCGTGTCGTCGAACTGTTTCGACTCGGCCTGCGGCTTCTGACCGGCGATCGTCGGCACGACCGGGTCGCTCGAAGGCTTGTCATGCGACTTGACGCGATTGAAGCTCGCGATGATGACGGCGATGAATCCAAAGAACGCGATCGGAAGCGCGATCTTCAGAATGCGAATGATGCGTTGCACGCGCTTCGCAACTAGTTCTGCGCGTTCGACATTCCGGCCGTCGTCGCCCGTGCGTCGGCCAGCGTCAGTTTCGCCCCCATCGGCGCATAACGGTCGGGCTCGATTTGAAAAAGCACATCCGACGTTTGTTGCGCGACAAATGCGGCGAGCTGCTTCACGGAAGACCAGACCACGGCGGGAAAGCGTACTTGACCATCATCGAGTACGAGCTCGCAACAGTCCTCGGCGAACGTGCGCGACGAAGCAACCGTCACACGATTCGTCTGGAACATCGGCTGAGGATTCCCTGCGCCGAATGGCTGCAGCGTCTCGTGCGTCTCGATGAACGCCCGATCGATCTCGCCGAACGTGAGCACTGCGTCGACGCTCGCCTCACGCACGAAGAGCGACTCTTCCAACTCGGCGAAGTTCGCGACGAGCCGCTCGCGCAACGCATCGAGATTGCGCCGTTCCAGCGAGAAGCCGCAGGCAAACTCGTGTCCGCCGAAATGCGTGAAGAGATCGGCGACACGCTCGAGTTGCTCGTGCAGATTGATCGTCGAGATCGAGCGGCCGGAGCCGGTGCAGCGATCACCGTCGATCGTCATGACCATTGTTGGACGGTGATGCTTCTGCGCGATGCGTCCCGCCGTCAGACCGACAACTCCCTTGTGCCATCCCTCGCCTGCCAGGATGAGAATCCGATCCGCAGTCACCTGCTCTTCAGCAGCCGCCCGAACCTGTTGTTCGATCATCTGACGCTCGGCGTTCATCCGATCGAGCTCCGCGCAGATCGCCCACGCCGATTCTTCATCGCGCGTGTGAAAGAGATCGATCGCCGTGTTCGCGGAAGCGAGGCGGCCGGCGGCGTTGATCCGCGGGCCGATCTTGAAGCCGATGTCTACAGATCGTAGAGGCCGTCCGAGCAAGCCGATCCGGCGGATCAAGGTCCGCAGCCCGGGATTCCGCGGATCGGCAAGCCCGAGGAGGCCGAGACGGGCGATGGTGCGGTTCTCGCCGATGAGAGGTGCGACGTCCGCAATCGTACCGATCGCTGCGATCTTGAGCAGCGAGTCGATCGAGATCTTCTTCTGATGCCGGCGAATCAATTCGCAGCAGAGCTTGAACGCAACGCCGACGCCCGCGAGATCCTTGAACGGATACTCGCAGCCCGGCTGCCGAGGATTGAGCACGGCGGCCGCCTCCGGCAACTCGCCGGGCGGCAGATGGTGATCGGTGATGATCACGTCGATGCCGCGGTCGATCGCGAGACGCACGGGCTCGACCGACGTGATGCCGCAATCGACCGTGATCACCAGCTTCACATTGCGCTCCGCGAGCACGCGCTCGATCACCTCCATCTTCAGGCCGTAGCCATCGACGAGGCGATGCGGAACGACGAAGTCGACGTTCGCACCGATGGAGCGCAGCACGGTCTGCAGCAGCACGATGGACGTGACGCCGTCGACATCGTAGTCGCCATAGATCAGAATCGTTTCGCCGTCGCGCACCGCGCGCTCGATCCGCACACAGGCTCCGTCGATGCCGTGAATCGTCGAGGGATCGTGCAAGTCATCGATCGCCGGCGCCATGAAACGCCGGAACGAATCGTGATCAATCACTCCGCGACGAACCGCAATCTTGCGAAGCGCTTCGTTCGCGATGGGAATTGCGGCGTCGGCGGTGGAGTCGACGAGGCGCCAGTGGTCGAAGATCATGGCCGTGACGAGTTGCGAGTTACGAGTGATGAGTTGCGAGTGGGGTTTACTCGTTACTCATCACTCACAACTCGTCACTTCTCAAAGTACCCCATCTTCCTGAATTTCTTGTACCGCTCTTCAGGGAGTAGAGGCCCTTTGATCTTCTGCAGTTCCTTCAGCGCCTTTTCGAGATAAGGCGTGAGGAGCTCCGACGCTTTCGCCGGATCGGCGTGTGCGCCGCCCGCGGGCTCCGGGACGATCTCGTCGATGATGCCGTGCTTCTTCAGATCGGACGCGGTGATACGCATCGCTGCCGCCGCGTCGGGCGCGTTCGCGGAGCTCTTCCAGAGAATCGCCGCGCAGCCTTCGGGCGAGATGACCGAGTAGACCGCATGCTCGAGCATGAACACGCGATCGCCGACGCCGAGCGCGAGCGCGCCGCCGCTGCCGCCTTCTCCGATCACGGTCACGATCAACGGCGTCTGCATCGCCGCCATCTCCCGCAGGTTCACCGCAATCGCCTCCGCCTGCCCGCGCTCCTCCGCACCGACGCCGGGATACGCGCCCTGCGTATCGACGAAGCTGAAGATCGGGAGACGGAACTTCTCCGCCATCTTCATCGCCCGCAGCGCCTTCCGGAATCCTTCCGGACGCGGCTGGCCGAAATTGCGGAAGATCTTCTCTTTCGTGTTGCGGCCCTTTTGATGTCCGACCACACAGCAAGGCTGGCCGCGGAAGCGGGCGAAGCCGGTGACGACTGCCGGGTCATCCGCGAATTTCCGGTCGCCATGAATCTCGGTCCACTCCTCGAAGAGAAGCGCAATGAAATCGAGCGTGTACGGCCGCTGCGGGTGGCGCGCGACCAGCGTCTTCTGCCAGGGCGTCAGGTTGCCGTAAATCTCGGACGAGACTTTGGTAAGCTTCTGCTGGAGCTCGGCGATCTCGGCTTGCCGTGCGGGCTCAGCTTCCATCGCCGAAAGCTCTTCAATTTGCCGCCGCAACCGGACGATCGGCTCTTCGAACTGCATCGGATCGCCGTTCATGGTTCGTGACCGTAACCGATGACCCCGACCGAAGCACAGACCGAACAACTTCCCAAACATACAACACCCCTCGAACCCGGGAACGATACAGGGAGCATGCGCCACC
>CAZKID010000345.1:0-5624 GCA_964552405.1 uncultured Thermoanaerobaculia bacterium
CCGGTCAGCAGCGCATGCAGCGAATGGTGATAGTCATCGTTCCACTGGGAGTCGAAGCCGAGCCCGAACCGCTCGCTCGGCGCGATGACGCGCGGATCGTTGAGATTGCTCTCGGCGAAGGTCCAGACGGCACGGCCTAACGTTTCGCTGCACTCGCGCACCGCCGTCGTCAGATGCTGCAGGAACGGTTCGGCCGTGTGATCACGAATCGCATGGACGGCATCGACACGCAAGCCGTCGATGTGAAACTCCCCGACCCACTGCAGCGCGTTGTGCAGGAAGAACCAGCGCACGTGATCGCTGTGCGGGCCGTCGAAATTGACCGCCAGTCCCCACGGCGTCTTGTAGCGATCCGTGAAGTACGGCCCGAACTCACTCAGATAGTTCCCCTCGGGGCCGAGATGGTTGTAGACGACGTCGAGCAGCACGGCGAGGCCGCGCGCATGACACGCATCGACGAACCGCTTGAGCCCGCGCGCGCCGCCATACGAGTGCTGCGCGGCGCCGATGTACACGCCGTCATAGCCCCAGTTGCGCGAGCCGGGGAATTGCCCGATCGGCAGCAGCTCCACCGCGGTGATACCGAGCTCCTTCAGATCATCGAGGCGCTCGATCGCGGAGTCGAACGTTCCCTGCGCCGTGAACGTGCCCACGTGCAGCTCGTAGATGACGTGCTCTTCGAGCGGGAGGCCGCGCCACGCGGCGTCGTGCCACTCGAAGCCGGATCCGACGACTGCGCTCGCCGCGTGAACACCCTCGGGCTGCGAGCGCGATGCGGGGTCGGGGCGCTCGCGGCCATTGAGCACCCAGGCGTAGCGCATCCCTTCGCGCACGTCTTCGACGACGGCTTCGTGATAGCCGCCGTTGGGTGCGAGGTCAATCAGGCGATGTGCCGACGAGGCGTCCGCACTCCACACCTTCAGGCTAACGTTTTGATGCAGCGGAGCCCAGACGCGGAACTCGCAGCGCCCATCGTCGAGCAATCGCGCGCCGAGATGCTTCACGATTCGGATTCAGCCTGCACGAGCTCGCTTACGAAGAACACCGCGGACAGCGGAGGCACGGTCAGCGTGAGAGACCACGGCCGCGCGTGCAGCGGAATCGGCGCGGCCTCGAGTCCGCCCATGTTCCCCTGTCCGCTGCCGCCGTACATCCCGGCATCGCTGTTGAGTGCCTCGTGCCACAGACCGCCGCGCGGCACACCGATCTGGTAGTTGTGCCGCGCAATCGGCGTGAAGTTCAGCACCGCCGCCACGATCACATCCTCGGTGCGCCCGAACCGCAGCAGACTGATGATGTTGTTCTCCGTATCGCAGCAATCGATCCACTCGAAGCCCTTCGGTTCGAGATCGAGCTCGTGCATCGGCGCAACGTCGCGATAGAACTTGTTGAGGTCCTCAACCCAGCGTTGCAGCTGCGCGTGCCGCGGCTCTTCCAGTAAGTCCCAGTCGAGTTGCGCATCGTGATTCCACTCGCGGATCTGCGCCAGCTCGGCGCCCATGAACAGCAGCTTCTTGCCCGGCTGCGAATACATGTGCGCATAGAGCAGCCGCAGGTTCGCGAACTTCTGCCACGCATCGCCCGCCATCTTGCGAATGAGCGAGCCCTTGCCGTGCACGACTTCGTCGTGCGAGAGCGGCAGCACGAAGTTCTCGCTGAACGCATACATCATCCGGAACGTCAGCGCGTTGTGATGGAAGCGGCGGTGGATCGGATCCTTCGAGAAGTAGTTGAGCGTGTCGTGCATCCACCCCATGTCCCACTTCAGACCGAAGCCGAGACCGCCGATGTACGTCGGACGCGAGACCATCGGCCACGCCGTCGATTCCTCGGCGATCACCTGCACGTCGGGATGATGCTTGTAGACGTCTTCGTTGAGCCGCCGCAGGAACGCAATCGACTCGAGATTCTCCCGTCCGCCGAACTGATTCGGCACCCACTCGCCATGCTTGCGCGAGTAATCGAGATAGAGCATCGAGGCGACGGCGTCGACGCGCAAACCGTCGGCGTGATATTCGTCGAGCCAGTAGATCGCGCTCGAGTAGAGGAACGAGCAGACCTCGCGGCGTCCATAGTTGAAGATCAGCGATTGCCAGTCGGGATGAAATCCCTTGCGCGGATCTTCGTGCTCGAACAGATGCGTCCCATCGAAATACGAGAGGCCATGCTCGTCGGAGGGGAAGTGCGACGGCACCCAATCGAGGATGACGCCGATTCCTTCCTGATGCATGTGATCGACGAAGTACTTGAGATCCTGCGGCGTGCCGTAGCGGCTCGTCGGCGCGAAGTAGCCCGTGCCCTGATAACCCCAGGAACCGTAGAACGGATGCTCCATCACCGGCATCAGCTCGATGTGCGTGAAGTTCATCTTCTTCACGTACGCCGCGAGCTCTTCGGCCAGCTCTCGATAGTTGAGGAACTCGCCGTCTTCGTTGCGGCGCCACGAGCCGGGATGCACTTCGTAAAGCGACATCGGCGCGTGAAAGCCGTTGTGCTCCTTGCGATGACGCAGCCACTCCCAATCGTTCCACTCGTACGCGAGATCCCAGACGACGGACGCGGTCTGCGGCGGCGTCTCGTGACGAAACCCGAAGGGATCCGCTTTGTCGACCCGATAGCCGTTGAACCTCGAGACGATGTGGTACTTGTACAGCGTCCCCTTGCCCAGGTCGGGGATGAAGCCTTCCCAGATGCCGGAGTGCTCGTGCGGCTCCAGCGGGTGCGCGTCGTAGTTCCAGTCGTTGAAGTCACCGATGACGCTGACGCGCTGCGCGTTCGGCGCCCACACCGCGAACATCACGCCGCCAGGAAGAATGTGCGCGCCGAGTTTCTCCCACAGCTTGACGTGCGTGCCTTCGTTGAAGAGGTGAAGGTCCCAGTCGGAGAAGAGCGAATGCGGCACCACGTCAGGAATGATATTCGCGGTCGTTGCCATTCGCGTGGTTTCGTACGCAAAAACGAGACCGGATGTGGGGGCACGGGCGCCCTCGCCTGTGCACCGAGCCGACAGGCGAGGGCGCCTGTCGCCCCACAGGACTTCACGACAAGTGAACTCGCACTGCCGTGGGTTTCACTTCTGCGAACCACGAGACCTTATCCGCAACGCAATCGAGCTCCGCCACATACTCGCCGGCATCCGGCGGCGGTGGCAATTCGAATGAGATTTCGATCGATTCGTAGGGCTGCAGCGCGCGCGGCAGTTTCTGCCAGTGAAAATCGTTGACGAGCGGAAGGCCATCGACGGTCAACAGATGTGCGGCGAGATACACCGCACCGATTCCGGCATCCGACGGCAGCCACACTGCGCGGCCATCATTCGTGACTCTGACGCGCAACTGCCGTCCGCTCTGCTCGAGAATCTCGATTGCGCAGGACAATCCTTCGCGGATGCGGCTGTCGATCGCGTCGGCGTTCCCCTTGTAGAGAAAAAACGTGCGGCAGTTGTGCAGGAAGGCGCGCGAGGTCTGCGCGAAATGGCTCAGCGCCGCGCCGCCATCGAGCAACTCCTCATACTTGTCCAGGCTCATGTAGAGCGGTGCACCGGTGAACGCCGCCAGCCGGAGGTCCTCGAAGCCTGCGCTGCGCGCGGCGTCCCACAAGGCGTGAATGTGGATGTCGTTCTCGACGACGTTGTAGAGCCGCATCTCCGATTGCGACTGTGCCGTGCGTGAATGTTCCGGCCCAGGCTCGACAAATCCGGCGATGCCTCCCGGCGCAAGCACGCGTGCGAATTCGCGGATCACATCTTCGGGATTCGGAGAGTGATGGAACGCGTCGAAGCAGACGATGCGATCGATGCTGGCATCGGGCAGATCGATATGCCTGCCGTCGTAGACGAGGAAGCGCGGCTTCGCACTCTCGCCAAAAAGCGGATGCTTCTCGAACAGCTCGCGCGCAATGCGCAGCGCGGTCGGCGAGACATCGAGGAGCGTCGTCTCGCATCCAAGTTGCGCGAGGCGGTGCGAGAGCCAGCCGGTGCCCGCGCCGAATTCGAGCACGCGTGCTCCGGGAAAGAGCCGCAGTCCGGGAAGGACCACGCCGACGTTCGTGAGGATCTTGGGAGCGTCATCGATCGCGTTGAACGGCTTCGCGAGGAAGCCGGTCCAGTCCGTTCTCGATGCGAAGTACTGCTCGGCGGTTTCGTTGAGTTGCTCGATCGAGCGCTCGGCGATCAACGTGCGGACGTCGATGAAATCGCGCGGCAACTCTTCCTGCGCTTCTTCGATGGTTTGCTCCGGTTCGGGCGCGGCACGATGGACGAACAACGTGACGACGTCGAGATCGCCCCAGCGTTCCGGAACCACCGAGCATTCACCAACGACCGCGAGCACGTCATGCAGCGAATAGATGTACGGCGGCTTGTGGCGAACGACATTCACCGCGCGCCGCACGAGATCGAGCTCGCGGTGCACGGGAAGCTGAAAAACACCGACGCCCGCGATCCGCGAAATGAGGAGGCGCAGGATCTCGAGACCTTCATCCTGCGGCATGCGTTGCAGAACGAGAAACGCATTGACGAGATTGAAGCGCTCATCGCTGCGGCGGAGCTCGTCCGGCGTTTGGAAGCGGATGCCATGCGCGCCGTGCCGTTCGGCATTCGCGCGCGCCAGCGCCAGCATTTCAGGATCGAGATCGACCGCCGTCGTCTTCGCGCGCTTCGCGAAGGGGATCGCGAGCCGCCCCGGTCCACATCCGAATTCGAGAATGCTCTCCGGTCTCAACGGAACGAGACGATGGAGCAAATGAGCGACATGCGTCTCGCCTGTGGCAAAGAACTCCTCGTCCGCCTGCGGCGAGAGAGTCGCTCCGCGAAACTTGTCGTGAGCGAGAACGGTGAAGTAAGGGTCTGAGGTGAATGACACGCGAGTCCGCTTCTATTGAATCCCGACGAGGCGCAATTCGAAGGTGAGGTCTTTCCCCGCCAGAGGATGATTCGCATCGAGGGTCAGCGACTCGTCATCCATGTTTACGACTCGCACCGCGGCAGACCCTCCATCGGGAAAACCGAGGCGCAGCATGTCGCCGATTTCGATCTCGGATCCGTCCGGCATCTGTTCACGGGGCACGCGAAACACGAGATCTTCGCGATGCTCTCCGTAGGCGTTCTCCGCGTCGATCCGCTGTTTCTTCTCGTCGCCGACGTTCATCCCTTCGATCGCTGTCTCGAAGCCGGGGATGACCTGGCCATCGCCAAGTGTGAAAGAAATTGGATCGCCATCCTCCGAGGAGTCGAAGATGCTGCCGTCATCGAGAGTTCCCTTGTAGTGCACGGAGACCGTGTCGCCTTTTTTCGCTTGCATGCGCCCGAGCATATCCGAACGGAGTCTGCGGCGCGGATCGTGCAAGGTCCGTTCTCGTACCGTGGGCATGGATCCAATACGCCACAGAGTGAAGGCGGATGATTTCGCGCTGCTCGTCGATTCAGTGCGCGACTACGCCATGCTGCTGCTCAGTCCGAGCGGCGAGATCCTGTCCTGGAATCGCGGCGCGAAAGACATCACGGGATATGACGCAGACGAGGCGGTCGGACATCACTTCTCACTGATCTATCGACCAGAGGTCATCGAGAGCGGAAAGCCGGATACCACATATACAAACGGCTGCGCGGAAGGGCGAGGCAGGGG
>CAZKID010000345.1:5634-6071 GCA_964552405.1 uncultured Thermoanaerobaculia bacterium
GAGAGGAAGGCCGGATCGCACATTGACGACGGCGCGCGGCGAAGGGCGAGTCGAGGACGAAGGCTGGCGAAGGAAGAAGGACGGCTCGCTCTTCTGGGTCAACACGGTCATCACGGCACTCCGCGATGAGGATGGCGAGCTGCGAGGTTTCGCCAAGATCACGCGAGACCTGACCCGGCGCCGCGAAAGTGAAGAAACCCTGCGCCGCAGCGAGGAGTTCTTTCGCCTGCTCGTCGCCGCGGTGAAGGAGTACGCGATCTTCCTCCTCGATCCGAACGGCAACGTCACGACCTGGAACGCGGGCGCGCAGCGCATCAAAGGCTACACGCAGGAAGAGATCATCGGCAGGCACTTCTCGACGTTCTACAGCGCAGAGGACATCCGCGATCAGAAGCCGCAGCATGAGCTGGAAGTAGCCAAACGCTTCGGCAGCGTGG
>CAZKID010000346.1:0-6044 GCA_964552405.1 uncultured Thermoanaerobaculia bacterium
GGGGAGAAGGAACTAGGCATCGCCAGATTCGCTGTCATGTTCGTAAAACGGGCGCTCAGTGCCGATTCGCCACTCGCAAGGTCCAGATTCTGCATTCTGCATTCTGCTTCTATCTCCGTGATGAGGGGTCATGGTGGTCGCGCGAACGACTCCGCTATCATTGATCATGGGTCGTAGCGAGGGGGCCACTACATGAAGACGTTGCTCATCGCCGGCGGAGTGTTGTTTCTCCTGCTGGCGTTCGTGCTGTTCATCGCCGCCGTGATCGTCTTCTTCATGGCGCGCAAACGCAGCCAGCCGCAGCAGTCGGTTCCTCAACGTCCGGCTGCACCACCCCAACCACCCGCTGCACCACCACCACCGGCCGCGCCGGCAGGTGACGCGACCGTCGTGCTCGACACGCGGCGTCAGTCGTTCGGCGCTCTGCTCGCGGCGACGGGACCTCTTGCCGGCCGTTCGTTTCCGATTGATGCCGCGGGCTTCTACATCGGCCGCGACGGGACGATGTCGCAGGTCGTCATCGAATCGCCCAGCGTGTCGAAGCGCCACGTCTGGATCGGCGTGAAGGATGGCGTGGTGATGGCGATCGATCAGGGCTCGACGAACGGTACGTTTCTCAATGCTCCTGACGCCGCGATCACGCAAACGAAGCTTTCGCCCGGCGACACGCTCATCATCAGCCAGGACATTGCGCGCTTCACCTATCAGGTCTGACGATGCCCGGAAAGAAAACTCCCTTCATCCTCGCAGGCTGCGGCTGCGCAAGTTTCATTCTGTCGATGATTCTCTTCGGCGCAGCGTTCTGGTTCTCGCATCATCACAAGAGCGCCGGCGACATGGTCACGTACCACAACACACGCGATGGCCGCAGTGGTCCGCTCGCCGAGAACTATGCCGGGTTCGAACTGCAGTACCCGAGCTCGTGGCATCGCAAGCCGGACGAGCCTGACGGTCCGAACTTTCTCTCCGTCGACCACACCGTCGACGGGAAGACGTGGGAAGGCATCAACGTCGGCTATTTCCAGACCGCGGGCAGCAGGGAAGGGAACGAACTGCTCTATCCGCAATTGATCGCGCAGATCCAGAGTCAGTTCGCCGGACAGTTTCAGGGTCTGCGCAAGGTCAGCGAAGGAAAGACCGCGATCGGCTCCTATGAGGGTTACGAAGGCGTGTTCGCTGCGAGCGCGGGAGAGCTCGAAGTCTACTTCCGCGCGATCATCCTTCCGACTCCCGATGCAAAGAAAGGTGTCGCGCTGCTGTTGACCGGAACCACCGCGAGTCCCGAGCTCAAGACGGCAGAGGATCTGGGGAAGAAGGGCGAACTCCCCGAAGTGCTCGCGTCGTTTCACTTCGAGTGAACCTTACGAGACTCCGCTGAGCTCCACGTCCTCCATGAACCACTCGTCACCCAGCTTTTTCATCGAGATGTCATAGAACACCGCGCTCAGCGGCCCCCGGTAGATCGTCAAATTGAAACGAGCCGTGTTCGCGTTCGACGACACCTCGTGCAAGTGCACGTACGGGAGTCCGTCGTATCCGAGCCTCTGCTGCATCGCCTCGGCATCGCGAGCTGGCAGCGTGATCGTGGATCCGCGGTAGCCCCACCATTCGTGCAGTGTGTCGCTCACGATGACCGCGGGAGCGGCGCTGTTCATGAACATGAAGAACTGATTGATCGCTGCCGATGCGGCATCATCGCTCTCCGCCGCTGCTTGAAACTTGCCGGTGCCCAGCAATTCTGCGACGTTCGCAGGGATCTCGCGCGAATCGTCGTCGCTGATGCGCGCGCGCAGCTTCGTCTGCGAATGACCGCGCAGCCAGACTTCGACCCGATTGCCTGTGATGCGCCCTTCGAGCGCGCGCGGCTCATCGAGATCGAGTCTCACTCCGCGAATTCCCGGCAGTGAGCCGAGATACGCCGTCGCTCCGATCTGCTTGCCGTCATCGCCCGCCTTCACGATCCAGACATCATTCGCTGTGATCCAGCTCTCGTGAAAGACGACATATGGCCCGAGGCGGAGCGCCTGCGCGGCCTGGATCCAGCGGAACTGTTCCTCGAGATTTTTTTCGAGCGCGGCCTTGTCGGGAGTCTTTCCGATCAGCGACGCGAACGGTTCGATTGTTGGCGCACTCCATACTCCATGCGGTTTCTTTCGCTGCTCCGCGATCAATGCGCGAAGAGCATGCTTCGCCCCGAGTGTTGCAAGCGCGCCGAACGCTTTGCGCCGGGTCTCTTCGTCGCGGCTCGAGTCGCTGACGATCGATTCGAGAAGAGGAACGTGCGACGCGTTGCCGAGGTGGGCGAGAGCGTCGGTGAGGACGTATTGCGGCTTCCAGCGCGGCCATCCCAGCTTCGGCTGCTCGAGCGTTGCGCCGAGGCGCTTCGCGAATGAATCGGCCGCGGGTTTGTAGTCCGCTTTGATGCAGACCTCTGCGGCTGCGATCAGCGACGTCGTGCCGAGCGACGGAATCTCTTCCACGATGTACGGCAGCGCGGGGGGACCTAGCGTCTCGAGCTCGGCGATGCGATTGCGAATCGGATCGCCGCGGCCGATCGCCGTCTCGTCGCCCGAGGTCTTCGCGAGAATGCGATGCACTTCGGAGCGAACGCCGGCGAGCTTGCTCTCCGGCGGACCGGACTCGCTCGCGGAGATTGCGACGAGCTCCTCATCGGTGCGGACGTAGAGCGTTTCTCCGCCGTCGTCGATCGCGTCGACTTCCGCGAGCCCATACAGCTGTTTTTGAATGACGCCCGTTTTCCAATCGAGAAAGAGGAAGAGGTCGCGGCCGCCGCCGCGCTCGCAATCGATGAAAAGCGTTGACCCCAGCATGAGCGTGTTCTTCGGAGTGCACGGAAGTTTTCGCGTCCAGACCGGCGCACCGTCCGCTGCATTGTTGCGGCGGATCGTCGAGCTCGTGCGGTCGTCCGACATCGAGAGGACGTCGAGATCCCATGGGAGATCCATCGATACGTCCGTCTCGCCTTTCTTCGGCAGTGGTGGTCCGAGACTGCCGTCGCGGAGATTCAGCGGAAGGAACGAATCGCCGCGGTGGATACAGAGCCGATCGCCGAGTTTCTCGAAATCGATCGTGTACTCGTCATGGATCGGAATCTCCCAGCGCTTCTCCAGAGTGGCGGCGTCATAGCCCTGAACGAAACTCTGCACTCGGGGTTCGCTGCGAGTCGTGACGATGAGTGCAATGATGCCGTCCACGTTCACCGCGTTCTGGATCCACTCGTTGATCACGACCTCGGGCTGTCGCGATCCATCTTTGAGTGAAATGCGGAAAAGACGATGCGTATCTCCGACGTTATCGATCGCAATGTCGCCGAGGACCGGGGAGATGATCTGTTCTGCCCTGGACGTGGCGTACCGCGTCCCGTCGTTCACATGCAGGAGGCTGACCTGGTTTCCCTCGTTGACGAGCAGCGTGTCGCCGGCGAGCGAGAGCTCGAGTTTGGAATTCTCATCGCCAAGGTGTTCCGCCTTCCACAGCTCATGACCATCGTGAGTGTCGAGCGCGGTGACGGTGGTGCCGCCGGCGATGTAGAGGCGATCGCCCGACAACAGCTGCGCATCGATCGGACCGGGATGCCGCCAGCGCACGACCAGCGAAGGAAGATCGCGCGGTGTCTCCGCGAGAGACGTGAGTGCGACGACGGCCGCGCTCGCTGCGAGTGCCGTGATTCGTGCTATACGTTGACCCACTGAGGAATCCTTCATGAACCCTTGGACCGCGGCTCGCGCTGTCCTCATCTCGTTCGTCTTGTTGTCCAGTGTAGCGCGCGCGCAGACCATCACCGTCTACGACGACGCGCTGCAGAACAGCTTCGCGAATTACTCCTACCCGATGGCAAGCAGCAACTTCGGGAGCGGCACGCAGTTCCACAGCGGCACCAAGTCGATTTCATTTCTCGGCGACAACTTCAACGCGGTTTCGTTCGCTCATCCTTCGGGCACGTTCAGCGCCGCCTCGTATCCCGTGCTGAGACTCTGGGTGCGCGCAGGAGCGGCGAATCAGCACCTCACGGTCGACCTGCAGAACGGCGACAACAACATCGTCGCCAGCGGTTCGCTCGACTCGTATATCAGCGGCGGCGCCATGTTGAGCGGTCAGTGGGTGCAGGCGATCGTTAATCTCACGCAGGCGCCGCTCTCCTACAACGGCAGCTTCGACCGCATCGATCTGCAATGGGCCAGCAGTGGGGCCGCCAACGCCGGCGAAGAAATCTACATCGATGACGTGACCCTCGGACAGAGCGGATCGCCGTCGTCGAGTGCGATGACGATCGAGCACGACGTGACGGTCGCCTCGATGCTGAGCGATCGCTTCACGTGGCAGGACAGCAGCAATCATCCGCGCGTCGCCGTGCTCGCACACAATGACACGGCGCCCGGTCCCGATGGGGCAGTGCCGCAGGGCGGAACGCTCCGCGAGTTTCGCTATCAGCTGAGCAACGGCGCGACACGCGTGCTGACGGTCACGACGTACGGGAACTCGGGATACACCGGCTTTGGCTACGTCGTCTGTCACTCGGCAGCCGGCAATTGCGTGGGCGATGATTCTCCGCTCGGCGGTTACTACGCGGGACACTGGTCGCGCGTGTTCGAAGGGCGGCATCACGCCATCTTCCGTTTCACGCAGGACTATCCTCGCAACTGCTCGACCTACAACTCGGGATCGCACACGATTCCGGTGACGATCGACTGGCTCTTCATGACCGGCCGCGACAATCCGCTGTACGCGATCAACTACGACGTCGATCTCGCCTCGCCAGCCGTTGCGGCCGGAACGTTCTACGACGACTCGCGCGCGCCATATGGTGAATTCAACATCGATGGCGAGGGAATCCAGGCCATCGACGGCACTGCATGGGGCGATCACTACAAGTTCACGACGACCAGCGCCCCGGTCAAACTCGACAGCACGTGGGACTGGACGCAGCCGAACATCGTTCCCTACATCAAAGAGTGGCTGAACGGTCCGCTCGGCGCGGGACCTGCGTACAACCGCGACGCCACGATGGGCATCGTGCAGACGCAGAGCTTCACGATTCAGGATGCCGCGGGCGCGCGCGGCCCGCTCGTGCACGACGTCACTCCGTTCTGGACCTGGACCTCGGCCCACGGCAATGCGGGCAACGGGTACTCGATGCCGTGGCAGGACGACTGGCCCTATCAGGCCAATGCGGATTCAGTCGGTGTCGGCGTCTCGAGCAACAACGCGCGTCTCACATGGCGCACCCAGTACGGCTTCATCGGTCAAGACACGTATCCGATCAATGATGGGCCCGGCGAGGTCGTGAAAACCGCGCGTGGCTATCCGAAGAAAAGTTACTCGACGTACATCGTGATGGGCCAGCACAGTACGTTGCCCGTCGAGGCGCAGGTCACGCAGGTGGAGACCATCCAGACGGTGACGATGACGACGATCACCGGCAGTGTCGTCACGTCCGGACCTCCGGGCATCACGCGCGCGGACGCGGACTATCCGCAGCACGGCTATAACCACGTCTATGGTGCGCTTGCGTTGTCGGCGAGCGGCAATGCCGTACGCTCCCTCCGCGCACGCCACGGCATCCGTGAGCGTTACCGTGAGTGGGGCCACGCGAGCCGCGACTCCGCGCGACCGTTGCTGTGGATGCACGCGCCATCCGTTGGCGAAGGGCTTCAGGCGCGTCCGATCCTCGAGCTCGCACGATCCCGACGTCCCGATGTGCAGCTCGCGTTCACGCATTTCTCGCCGAGCGCGCTCGCCTTCGCGCGTGATCTCGACGTCGATTTCCGCGACTACCTGCCGTTCGACACGTCCGGCGACGCGCGCTGCGCGCTCGACGCGCTCCGACCCACGGCGCTCGTCTTCTCGAAGCTCGACGTCTGGCCGGTGATCACGCGCGAAGCACACGCGGCCGGTGTGCGCTTGGGGTTGGTGAGCGCGACGCCCTCGCGCGGCTCGTCGCGCCGCTCTCCCACGGCGACCGCGCCGCTCCGGGATGCGTACCCCCCCCCCGAAATCGTTTGCCGGACCCGCGCCGCCCAACC
>CAZKID010000347.1:0-6012 GCA_964552405.1 uncultured Thermoanaerobaculia bacterium
CTCTCGGTGGGGTGGTGGGGAGGGATACGTTTCTAAGTGTCGGGAAAGCGATCTGTGTGGGGCGAAAAGCGGGTGCCGAGGCTCTGCTGCCCGGCTATGGATTTCTCTCCGGGCGCGCGGAGCTCTCCGCCGCGTGCGAAGAGGCCGGCATTACGTTCGTCGGTCCGCGGGCCCAATCGATCTCCGCGATGGGCTCCAAGGCGGAGTCGCGTCGCTTGATGCAGCGGCTCGGCGTGCCAGTCGTGCCGGGCTATGACGGTGAAGATCAATCGCTCGAAGTCTTGACCGCGGAGGCTGCGAACATCGGCTTTCCGCTCCTCGTGAAGGCAAGCGCGGGAGGCGGCGGCAAGGGAATGAAGATCGTCCGCGCGGCCAGCGAGCTGCAAGCCGCGATCGAGTCGGCGCAGCGCGAGGCACTCAAGGCATTCGGTGATGCGCGCCTCCTGCTCGAGCGCTACATCGAAGAGCCGCGCCACGTCGAGTTCCAGGTCTTCGGCGACGGCCGGGGCAACGTGCTGCACCTCTTCGAGCGCGACTGTTCGATCCAGCGCCGGCATCAGAAGGTCGTCGAGGAGTCGCCTGCCCCGCGTTACTCCGAGGATTTGCGTCAACGGATGGCGAAGGCGGCGATCGCCGCCGCGCAGGGTGTCGACTATCGCAATGCCGGCACGGTCGAGTTCATCGTCACGCCGGAGGGTGAGTTCTATTTCCTCGAGATGAATACGCGGCTTCAGGTCGAGCATCCCGTGACTGAACAAGTGCTCGGCATCGACCTCGTGCGCGCGCAGATTCAGCTTGCTTCGAGCGACGTGATGCCCTGGACCCAGGATCAGCTGCGCCAGCGCGGTCACGCGATCGAAGTGCGCATCTACGCGGAAGATCCCGATGATCGCTTTCTGCCGCAGAGCGGCACGATCGCGTATTACAGCGAGCCGTCGGGCCCCGGCGTTCGCGTCGATGCAGGCGTGATGCAGGGGAGCGAGATCGGCGTGAAGTTCGACCCGATGCTCGCCAAGCTGATTTGTTTCGCGGATGATCGCGAGCACTGCATCGATCGTCTCGATCGCGCGCTGCGCGACTACGTCATCCTCGGCACGAAGACGAATGTGTCATGGCTGCGCCGCGTCGTGACCCATCCCGCGTTCCGCGAGGGACTCGTGTCGACGAAGTTCCTCGAGGAGCATCCGATGCATACGGTGATGCCGGAGATCGTGCCGCTGATTGCAGGCGTGCTCGCGACGTCGAAGCGTGAAACGGAGCAGCGAGTGGTGGGCGAGGCTCGCTTGCCGAGCGTGTGGGACGAGCTGGGGGCGTGGGGGCGGTAAGTGAAATGGAAAATTCAATTTTCAATTTCGCTTTCCTAACGCTTCCGGCGCCCTTACTTTCCCTGCAATGCCGCACAGAATCAGCAGTGTCACCACATAGGGCAGCGCGAGCAGCAGGTGGAACGGCAGGCCGATGTTCATCGCCTGCAGCGTGTATTGCAGCGCGGCTGTGATACCGAAGAGTGCCGTGCCGGCGATTGCACCGCGCAATTTCCAGCGGCCGAAGATCACGATCGACAGCGCGATGAAGCCGCGCCCTGCCGTCATGTTCTCCGCGAACCCACTGGAGAGGGCGAGCGAGAGAAACGCGCCGCCGATTCCGGCGAGCGCAGCTTCGATTGCGAGTGCACTCCAGCGATAGCGCTCGACCTGGTCGAGCACCTCGGGATTCTCGCCCGAGGCGCGGAGGCGAAGGCCGAAGCGCGTCATCCAGAGCAGCAGTGCCAGCGCGATCGGAAACACGATCCAGGCGCACAGCACAACCAGCCGTTGCACCACCTGACTCATTGGCGCGACGAAGAAGAGCGTGCCGCTGCGAAGCGCCTGGTACGCGAAGCCTGTCGCACCGAGAGCGAGCAGATTGACGGCCGTTCCCGTCACGATCTGATCCGCGCGATAGCGGATCGCGAAGACACCGAACAGCGCCGCGATCAGGAGCGCTCCGGCAACGCCTGCGGCGAACCCTGCCGCGGCGTTGTGCGTGAGCTGCTGGCCGATGACTCCTGTCATTGCCGCGACGAGCATCATCCCTTCGATGCCCAGGTTGATCATTCCGGCGCGTTGCACGACGAGCTCACCTTCCACCGCGAGCAGGAGCGGAGTGGAGGCGACGATCGCGATCGGCAGTGCGTGCAGAAGAACGTCAATCACGCCTGCGCCAGCTCCCGAAGAGAATCAGCAGAAGAATGACGATCGCCTGACCGAAGACGGCGATGTTCGACGAGATCCCCGCGGTCCGTTGCAACTCGCCGGCGCCTGTCGCAAGCGCCCCGAAGAACAGAGCCGACGCGATCGTTCCGAGCGGATGCAGTTGCGCGAGGAGCGCAACCGCGATTCCCGAATATCCGTAGCCGGCGGCGAATCGCTCGAAGAGCCTGTGCGTCGTGCCGAGCAGCTCAATTCCACCCGCGAGGCCTGCGAGTCCTCCGCTGATCGCCATCGCACGGACGAGTTGGGCGTTCACGTCGATACCCGCCCACGCTGCAGCGCGCGCGTTCAGCCCCGTCGCACGCAGCCGCAGTCCCTCCGCGGTTCGATAGAGCAGGAACCATGCGGCGATGCATGCGCCAATCGCAAGCAGGACACCCGCGTGTAACTCACCCGCGGCCGGCAGGGATGTTCCGGCGAGATCCGATTGCGGATATTGCGCGCCGCGTTCCTGCAGCGGCCCGTTGACGCACCAGCCGAGAAGATGAATTGCCGTGAAGTTGAGAAGAATGGTGGTGAGGACTTCCGGCGCGTTGCGCCACAAGCGCATCGCCGTGGCGATCGAGGCCCAGGCCGCGCCGGCCAGTATCGCCGCGAGAATCGCCGGCACGACTCCGAAGCGCGAGGCCGCGAGCGCCGCGATCGCGCCGGTGATGAACTGCCCTTCGCCGCCGATGTTCCACACTCCCGCGCGAAAGGCGATTGCGACGCTGAGTCCCGTGAGGAGCAGCGGCACCGACTTGAGCAGCGTCCCTTCGATCGCGAATCGCGATCCAATCGAGCCGCTCACCAGAATCTTCAGCAGCTCGACGGGGGAGTGTCCTACCGCCAGCGCGCAAAGCGACAGGAGCGCGATCGCGGCGATGGCGGCCGCCAACTGCCTCATGCGACGCCAGCCATCAGCGAGCCGGCACGCTCAAGCGCTTCCGCTGGTGTGAGCCGCTCGGAAAGTCTTCCGCGATAGATCACCTGAATGACGTCGGCGAGCGCGAATGCCTCGTCGAGATCCGACGTGATGAGCAGGATCGACGCGCCGTCGTCTGCTGCAGCGCGTAGTTGGGCATGGACGAATGCGGTTGCCTCGATATCGAGCCCGCGCGTCGGCTCCGCCGCGAGAATCTTCTTCGGTTTGCGCTCGAGCTCGCGCGCGAGGATCACTTTCTGTTGATTGCCGCCAGAGAGCGCGCCGGCGTCCTGCTTCGGACCTGTGGCGCGGATCGAGTAGCGCTCGATCTGTGCTCGCGCTTCGCGTGCAGCCTCCCGCGAGTTCCATTGCGTTGACTTGAGAGCCAAATTTTCTGCGATCGACATTCCGGCGACGATGCCATCGCGCGTGCGGTCTTCGGGGATGAGGCCCGCGCCGGGATTGTCTCTTCGGAAGTTTTCTGCCAGGGCTGTCTGGCCGTTGCCGGTGACACCGACGATTGCGACGATCTCGCCTGTGCGCGTGGGACGAGCGGACGAGATGTCCGATCCCCTCGTGCCGGTGCCAACCATTGCGTTCGCGAGATCGGTGGGCGTCATCCCATGTGCCTGCGTTTCCGCAACGATTTTTCCGCCGCGCATCACCACGATGCGCTGCGCGACTTCGAGCACCTCGGGGAGTTTGTGACTGATGAAGACGACCGCAGTCCCTTCGCTCGCGAGCTTGCGCATCACATCAAACAGCTCGGCGGACTCCTGCGGTGTGAGCACCGAGGTCGGCTCGTCGAGGATGAGCACCTCGGGTTTCTTCGAGATGGCTTTGATCAACTCCAGCTTCGATTTCTCGCCGACCGAGAGCGTCTCGACTCTGCGCGATGGATCGTCGAGTCGAATGCCTGTCGCTGCGATGAGCGCTTCCGCTTCGCGTTCGAGCGCGTGACGCGAGGCGAAACGCCACGAGCCTTGCAGCGCAAGGTTCTCCGCGATTGTGAAGTCGGAAACGAGCTTGAAGTGTTGGTGCACGATTCCAAGCTCGCCATCGCGTTGGATTTCACCGCCGAAGGCATCGAGCTCGCCGGCGGCAATGCGCATCAGCGTGGTTTTCCCCGCGCCGTTCTCACCAACGAGCGCGAGGATCTCACCACGGCGCAACTCCAGCGTCACATCGTCGACGGCGAGATTGTCACCGAAACGTTTCGTGATGCGCCGGAGCGTCAGCATCAGAAGCCGCGCGGTACCTTCACCGTTCCGCTGCGGATGCCCTGCTCGGTTTTTTCGACTTCGGCGATCGTTTCCGGTTTGAGGGTTGACTTGAGCTTGTCGTTCCAGACGAGCGAGACGATCCCTTCGTTCATCCCGAGGTACTGAATCTCCGGTTTGAACTGATGGCTCTCGACTTTTTTCGCAACGGAGACAAAGGCGCCGGGCACATCGAGCACCGCTGAAGCGACGATCACATCGGGAGCGAGATCATTCTGATTCTTGTTCGAGCCGAAGCAGCGAATCTGCTTCTCCTGGCAGGCCTGGAAGACGCCGCGGCCCGCTTCGTTCGCTTGATGAAAGATGAAATCGCAGCCGGCGTTGATGAGCGACTGGGTCGCGAGCTTGGCGGCGCCGAGGTCATCGAAGTTACCGGTGTAGACCTCTTTCACTTCGAACTTCGGATTCACGGACTGTGCGCCGGCTTTGAAGGCGAGGAACGTCGACGCGATGGAAGGAAGATTGATGCCGCCGACGAGGCCGGCCTTTCCCGTCTTCGATTCGCGCGCGGCGATGATGCCGAGAAGGTAGGTGGCCTGCTCGAGCTCGAAGACCATCGGTGCGACGTTGGGCGCGACAGTATTGCCCGAAGTCGTGATGAAGATCGTGTTGGGATACTGCGCGCCAGCCTGTTTCGCAGCGTCTTGAAACTCGAAGCCATGTCCGAATGCGAGATCGTAGTGATCCTTCCCGTAAGACTTGAATCCGTCGACGATCTCTGCGGGCGTCTTCGTTTCCTGATGCGAGACTTCGGCGCCGAGCTCTTTCTGAATGCGTTGGACACCTTCCCAGGCGAGCGCGTTCCAGCCTGCATCGTTGATCGAGCCCGGTGTGAGAAGGCCGACATGCATCACCTTCTTTTGCGGAGCGGTGGTGGTGGTGCTTTCCTGCTTCTGCGGGCACGCGAGCGCAAGGAGAGCGGTGACAATGATCACGGCTGTTCGTTTCATGGAAGCGGATTCTACGGCAGCAGACAGCGGGCAGCAGGTTGTCGATTGACCTCCCGCTGTCTGCTGCCTGCCATCTGCTGCCTGAAATGTGGTACATCCTCGCGCGCAGGAGGAAGTCGCATGGACGAGATCGATCGTAACGACGACGGCGGAGACGACGAGTACGACGAACAGATCGAGCAGATGATCATCGAGAACGGGATTCTGCTGCACAGCCTGGCGGCCTTGCTGGTCCGCAATGGCATCTTGAAGCAGGACGAGATCGACGCCGAGATGGACAAGCTCTACGACGAGATGGAGAACTTTGAACAGCAGTGAGCATCGGAATAGGCAGCGGTCAAGCCTGTTTGAACTCGGGACAACGCAATCAGGGAGATAGGACAGTATGCGGAAAACAATGATCGCGGTCGTGATGTCGATCGCAGCGGTGGGCGCGTTCGCGCAGCTCTCTCCGCAAAACGCGGACTTTGCGAAGGGTCCGGCTCAGTTCCTCATGACCTCCGAGGAGCAGGCGAAGTGGAAGACGATCAAGACGGACGCGGATGCCAATGCTTTCAACGAAATCTTACGGGCCAAAGCTGATCCGTCGCCTGGAAAACCGACAAACGGAGTTAAAAAAAACTTCC
>CAZKID010000348.1:0-5950 GCA_964552405.1 uncultured Thermoanaerobaculia bacterium
GGCCACCGTGCCCTCCATGCCGGTGCCGACCAGCGGCGCCTCGGCACGCAGCAGCGGGACCGCCTGGCGCTGCATGTTGGAGCCCATCAGCGCCCGGTTGGCGTCGTCATTCTCGAGGAAGGGAATGAGCGCCGCGGCGACCGAGACCAGCTGCTTGGGCGACACGTCGATGTACTCGATGTCCGTGGGCCGGGCCATGACGAAGTCGCCGCCGCGCCGGCAGCTGATCAGGTCGGAGACCAGGCGGCCCTTGGCGTCGAGCTCGGCATTGGCCTGGGCGATGGTGTACTTGCCCTCCTCCATCGCCGAGAGATAGGCGACGTCGTCGGTCACCTGGCCCTTCTCGATCCGCCGGTACGGGCTCTCGATGAAGCCGTACTGGTTGACCCGGGCATAGGTCGCCAGGCTGTTGATCAGGCCGATGTTCGGGCCTTCCGGGGTCTCGATCGGGCAGATGCGGCCGTAATGCGTCGGGTGCACGTCGCGGACTTCGAATCCGGCTCTTTCACGAGACAATCCGCCTGGCCCGAGGGCCGAGAGGCGGCGCTTGTGAGTGACTTCGCTGAGCGGATTCGTCTGGTCCATGAACTGCGACAGCTGCGACGAACCGAAGAACTCCTTGATCGCGGCGATGACCGGCTTGGAGTTGATCAGGTCGTGCGGCATCGCGGAGTCGATGTCCTGATGGACCGACATCTTTTCCTTGATCGCGCGTTCCATGCGGACGAGACCGATGCGGAACTGGTTCTCGAGCAGCTCGCCAACCGCGCGGACCCGGCGGTTGCCGAGGTTATCGATGTCGTCGACCCGGCCGACGTCCTTGCGGAGGCGGAGCAGGTAGTTGATGACGACATAGAAATCTTCCGGCGTCATCGTCTTCTGCGTGACCGGCGAATCGAGATCGAGCTTGATGTTGAACTTGAAGCGGCCGACGCGCGAGAAGTCGTACTTGCGTGCATCGAAGAACATGCCTTCGAACAGCGCCTTCGCCGACTCCAGCGTCGGAGGATCGCCGGGGCGCATGCGGCGATAGATTTCGATGATCGACGCCTCGAACGACTTCGAGGTGTCCTTGCGCACCGTGTTGAGCAGGATGTCGGAGACGAGATCCCACTCCGGGAAGATGACATCGACTTCTTGGACACCATGCGAGCGGAGCACGCCCGCCCAATCGGCCGGAACGTTCTCGCCCGCTTCGAAGAGGACCTCGCCGGAGTTGACGTCGACGACGTCGCTGAGGAACGCGGCCTTGTCGAGCGCGTTCGACTCGACCTTCGCCGAGGCCGTGTTCGACTTCGTCAGCTGGTCGGCCATCTTCTGGTCGAGCTTGATGCCGGCGAAGATGGTGCGGACCGTGCGGCGGCCGCGGACCGAGTGACGGTCCTTCGCTTCTTCCTGATCGAGGACGCGCTTGTCGAACGAGAGCTCGACATTGTCGCCCTTGAGGTGCGCCTTGATCGGCGTGTAGAACTGGCGAAGGATCTCTTCATCCGTCGTGAGGCCGAGCGCGCGCAGGAAGACGGAACCGAGGAACTTGCGCTTGCGGTCGATGCGGACGTAGAGGATGTTTTTCTGGTCGTACTCGAACTCCACCCAGGAGCCGCGGTACGGGATGATCTTCGAAAGGAAGGTGTGCGCCGACTCCTTCGTGAAGAAGACGCCGGGCGAACGGTGGAGCTGCGAAACGATGACGCGCTCCGTGCCATTGATGATGAACGTACCGTTGTCCGTCATCAGAGGAATGTCACCGAAGAACACTTCCTCTTCCTTCGCGTCGCGCATGTGCTTGACGCCGGTGTCCGGATCCTTGTCGTAGACGAAGAGGCGGAAGGTGACCTTCAGCGGAACGCTGTAGGTCATGCCGCGCTCCTGGCACTCTTCGACCGAGTACTTCATCTGCAGGTCGACGGGATTACCGCAGATGTCGCAAACTTCGACGCGATTCTTGTTGATCACGCCGCAGTTCGGGCAGCCGACGGTCTCTTCGTGCGGATGATCGGTGATGATCTTCGAGCCGCAGTTCGCGCAGGTCATGCGCAGATGCTCGAGACCTTTCAACTGACCGCACTTGCACTCCCAGTTGCCGATCGAGAATTTGACGAAGTCGAGCGAGCAGGTCTCCCGGAAATCGGAGAAGGGGAAGACGCTCGTGAAGACTGACTGAAGTCCTGTGTCTTCACGCTCCTCGGGAAGGAGGTTCATCTGCAGGAAACGCTCGTATGACTTTCTCTGGACATCGATGAGATTCGGCAGCGCCATGTAGCTGCGAATCTTCGAGAAGTCATGACGGACCGGCTCCTGTTTGGGCATCGAACCGTTCATTACGTGGACTCCTTGCGTTGTGGTGTGGCGACGGCTAACGAGGCAGGGCCACGCGGCAGGCGACGCCAACGTGGTGCATGCAGGAAGGTCGGGACTTGTTGAGAGGGCCGCTCCCCCCCTCTCTACCCGAAGATTCGAAAAGCGAAATTAGAAATTCGAAATTAAGAATTGCGAATTAGAAATGGAGCTCCCAGTGAGTCCGCGAGCTGCTCCATTTCTAATTCGCAATTTGAAATTCGCAATTTTTAATTTGCTTCTAAGACAGCAAATTCCGGGCGAGGCTTTCGCCCCGCCCAGAACGTCGTTGAAACCAGTTACTTGATCGTGACCTTGGCGCCGGCTTCTTCGAAGACCTTCTTGATCTTCTCGGCCTCTTCCTTGGAGACGTTTTCCTTCACGGTCTGCGGAGCGCCCTCGACGAGGTCCTTCGCTTCCTTCAGGCCGAGCGACGTCACTTCGCGGACTGCCTTGATGACGTTGATCTTCTTGTCGCCGACGTCGGAGAGGACGACGGTGAACTCGGTCTGCGCCTCAGCAGCCGGAGCTGCGGCAGCGGCGCCCGGGGCAGCCATCATCATCGGAGCGGCGGCCGCGGCCGACACACCGAAACGCTCTTCGAGCGCCTTGACGAGGTTCGAAAGATCGAGGACCGACATCGTCTCGATCTGCTTCACGAAATCTTCAGTTGAAATAGCCATTTTGCTTAGCCTCCAAAAGTTTGTTTCAGTTCAATCTCTAGCGGGTTGTGGCCCGCGCCATCTCTATTCAGTCTTCTGTTTCGCAATCTGATCGATGACCACCGCAAGGTTGCGGATGTTCGCCGACAGCACGGTGACGAAGCCGCGGATCGGGTGAAGCATGAGGTACAGGAGCTTGGCAACGAGCTCTTCACGCGACGGGAGAGATGCGATGTTCTGAATCTCGGTCGCGGGAACGATCTGCCCGTTGAGCAGCGCACCCTTGAACTTCACGGTCGGGACGTCTTTGGCGAACTTCGTCAGCGCTTTCGCCAGGCCAACCGCGTCGGTCGTGTTGTAAGCGACCGCGGTCATCCCGGTGAACTGCTCCTTGATCTGAATGAGCGGCGAGTCCTTCACCGCGATCAGAGCAAGGGTGTTCTTGACGACGACGTAGTCCGATCCAGACTCGCGAACCTGCTTGCGCAGTTCGGTCACCTGCGGAACGGTAATGCCCTGGAAGTCGATCAGGAACGCGTTGGTCGCCTGGCCGATCCCGTCGGAGAATTCGGAGATCACTGCCGCTTTTTCTTCGCGATTCATGGCTCCTCCTACTCCGCCTTAGCCTCGGCCACTGCCGGATCGATCGAGATCGACGGGCTCATGGTCGAAGAGATATAGATGGTGCGGACGTACTTCCCTTTCGCCGCAGCCGGCTTTGCCTTGCGCACCGCGTTGAGGATGCTCGAGGCGTTGTCGCGGAGCTGGTCCGCGGAGAATGAGATCTTGCCGACCGGAACGTGGATGATCGACGTCTTGTCGACGCGGAACTCCACCTTACCAGCCTTGATCTCCTGGATTGCTTTCGCAACGTCGAACGTGACGGTGCCGGTCTTGGGGTTCGGCATGAGTCCGCGGGGACCGAGGACCTTTCCGAGCTTACCGACCGAACGCATCATGTCGGGCGTTGCGATGACGGCATCGTAGTCGATCCAGCCACTCTGGATCTTCTCTACCATGTCGTCTCCGCCGACGATGTCAGCACCAGCTTCCTGGGCTTCCTTCTGCTTGTCGCCGGCGGCGGCGATCACGAGCACCTTCTTCGATTGTCCGGTGCCGTGCGGGAGCACGGTCGTGCCACGGACCATCTGATCGGCGTGCTTGGGATCGACACCGAGAAGCAGCGAGAGCTCGACCGTTTCATTGAACTTCGCGAACGCGATCTGCTTGAGCAGAGCGAACGCTTCGTCCAACTGATACGGACGGGTCTCTACCTTCTCGGCCGCTGCACGATACTTCTTGCCGTGTTTGGCCATTTCACCTCCGTAGTACGAGCGGCACGGCTTTCGCCGTACCTCCTACGTTGATCGTTGCGGCAGCAACACGCTGCCGCGCCTTGAAAACCGTTTAGACGACCTCGAGCCCCATCGAGCGCGCAGTGCCCTCGACGGTGCGAATCGCTGCTTCGAGTGAAGCGGCGTTGAGGTCCGGAAGCTTGGTCTTGGCGATGTCCTCGACCTGCTTCTTCGTCACCTTGCCGACCTTGTTCTTGTTGGGAACGCCCGAGCCCTTCGGGATGCCTGCGGCGCGGAGCAGAAGGATCGAAGCCGGCGGCGTCTTGGTGATGAACGTGAACGAGCGGTCGGAATAGACAGTGATGACCACGGGAATGATCAGTCCCTGCTGTCCCTGTGTACGCGCGTTGAACGTTTTGCAGAACTCCATGATGTTCACGCCGTGCTGGCCGAGGGCCGGACCGACGGGAGGAGCCGGAGTCGCGGCGCCGGCGGGGATCTGGAGCTTGATATAACCCGTTACTTTTTTAGCCATGATTTCTTCCTAAACTCGCTAACTGAAACCAATTAAAAATTTCAAAGTTCAAATTAAGAATTAAAAATCGTCCAGTTTTTAATTGTTAATTTTTAATTCGAAATTTTTAATTTGCTTTTATCTTCCCTTTGCTCCCGCCGCCGCAGGCGTCCCACCGCCGCCACCGCCCTCTTCGCTCGGATCGAACCGGTTGACCTGGAGGAAGTCCAGCTCGACCGGCGTGGAGCGACCGAAGATCGTGACCATGACCTTGAGGGTGTTGCGATCGAGATTCACTTCCTCGACCACGCCAGTGAAATTCGTGAACGGCCCATCGATGATCCGAACGTGCTCGCCATGCTCGTACACGTGCTTCGGCTTCGGCTTTTCCTTCGTCGTGACGACCTGCGTCAGGATCTGATCGACTTCTTCCGGGGTGAGCGGCGTCGGCTTCTTGCCGGTGCCGACGAAGCCCGTCACCTTCGGTGTGTTCTTCACCAGATGCCACGCGTCGTCCGACATTTCCATCTCGACGAGAATGTAGCCGGGGAAGAACTTGCGCTGCACTTCGCGCTTCTTGCCCCCCTTCATCTCCACGAGCGTTTCGGTTGGGATCTTGATCTCGCCGAACTTCTCGCGCATGCCCAGGGCATCGATGCGCTGCGACAGGTTCTCCTTCACCCGCTCCTCGAAGCCGGAGTAGGTGTGGACGATGTACCACTGCTTCTGGCCCGATTCGACCATGACTTAGAGGCCCGCTCCGAACTTGGTGAAGAGAAAGTCGATCGCCTTGTAGAAGACGACATCGCATCCCCAGAGGAAGGTGGCGAAGATCACCGTCGCACCAATGACGACGACCGTCGTGCCGACGACTTCCTGGCGGTTCGGCCAGGTAACCTTCTTCATCTCCGTGGTCGTGTCGCCCCAGAACTGCTTGACGCTTCCGACCCACTCTTTGGGTTTCGCTACGATTGCATTCTCTTCAGCCATGTACTCTCCGTTGAACTCGTGAAGCAACAATCGACAGAGGTCAGAGGCCGACGCAGCTTTCCCGCTACCGGCCCCTGACCACTGGCGACTGATTTTGTTTGGCAGGCCAAGAGGGGCTCGAACCCCCAACCTGCGGTTTTGGAGACCGCTGC
>CAZKID010000349.1:0-5927 GCA_964552405.1 uncultured Thermoanaerobaculia bacterium
TCACTCGTCACTCGTCACTCGTCACTCGTCACTCGTCACTCGTCACTCGTCACTCATCACTTCGCTAAGGATAGACTGAACTCGTCCATGCCTTACTTCTCAGTTGTCATCCCCACCTATAACCGGCTCGACATGTTGCTCCGCGTGCTCGATTCGCTCGATGCCCAGCAGGATGCGCCGGAGTTCGAGACCATCGTCATCAACGATGGCTCGAAGGACGACACGGATCGCGTGATGTCGCAACGCAAGGGCATCCTCTTCCGCACGCAGCCGAACGGCGGCCCGGGCCGCGCACGCAATCATGGCGTGTCACTCGCGAGCGGAACATTCGTAATCTTCATCGGCGATGACACCGTCCCCGAGCCACGCTTTCTCGCGGAGCACGCGCGTGTCCATCGCGAATCGAATGACGACGCGCTGCTGGCGTGCCTCGGCTACACCGGCTGGCCGCACGGCGAGCGGGTCACCGCCTTCATGGACTACATCAACGACTACGGCCTGCAGTTCGGCTACAAGCTGATCAAGGACGGCGACGTCATCCCCTACAATTTCTTCTACACGTCGAACATCTCGATCGATCGTCAACTACTTGTCGATCATCCCTTCGACACGACCTTTCCATCGGCGGCGTGGGAAGACATCGAGCTCGCCTATCGTCTCGATCACAAGGGCCTCAAGATCCGCTACAACGAGAAAGCGGTGACGCGCCATCACCACCCGATGACCATCGACTCGTTCGCGAAACGGCAATACACCGTCGGTAAGTCGGGCGCCATCTTCTACGGCAAGCATCCCGAGCTCGGTCACTTCCTTGGTGTTCACGAGCTGGAGACGCGGAAACCGGCGAGCGAGAAGCAACTGGCGCGCATGCGCCGCCGCGCACGCATCGGCGAGCGCTTTCGGTTCCTCGCGAACAATCATACGTTCGAGACGCTGATGCGCGAGCACTACCTCCGCGGGCTGCGCGACGGGCTGGCGCAGGCATGAACATGTTCATCACGTTCGAAGGGATCGACGGCTCCGGCAAGACGACGCAACTGCGCCGGCTTGCGAAACGCTATGCCGATCCGGTGATCACGAAGGAACCCGGCGGTACGCCGACCGCCGATCGCATCCGTGCAATCCTGCTCGACGCGAGCTCGAAACTCGATCCGCTCGCCGAGGTGTTTCTCTTCGCGGCATCGCGGCATCAGCATGTGGTCGAGGTGATCAAGCCGGCGCTCGAAGCGGGACGAGTCGTGCTCTGCGATCGATACGTCGATGCGACGCTCGCCTATCAAGGCTTCGGACGGTTGATCGATCTCGATCGGTTGCGTGCCCTCAACGATGGGGCGACCGGCGGACTCCGGCCCCACAGGACTCTGCTCTTCGACATCGGGGAAGAAACCGGCTTGCGCCGCGCCCGCGGGCGGGGGGGCGACGAACTCCGCTTCGAGGCAGAGGACATTCGCTTCTATCGGCGCGTGCGCGAGGGATATCTCGCACTTGCAGCTGCCGATCCGCAGCGCTACATCGTGATCGACGCTTCAGGTTCCGAGGATGACGTGGCGCAACGCGTGAGCGAGGCGTTCGCGTGAGCGCGACGGCAAGCGATCTTCTGCTCGAGACCGCGCGGCGCGGCGAACTGCATCATGCGGTGATTCTGCACGGACCGTCGCCCGATGCGCTGCGCGAAACCGCGATCAGCATTGCGAAGACCATCGAATGCCTGAACGGAACAACGGGCGACGCTTGCACCGCGTGCCGCCGCATCGATCAGCGATCGCATCCCGATGTGCACGTCGTCGAAGTGAGCGGCGATCGCAAGATGATCTCCGTCGAACAGGTGCGCGAGGTCGTCGCCGGCGCCGCGATGCGTCCCTATGAAGGACGCGGCAAAGTGTTCATCATCGATCCGGCCGATGCGCTAAGCGCCGGCGGCTCGAACGCGATGCTCAAGACGCTCGAGGAGCCGGCCCGCGATACGTATTTCGTGCTGCTCACGCGCGCCTACGACCTGCTGCTGCCAACGATCAAGTCACGCTGCCAGCAGATCTACGTCGGCGGAGAGACGACGATCGATCGAGAGCTTCGCAAAGCCATCGTCACGGCACTCCTGAAATTCGCGACGAAAGGCGAGTCGGCGTCGCTGCTTACCGCTGCAACGGTCATCGCGGGTGAAGACGACGTGAAGAGCGCGATGGCCCTCGGTGGAAGAATCCTCGTCGATGCCGCAGCAGGCAGCGAAGAGCTTGCACAACTGCGTGAGCGATGCGGACCGCAGAAGATCCTCGCTGCCGCGGATGGAATGCTCGCCGCGGTGCGCTGGCTCGGAGTCAATGCCGACGCGCGGCTGCTCGTCGAGCAGGCTCTCGCAGAGTTGGTGTAGGACACCCCCCAAACAACTCGGCCCCGCTTTCGCGGGGCCGCTGATTTCTACTGGATTGGGCTGGGCGGGACTGCTCGGTGGTGAGATTTGTACTTCGGTAAGGTTGAAAGAAGAGCTCAAGAGGGATGTTGCTTTTGGCAGGTCGTTACTTCAGAAGCGAATCCCACCTGCCCATCCAGTATGCCTTTGTCTTTGATACGAACGTATTATCCCATACATTGTGAAAATTTTCCCAATGTAACAGCAACGTCACAAGCCATTGACCCACATAGCGATAGCCGTTGCATTCGGAAACATCGACAGTCTAGAACAAAACAACCGTTCGGTCCAGACCGGGCGGTCGGTAATTTTGGAAACTTGACCAACCTCATACGGAAAGTTTCAGCGCGAAGCGGGCTCGACCAGGGATGACATCGGGTGCAGAGACCGCCCCAGCCATACATGCCCGGCGAGCGTTTCCGCAGGCTCTCCGTTGACCAGGAGCCGCACGCGCTTCGCGTCCGCAAAGTTCGCAGATACCGTCTGCACCACCGAATACACCGCCATCAACTCCTCGTGTGTACCGGTCCCCCATCCCTGCTGGAGCGTCGCTCCACCGAGATCGACGAAAGCAGTTCCGTCAGGAAGGAGATATGCGCCTCGCACGATCGTGTCCGGCGGATACAAGCGGGCGAGAGACGCGTTCGCGGGCCCTTTCATCATCTCGCGCACCACGACCGGAATCGCGGCCGCAGGATTCTCAGGCAGCGGCAGGTTACGCGACTCCGCGGTCAAGAGGAAATTGCCATCTTCGAAGTAGAGGCGCACCGGACGCATCGCAACCTTGTTCGCCTCGGACAGGTTCCGTCCCTGTTGTTGCGGCTTCTTACATGCACTCGCGGCAGTGATCAGCGCGAGCGCAACGACCACGACCAGCCGGCGCACTACGTTCCCGTCCTCGCGGCCGTCGTCGTGGTCTGCGTCGCAGGCGGCTTCGTTGGCGCGGGTGCAGCGGCTGGTTGAGCAATCCCGATGCGTGTCTCGTAGTCGTTCTTGTATCGCTGGACCGCGCGTGTCAGCGCTTCGACGACCGTGTTCTGGAACTGTTCGTTCTTGATCTTCGTCTCTTCATCCGGATTCGAGATGAACGCAACTTCGACGAGCGCAGCCGGCATCGTCGCACCGACCAGCACTTTGAACGGCGCCTGCTTGATGCCTCGATTCTGAATGCCGGCCAGCGCGTTCATCTCTTCCTGAATCGACTGCGCAAAGCGGCTCGACTCCGCGAGATACTCCTGCTGCGCGAGATCCCACAGAATCAGCTTCAGATCGCTCTGCGTGTCCGCGTGTCCCGATGTCGACTGGTTCTCGGCATCCGCCGCCTTCTTCGCCAGATCATCCGAAGCATCCGCCGACAGGAAGTAGACCTCGGAACCATGAGCACCCTTCACCGGCGCGGCATTCATGTGGACCGAGAGAAACAGATCGGCCTTGTACTGATTCGCGACCGCCGTGCGCTGATCGAGCGACACGACGCTGTCGTCTTCGCGCGTCAGAATCACGCGCGCGCCGAGCTTCACCGCAAGCGCCGCGGCGAGCTTGTTCGCAACCGCGAGTGTTGCATCCTTCTCGAGCAGACCACCCGGCCCCGTCGCGCCGATGTCCTTCCCGCCGTGTCCGGGATCGATCACGATCGTGTGGATCCCCGATGGCTCGACGGCCTTCGCCGGGAGCGGCACAATGGGTGCCGCAGGACCGGGCGAAGTCTTGCGCACGTCGAGCACGACGCGATACGGATTCTCGAGTTTGTACGCATCTCCCACGACATCCGCGCCGGTCAACTGAATCCGTACATCCGTGCCGGCGAACGAGATCTTCGCAACATTCGGATCTTCATACGCCTGCTCGCCGAACGGAGGCCGGATCTGCGCGGCGAAGCGGATCGTGTACGCCGCCTGCTCCTTCACGATCGCGTAGCCCGCGTTCTGACTGAGCGTGAAGACGATCTTCGAAGTGCCCTGCACGTTGGCGACGGAAACCTGCACGCCCACGACCGTGTGCTGCAGCGGCCGGATCGCGAGCAGACGCGTGCGGTCATCCCAAACGACGTCGAGATCCGCGGTCTTCGCCAGGAAGCCCTGAAAGAACTGGACCGTGACGTAGGGGCGATTGTCGATGACGAGCGGCGGCGCCGGCATCTCGATGAGATCATCGCGAACGACGCCGAAGCGGCTGTCGGGACCGAACGCCGCCACGTTGTTGTTGATCGTGACGCGGAACCCATGCGCATCCGGAGTGACGCTGCCGCCGAGCGCGGCGGCGATGTCGTCGACCGAGAAATAGGTCTGGCCGCCCTGACGCGAGATCGCGACCGGCTTGTCGCCATTTTGCGTGCGCAGCGTGGCCTGCATCGTCGACTGCGCGACGACGATGGTGGCTGCTGCGAAGATCGAGAGAAGTCCGAGGAGGATGAATCGCTTCATTGAGGCAGGCGAATTATCGCACGTGGTACGCTTCCGGCGGATGAAGCGCATTGCCGTCTTTCTCATTCCATTGACGCTCTTTGCGTGCAAACCATCCGAGCCTAAGGGTCCCATCGTCAGCAAGGAGCCGACCTCGATCCGCGGTTGGATCGCCGACGCCGAGGGATCGGACAACGGAACGTTTCGGACGGTTGAAACCGAAGCGGCGCGAAAGACGGCCCTGTTTCAGGCAACGAGCGTCTGGGTCGACGGCGCGCCTTATGTTTCAGGCGGCGTCGCCGAGAACGGTTCGTTCATCCTGCTCGACGTCCCCCCCGGCAACATCACGATCGAGTTCAGCGCGCCGCCGTACATCCCGTCTGCCAAACTCGTGCTCGGCAATATCCCTGGCAATGCGGATGTGCTCGTGCCCGGCATCATCTTCAAGAAGGATGGAACGATCGGCGTCGCGGACCCGAACGCGATTGAAGTGCGGACCGCGGCAAAGATCGACAAGCCTCATCCGACTGGAAAGAAAGTCACCGTCGCGGGACTGCAGATTCCCGTGGTCGAGACCCCGCTCGCGCAGATGATCACCCGTCGCGACTGGCCGCAGCCGCCATCCACGACCGTTCGGATGCCGACTCTCAAGTAGAGCGAAGTGGCATCGTCCGTGATACGGACTCGTCGGTGATGCGCGACGGAATACTCTCGCGACTGGCAACCCGCGTCACCAGTTGGACAGGCTCGACCACAGGATTTCTCTGGGCAGCAGGAACGATCGTTCTATGGCTCGTCACTGGTCCGCTGTTCCACTTCTCCGACACCTGGCAACTGGTGATCAACACCGGCACGACCATCATCACGTTCCTGATGGTGTTTCTGATCCAGCGCTCGCAGAACAAGGAAGCGCTCGCGCTTCAGCTCAAACTGAATGAGATCGTCGCCGCGCTGGAAGGAGCGAGCAATCGCCTGATCTCGATCGAAGATCTATCCGAGGAAGAGTTGCACGTGTTGCACACGCACTACATGCGCCTCGCCGACATGGCGAAGCGCGATCTCGATCTGAAAGTGTCGCACTCGATCGAGGAAGCAGAGGCGCGGCACATCTTCAAGCG
>CAZKID010000350.1:0-5925 GCA_964552405.1 uncultured Thermoanaerobaculia bacterium
AGATGCCGTTGCCGATGCCGCGCTCGGAGATCTGCTCACCGAGCCACATGATGAATGCCGTACCGGTGGTCAGCGTGAGGACGGTCATGATCGGGAAGCCGAGTCCCCACACGGCGTCCTGGACGTTCGTTGGAACGAGCGGGGCGCCACCAGGCGCGGTCTGCGACTTCAGCCAGAACGCCACGCCAAGCGACTGAACGATCGACAGAGCGATCGTGCCGTAGCGCGTGTACTGATTGATCTTGCGCCGCCCCATCTCCCCTTCCTTCGAGAGCTTCTCGAGGTACGGCCACACGACCGTGAGGAGCTGAAGGATGATCGATGCCGAAATGTACGGCATGATGCCGAGGGCGAAGACGGACAGACGGCGCAACGCGCCGCCCGAGAAGAGATCGAGGAATCCGAACACGCCGCCGCTCATCGCCTTGAAGAATTCCTGGAGCGCCACCGGATCGACGCCCGGCGTCGGGATGTGCGATCCGAGACGATAGATGGCGAGAAGGCCGAACGTGAACAGAACCCGCTTGCGCAGATCCTCGATCGCCCAAATGTTGCGGAGTGTCTCGAGGAAGTTCACCTACTGAATCTCCTGGCAGGAACCACCTGCTGCTTCGATCTGCTTCTTGGCAGTCTCGGAGAACTTCGAAGCAACGACGTTCAGCTTCTTGGTCAGCTTGCCGTTACCAAGAACCTTGATGCCGGACTTCTTCCCCTTCACGAGACCAGCGCGGCGCAGTACGGTTTCGTCAACCGTGACTCCGTTCTCGAACTGCTCGAGGTCGGAGAGATTCACGACCGCATGTTCCTTCTTGAAGATGTTGGTAAAGCCACGCTTCGGAAGACGGCGATGCAGCGGCATCTGGCCGCCTTCGAATCCGCGCATGCGTGAGAAACCGGAACGCGACTTCTGTCCCTTCTCACCGCGTGCTGCGGTCTTACCGTGTCCGGAGCCAGGTCCGCGGCCGACGCGCTTCTTGGCGTGGCGTGCGCCCTTCTTCGGTTTGAGATTGCTCAGTTCCATGTTTGACCTCGTATTACTCGACGACTTCGACGAGATGCGGGATCTTCGCGATCATCCCGCGGACTTCTTTCGTATCGGCGCGCTCGGTGACGCGATGCATCTTGCCGAGGCCGAGAGCCTTGAGCGTCTCGCGCACCTCGATCGTGCAGCCGATCCCGCTACCAATCTGACGGACTTTGATCTTCTTCGCGGCCGCGCTCATGCTTCACCTTCCGACGCGGCGTTGTCGCCGTGACCGCGCAGCGACTTGTACTGCTCTTCGCTGCGAAGTTGCTTGAGCGCCTCGAACGTCGCCTTCACGACGTTGTGAGGGTTCGCCGTGCCCAACGACTTCGTCAGGATGTTCTGAATCCCGGCCGACTCGAGGATCGCGCGCACCGGACCACCGGCAATGACACCAGTACCTTCCGACGCCGGCTTGAGGAGAACCTTGCCTGCGCCGTAGTGGCCGAGGACGGCGTGCGGAATCGTCGTGCCGGTCGTCGAGATCGAGATCATGTTCTTCTTGGCGATCTCGATTCCCTTCTTGATGGCGGCCGGCACTTCCTTGGCCTTGCCGGAACCGAATCCGACTTTGCCCTTGCCGTCGCCCACGACGACGAGCGCGCTGAAGCTGAAGTTCTTACCGCCCTTGACGACCTTGGTCACGCGATTGATGTGGACGACCTTGTCGATCATTCCGCTCTCGGACCGCTCCTGCTCACCACCGCGGCGCTCACCACGCGGCGAGCCCTGTCCCTGACGCTGCATTGGACGCTGCATGAAGTCTCCTAGAATTCCAGACCGTTTTCGCGCGCCGCATCCGCGAGCGCCTTGATGTTGCCGTGATAGAGGTAACCACCGCGGTCGAAGATGACCTTCGTGATTCCCTTGTCCTTCGCCTTCTTCGCGATCGCAACACCAACGGCCTTGGCCGATGCGGCGTTCGCGCCCTTGGCGCTCGCGTCCTTGTCGCGGGTCGACGCGGCAAGAATCGTCTTGCCGGATGCGTCGTCAATGACCTGGACGTAGATGTGCTTGAGGCTCTTGAACACTGCGAGACGCGGACGCTCCGCGGTGCCAGCCACCTTCGAACGGATTCGCTCGCGAATCCGCGTTCTTGCTTCGACTCTATGCTTCGCGCGATCCATGTTGTCCTCTACTTGCCGGCAGCCTTGCCGGCCTTGCGGCGAATGACCTCGTCGCTGTACTTGATGCCCTTGCCCTTGTAGGGATCCGGCTCGCGCAGCGAACGAATCTCAGCGGCCGTCTGGCCCACCTTCTGTTTGTCGATCCCGGTAATCGTGACGTGACCGGTCTTCGCGTCCACCGCGATCTCGATTCCTTCCGGAATCGCAAAGCGGATTGGATGCGAGTAGCCGAGCTGGAACACGACCTCGCGGCCCTTGACCTCGGCGCGATAACCGACGCCGATGATGTCGAGCTCTCTCTTGAAACCCTCGCTCACGCCACGAACGTTGTTCGCGACGAGCGCACGCATCAGACCGTGGAATGCACGGGTCTTTCCTTCGTCATCGGTGCGCGTGAAGGAGACCACGTTGTTCTCGATCTTGACGCCGATGCCTGGAACGAGCGGCGTCTTCAGAGAACCCTTCGGTCCCTTGACGACGACAGCGCCGCCATCGCTCTTCGCTTCCACCCCTTTGGGGAGTGCAATCTCTTTCTTGCCAATACGCGACATCGATCTCTCCTTACCAGACCTGGCAGAGAACTTCGCCGCCCACGCCGTTCTTCACGGCGTCAGCACCGGACAGCACACCCTTCGAGGTCGAAACGATGGCCAGGCCGAGACCGCCGAGAACGCGGGGGATCTCCTGCTTGTTGCGGTAGACGCGGCGTCCCGGGCGCGAGATGCGCTCGATTCCGTGAATCACGGGCTCGCCGTCTTCCGAATACTTCAGGTAAACGCGCAGCGTTCCCTGCTTGCCATCGCTTTCAACCAGCTTGAAGTTGCTGATGAAGCCCTCGTTCTTGAGGATGCGCGCGACTTCCACCTTCAATTTCGAAGTGGGAAGATCCACGCGGTCATGATGCGACTGGATGCCGTTGCGGATGCGAGTCAGCATGTCCGCGATCGGGTCTGTCATCGACATTCTCGTTGCTCCTGTCCTGTAGTCCTGCTTACCAGCTTGCCTTGGTCACGCCCGGGATGTAGCCGCCGAGCGAGAGCTGCCGGAAGCAGATGCGGCAGAGCTGGAACTTCCGCAGATACCCGCGCGGGCGTCCGCAGACCTTGCAGCGGTTGCGCTTCCGTGTCATGAACTTCGGCTTGCGCGCCGCCTTAACCATCATTGAGATCTTGGCCATGATGTTTCCTTATCGGCTTCCGAACGGCATTCCCATCTCCTTGAGGAGGAAACGGGCCTGTTCGTCATTGTTCGCGGTCGTGACGATGGTGATGTTCATTCCCTTCGACTTGTCGACCTTGGCGATGTCGATCTCAGGGAAGATCAGATGATCCTTGATCCCCAGCGTGTAGTTGCCGCGTCCGTCGAACGAACGGGACGGCACACCGCGGAAGTCGCGGACGCGCGGCAGCGCGAGATTGATCAGCCGGTCGAGGAACTCGTACATCTTTTCCCCGCGCAGCGTGACCATCGTGCCGATGGCAACACCCTCGCGCAGCTTGAACGCGGCGATCGACTTCTTCGCCTTCGTCACGACGGGCTTCTGACCTGCGATGGTCGTCAGCTCGTCGACAGCCGTGTCGAGGATCTTCGAGTTCTGGATCGCCTCACCCATGCCCATGTTGAGAACGATTTTCTCGAGCTTGGGAACGGCCATCGGGTTCTTGATCCCGAACTGATCCTGAATCTTCTTCCGGACTTCTTTTTGGTAGTGCTCTTTCAGTCGTGCAGCCATGTTCTCGTTCCTGATCTCTTACATCTCGGTGTCGCACTTGCGGCAGAAGCGCGACACACCGGAATCTGTGCGGTGCGTGCCGGTACGAGCCGGCTGATTGCAGCTCGGGCAGATCACCTGAAGGTTGGACAGCTTCACCGGCGCCTCACGCTCGAGGATGCCGCCCTGGACGTTGCGCTGCGGATTGGCGCGCGTGTGTTTCTTGAGGAAGTTGACACGCTCGACGATCGCATTGCCCTTCGCAGCATTCACGCGAAGCACCTTGCCCTGCTTGCCGCGGTCCTTGCCCGTGAGAACGACGACCGTGTCGCCCTTCTTCACGTGCGGCTTGACCCGCGGGGTTTCTTTCTGTTTGGTCGCTTTTCCGTACATGGTTAACCCTCAGATCACTTCCGGTGCGAGCGAGATGATCTTCATGAACTTGCGCTCGCGGAGCTCGCGGGCTACAGGACCGAAGACGCGCGTCCCGACCGGCTCGCGAGCATCGTTGATGAGAACGGCCGCGTTGTCGTCGAACTTGATGTACGACCCATCGCGACGGCGGCTCTCCTTCACCGTGCGGACGATGACGGCCTTGACGACCGCACCCTTCTTCACAGTGCCGTCCGGCGAAGCTTCCTTCACCGAGGCGGTGATCACATCACCGAGCCGCGCATAACGGCCGGCCGTCGATCCGCCCAGCATCTTGATGCAGGCGATCTTCTTCGCGCCCGTGTTGTCGGCTACCTGCAGAATCGTTCCCATCTGAATCATCGTGAAATCTCCCAGGATCCTTCGCCGTGTGCCCGGCTCAGGACGCTTTCTCCAGCACCTGGCGCACGTTCCAGCGCTTACGCTTCGAGAGCGGCCGCGTCTCTTCGATCACGACGCGATCACCGACGTTGACGTCGTTGTTCTCGGCGTGCGCGAGGAACTTGCTCGTACGCTTGATGAACTTCTGATACATCCCGTGCTTGACGAGACTCTCGACCGCCACGACGACGGTCTTCTGCATTTTGTTCGAGACCACCACGCCCACTTTCGTGCGCTTGTCGGCCGCGGCTTCGTTCTTTTCCATCGTTGCCATTTCGTTCTCCGGCTACGCCCGCGACCGCTCGCCGAGCAGAGTCTTGATACGGGCGATCTCGCGCTTGACCTCGCGGATCTTGTTCGGGTTCTCGATCCGACCTGTCGCGCGCTGGAAGCGAAGCTTGAACAGCTGCTCGTTCAAGTCACGCTCGCGTGCGTTCAGTTCGTCGACGCTCTTGTCACGAAGTTCGGCGGTCTTCACTGGCCAACCTCCATCTCTTCACGGCTGACGAAACGCGTCTTGAGCGGAAGCTTGGGCGCGGCCAGGCGGAATGCCTGTACGGGGAACTACGGGGGTCCACCCTCCATCTCGTAGAGGATGCGGGCCGGCTTGATCACACATACCCACTCTTCCGGCGCGCCCTTGCCCTTACCCATACGGGTTTCGAGCGGCTTCTTGGTGACCGGCTTGTCCGGGAACACGCGGATCCAGATCTTTCCGCCGCGTTTGATATGGCGCGTCATCGCGATACGGCCCGCCTCGATCTGACGCGCCGTCACCCAGCCCGCCTCGAGTGCCTGCAGCCCGAAATCACCGAACGAGACCTTCTGACCACGAGTGGCCAGGCCGCGGCGGCGTCCGCGCTGCTGCTTTCTGAATTTGACTTTCTTCGGCATCAACATGATGCGATTTCTCCTGAGCCTTTTGCTTTACTGGGGACGACGGCGCGAGCGCGTCTTGGCCATCTCGCCCTTGTAGATCCACACCTTGACGCCGATGATCCCGTACGTCGTCTTCGCTTCAGCCAGACCGTAATCAATGTCCGCCTTCAGCGTGTGCAGTGGCAGACGCCCGTCCTGATACCACTCGCTGCGCGCGATCTCGGCGCCGTTGAGGCGGCCGCCCACGCGCACCTTGATTCCCTTCGCGCCGAAGCGGAAGGCCGATTCCATCGCCTTCTTCATCGCGCGGCGGAATGCGATGCGGCGCTCGAGCTGCGTGGCGATGTTCTCGGCCACGAGCTGCGCGTCGG
>CAZKID010000351.1:0-5919 GCA_964552405.1 uncultured Thermoanaerobaculia bacterium
CAAGAGTTCGGCGAGCCGCGGATTGAGAAAGATCTCGCCGTAATTGGACAGCTCGACATTCGCGATCTTCTGATCGCCCGTGACCCAACCGCGCAGCTCCGCGCCGCCGCAGTTGAGTGCGTAGGTGCCATCCCAGTCGATGTGGCCCGTCATCTGGCCGCATGCCCCATACGTCTCGAGTCCGGAAGACTCGCCCACGACGTATACGAGCGGACCGACGACGACCGGATTCCACTTCACTTCATCGTCATCGATGGGCGAGACCGCTTCATAGAGGCGCGGATCGCTTCCTTCATACTGCGGCGCACTGAAGTCGAACACATCGAACGCGATGCTGCGCGCCGGAGTGTAGATCTTCTGTGGATCGCGCTCTTCGACGAGCGTGATCAGGCGGAACGTCTGGTTGTCGATCCACGCCTGCCAGTGGAACGCGATGGGATTGGAATGTTCGACGGTAAGGGCAGGCAGCGTGTACGTGATGAACGCCGTGAGCTGCCCGATGGTCGACACCTGATTCATCTCGATCGCGCCATCGTTGCCGATTCCGAGGAAGCCTGCGCCGTCGCTGACCAGGAACTTGCCGGGAGTACCGGTCGACGTGACGAAGATCGGCAGTGCGGGATTGCTGATGTCGTAGATGATCGTGCCGCCTTCAGCGGTGGCCACGAGGAAGCCGTAGTTGAAGGCGATGTCGTTGTAGCCGAGCAGGAAGCTGCTGAGGGAAGAGATCGATCCGACGCGAATCGGCGTCGTGACGTTCGTGATGTTGTAGAGATCGATCTGATTCGAGCAGTAAATCGTTGCATCGGGATAGCAGGGCAGATCCGTCGAGGGAAACAGTCCGGCGAGTCTGTTGCCGTTGACGGCCAGGCGGCGATAGTGCACGCCTGGCATGCGCCCGATCAGAATCGGTGCATTGCCGCCGCTGCGAACGTTGCGGAGGTCATAGGTCTCGAGCCCCGCTTCGCTGCTGAGGAACAGGATCCCGTCGGGCCGGAACGCCGTCCCGCCATTCGACTCGCGCGAAGCCATCGAGCCAACGAAGTCTTCACGTGCGAGTTGCAGATCGCCGAGATCGGTGACCGTGTACGTCGATAGCGTCTGTCCGCGCAGGACGAAAACCTGCGATCCGAAACGCCACACGCCATGAGGCGAAAGCGCGAAGGACGTCGCTGGCGGCGCTGACTGGCCAACGATCGTCAACGGGCAATCGCCCGTGAGATGGTCAGCGTAAAGCGAGGGGACAACAGCGACAGCGAGGATGACGACCAGAGCGAATCGAGAAAAAACGCGCATTCAAGCCTCCCAAAACCACACCCGTTAACGCCCGGCGTCTCGCGCGCGAAGCGTATTTCTCCAGCCGGTTCGAGTTCGTCTTAGCGCTTAAATATCCCTCAAATAGGGACTTCTTGGCAAGTGCCGGTCGAAGCAGCCGGCCCTCAGTACCCCGGAGCCCTGGTGCTTCAGTGCCCGGTGTTATCATGAACACGGCCCTCCAGAAGCGCCAGCTCGAGGAACAACGGGCGTGATCCGGAGTGTTGGGTGAGGGTGAACGGCTATGCTCGACGGACACGTTCTAGTGCTGAATCGAGTGTTTCAGGCGATTCAGGTCACCTCAGTGCGGCGTGCACTCACGCTGCTCTATAAGGGACAGGTTCGCGCCGTCGACTCCGAGTATCGGACCTACGTCTTCGAGAACTGGATGGTTATCCCGGTTCAGCCGAATGATCACTACGTCGCCACGCCGGTCCGCAACCTCCTGATCCCGCACGTCGTGCAACTGCTCGCATTCGACCGGATGCGGCGTCAGGAAGTGAAGTTCTCGCGCGGCAACATCTATCTGCGCGATCAGAATCGCTGCCAGTACTGCGGGAAGAAGTTCCCGTCGTCCGAGCTTTCGCTGGATCACGTGGTGCCGATCTCGCGCGGCGGAAAGTCGACGTGGGAAAACGTCGTCTGCGCCTGCCTCCCGTGCAACGTGCGCAAGGGCAACAAGCTTCTGCACGAATCCGGGATGCAACTGATCCGTCATCCGCACCGCCCCAAGTGGCATCCGCTCCATCGCATCCAGGGACGCTCGTTCCCGGAAATCTGGAAGAACTTTCTGGATGAGGCGTATTGGAGTGTCGAGCTGCGGGTGGAGTGATTTTGGGTCGCGCGGACTCGCGGATACGCAGGGTGCTCGCGACTGGTGCAGCGAATTGTTGGGCGGGCGTGACGGATCCCGCGAGCAGTCGGCGATTCCGCAACCACCGCTGGCCCGCGCGACCGCGTACCCACGGGCCCGCGTAACCGCGAGCCCTCCCCGTTTCACCCTCCCGCTGCCGCATCGAAATCCGCGATCTCCTCCCCCTGATTCACGAAGCGATTCAGCGCCACTCCATACTGCTTCTCGTACAGCGTGCGATAGCGGCCGCCCAGCAGCATCAGCTCCTGATGTGTGCCGCGTTCGATGACCTTCCCGTTCTCGAGAAACAGAATCTGATCTGCATTGCGGATCGTGGAGAGACGGTGTGCGATCACGAACGTCGTGCGTCCCTCCATCAGCTTGTTGAGGCCATCCTGAATCAGCGCCTCGCTCTCGCTGTCGAGCGATGAGGTGGCCTCGTCGAGAATGAGAATGCGTGGATCGGCGACGATCGCGCGCGCGATCGCCACGCGCTGCCGCTGGCCGCCGGACAACTTCACGCCCCGCTCGCCGACGATCGTGTCGTACCGGTCCGCGAACGATTCCGCGAACTCGTCGACATGCGCGATGCGCGCCGCAGCGACGACTTCCTCGCGCGTCGCCTTCGGGTCTCCCATGTGGATGTTGTCGTAGATCGAGTCCGCGAAGAGGAACGACTCCTGCGGTACGAGACCGATGTGGCTGCGATAGTCGGCGAGCCGCAGCTCGTTCAGATCGTGCCCGTCGATGAGGATCGTTCCCGCCGTCGGACGATTGAACGCTGCTACGAGACCGATCATCGTGCTCTTTCCTGATCCGGAAGGACCGACGAGAGCTGTCGACTTGCCCGCGGGTGCGACGAAGCTGACGCCCTTCAGCACCGGCACACCTTCGTTGTACTCGAACCAGACGTCGCGGAACTCCACATCGCCGCGCAACGTCGAGGTGTGAGCTTTCTCGGCGTCTTCCGCATCTTCGGTTCGCTCGCCGAGGAGCTCCCGAATCCGCTCGAGTCCCGCGAAGGCCTCGGACAATTGCGTGCCGATCGCGACGATTTGCGCAACGGGACCGATGACGAGTCCGAGGTAGATGATGAACGAGACGAGGCCGCCGAGGGTCATGTGTCCGGCGAGAACCTCGCGCGCTCCGATCAGGAGAATGATCACGCCGACGACACCCGCGAGCATCGAAGTCAGTCCGCCTACTGTCGACACGGTGTTCATGGTCTCGATGACGAGACGCAGCAGCCTGTGTACGCCTGACGTGAAGACGCGCTCTTCATGCTTCTCCGCGCGATAGGCCTTCACGATACGAATTCCTGAAAGACCTTCGGTGAGCCGCCCGGTGATCTGTGCGTTCATTTCGCCGCGCTGGCTGAAGAGAGGGCGCGCTTTCTTGAACGCCTTCCAGAGAATGACCGCGAAAAAGAGCAGCGCGCCGACGATGTAGATCGCGAGCTTCGCGCTCAACCAGAACAGGATCACGATCGAGATCGCAGCCGTGACGAGGCCGCCGAACATCTGCACCAGTCCCGTGCCGATGAGGTTCCGGATTCCTTCCGCGTCGTTCATCACGCGAGAGACGACGGTACCCGTCTTCGTCGAGTCGAAGTAGCGGACAGGGAGCCGCTGAACGTGCTCGTGAATCTTGCGCCGCAACTCCGTGATGGAGCGTTGCGCGGCCTGACCGAGAAGCTGAGAGAGCAGATAGTCGGTAATGCCGCCGATGAAAGCGGCGGCTCCCGCGATCAGGGTCAGCTTCCAGAGCAGCTCGACATGATGCTTCGTGATGACTTGATCGATGACGTACTTCGAGGTGCCGGGCAATACGATGCCGGCGAGCCGGTTGACGAGCATGATCGGAATGCCGAGCAGCAGGCGTTTTCGTGCGCGCCAGATGAGCTCGCCCGCGTCGTGCAGTAGCGCCTTGATACGCGCCCGATCCATCTTCCCTTTGGGCTTGTCCATCTCCGGATTGTACGTGCTCAACAATCGGGAACCGAACTTGCTATTAGTCAACTCGGAGTGATCGAGAATGACGTTGGTAAATTCACTTTGTGCCGAAATCAGCATTTATCAGGGCGTCGGCGAGCCCACAGGAGTCGTCGTCGAGCGCAGTGCGATTCGCGGTAAGAAGGGATTGTGCAAGTCGATGCGCGATCTCGCGATCAAATCGCGAGTCCTCGGCGACGGGTACTACTACATCCCGCTCGATCTCTGGCCGAAATCGAAAGAGCCGGTCGTCGTCCATCGACACGATTGGACGGTCATCGGATCGATTCCTCGCACGCCGCGCTCATCACGAAAGCGCGTGAAACGGGCGAATGCCTCTTGATCGGTCGAAGGTCAAATCTAAAATCCTGGTGAGTTCATGATCATGAAGCGATTTCTGTCTCTTCTATCCATTGTGATTGTTGCTCTGCCTCTGCTCGCGCAGGAGGAGGGGCCCAGCACGGCCCAGGGCACGGAGGTCGACAGGACCGGCAAAGGCTACACGGCCGCGTTCGTGATCGAGCCGATGACGAAGCGCGTCCTGTTCGCGGAGAACGCTGACACGCCGTACCCGACCGCGTCGATGGCGAAGATGATGACGTGTCTGATCGCGATGGAAGAGATCCAGTCCGGTCGGTTGAAACTGACCGATCAGGTCATCACATCGGCACGCGCGAGCAAGATGGGCGGCTCGCAGATCTACGCCAAGGATGGACAGCCGTTCGACGTGCAGATGTTGCTCGCCGCGACGATGATCCAGTCGGCCAATGATGCGGCGGAGATGCTCGCGGAAAAGATCGCAGGGTCGCCCGAGGCGTTTGCCGATTTGATGAATGATCGGGCGAAGGCGCTCGGCATGACGCATTCGAGCTTCGTCGATCCGCATGGTCTTCCCAATCCGCAGAATCCGTCGCACATCAACATGGCCTCGGCGCGCGACCTCGCGCTCCTCGGCGTCGAGCTGATGAAGTATCCGCTCATGCGCGAGTATGCGAAGACGCCGACGATGCCGTTTTCCAACGGCACGTTCACGTCGGGTCTCACGAATCCGAATCATCTGATCAATCCACACAAGGTCGACTACTTTGCGGATGCGATCGGGATCAAGACCGGATATTCGGGGCCGGCGGGCTACTGTGTGACGGCGGCGGCGAAACGTGGCGACATGGAGCTCGTCTCCGTCGTCATGGGTGCGCGCGCGAATCATGGTGCGCTGAGCTCATTCGGAATCGCCTCGCGGCTCATGAGCGAAGCGTTCGCGCAGTACCGGCGAGTGCCAGTGCTCAAGAAAGGGCAGAACGTCGGACAGGCTGCGGTGCGCGACGGGCGCGCGAAGGCCGTGCCCGTGGTTGCAGCCGGCGACGCGTTCGCACTCGTCAAACGCGGTGAGGAGAAGAGTGTTGCGGTGGCCTATAGCGGAGGCGGTGTCACCGCACCTGTGGCGACGGGCCAGGTGATCGGCGCCGTCAATGTGACGCAGAACGGGCAGGTGATTGCGCGGGTGCCGGCAATCGCGAGCGCCGCGGTTGAGAAGCAGCCGTGGTGGAAGATGTTCTGGCCGTTTTGATAGGGGGCGCTAGGGGGCGCTGGGGCGCTGGGTGCGATCGTGTCCAACGACAAGCGATGTGGTTTCGAAGATCATGACCACACGACGCCCCGGCCTTCGATTCGGAACCCGCCGTTCGGGAGCTTGATCAGGGCCTGCGCCTTCCCCTTGTTATCCTCCATGAAGAATCCTGCCGTGAATGAGTCCGCCGGTTT
>CAZKID010000352.1:0-5910 GCA_964552405.1 uncultured Thermoanaerobaculia bacterium
TCCCTATGATGAGAAGGCCGCGGCAGAATTGCGCGCGAGCGGCGAAGCACCTTCCGTTCTGCACAACAACTGCTCGGGCAAACATGCCGGCATGCTGCTCGCGACGCAGGTGATGGATGTTCCTTCCGCAAACTACATCGAGCCGGATCATCCGCTGCAGTTGCTCACGCGCTCGACGCTCGCGGACTTCGCCGGCGTCAGTCCTGACGAAATCGACTTCGCGATCGACGGCTGCGGCGTCCCCGCCTACTACCTGACTCTGTTTCGCGCGGCCTTTGCATATGCGCAACTGATGGCTACGGTAAGAGGCAGCGGCCTGGAGCGTTACGCGGAGAGCGCTTCGCTCGTCATAGAGTCGATGACCTCGTTTCCGCAGTTCGTCGCGGGCGCCTGGAGCATGACGACGCCGCTGATGGAAGCGTTCGACGGCAGTCTTCTGGCGAAGGAAGGCGCTGAAGGCTTTTACGCGATGGCACTCGAACCGGGGCTCGCTCCCGGGCTGGCGGACGATCGCGCGATCGGCATCGCGATGAAAATCAACGATGGCTCGATGACGCGCGGCCGCAATCCCGTCATCATGCGTACACTCGACCTCCTCGGTCTCGACGCAACCTCACGGCCCGAGCTCGCGCGCTACCGCGAATGGCCGCTGCGCAACGTCGCAGGCACACTCGTCGGCGAAGTGAAGGCAGAATTCGAATTGGTCGACTGATGACAGACAGCAGACAGCAGACAGCAGACAGCAGGCAGCGGACAACGGGCAGCAGGTATCGCGTACTCGACCGAACGATGAACAAGGTCTCCTGCTGTCTGCTGTCTGTCGTCTGCTGTCTGTCTGTTGTCTGCTGTCTGTCTGTCGTCTTCTGTCTCACTGCCTGCCGCACCGTCGGCGTTTCGCGCACCGCGAACGGGTTCGCCGAGGTATCGCCGATGATTGCGGCGGAGATGATTCTCGACTCGAATCAGGTGGTCGTCCTCGATGTCCGCACGCCAGAGCAGTACCGCGGACCGGAAGGACACATCGGCGGCGCGCTCAGCGCTCCATTCGACAGCATCGAGCGCCAGCTCCCGGAGCTGCTGCCCTATCAGGGACAAACCGTACTCGTCTACGGCGAGACGTCGAATGACGGCGCGCTCGCGGCGAAATTGCTCACCGTTGCCGGATTTCGCAACGTCGTTCACATTAACGGCGGCATGCAGGCCTGGATTGAACGCGGATACCGCGTTGTTAACTCGCGATAGTTGCCTCACTTCACTTCGAAGGAACTCCCGATGAAGAAGCTGCTACTGGCCATTGCAATGGTCTCTGTTCCGATGTTTGCCCAGGTGAACGACACGACGGTCGTCACGCGCTGGGCCACCAAGGCGCTGACGAAATGCCCCGAATCGAAAGTGACCGTCGAAGAGATGCAGGCGCCTAGCATTCCCGCCAACTGCAAGGACTAGACGGTAACGACAACTTCGAGCGACAAAGGCTGCGGCGGACAGAAGTACCTGCTCGATCCCCCCGCTACAGGCCAGATTCTGATGGGCACGGTGATTCCGCTTCCCACGGACACGCGGCCTGCCGAGGTCCGCGTCACCGAAACATCCAGCAACCTGCTGAAGACCGACGTCAAGACGGTCATCAACCCTTTTCAGCTGCCCGACGGCCTCAAGTCGCTCACGATCACCAAGCAGACGGAGTGGGGCCCGTTCCCCTATCACGGCTTCATCGATCAGGGACAGCACTTCCTGATCATCGCCCCGCGCGGAAACATCAAGGACGATCCGGCGAAGATGCTTCGCGAATCGCTGGGCGTACAGAACGGCGTTCGTCGCGGTAAGGCCACGTCGAAGGTCGAGGTCATCGAGCTCTCCGACTTCCAGTGCCCGACCTGCGGCCGCGCTCACAAAACCGTCGAGCCGATGATCGAAAAGGCGCTCGGCAAGATCAACTACATCCGCCTCGACCTCCCGCTCTTCGAGCATCACCAGTGGGCGATCTACGCGGCGATGGGAGCGCGCGCGATCAACAAAGTCGCCCCTGCGAAGTACTGGAACTACGTCAACTTCGTCTTCGGCGATCAGGAAGCGATCGACAAGCAGAAGTTCGATGACGTGATCAAACACTTCTGCGAGGACAACGACATCGATTGGAAAGCGGTGGAGAAGATTTATCGCGATCCGAAGGAGAAGTCGCTGCTCCTCGAGCAGGTCAGCCGCGCATTCGACAACGGTCTCGTGTCGACCCCGACCTACATCGTGAATGGTCAGATCCTCGGGTACGGGCCTGAGGGGAAGTACACCATCGACATGATCAAGCAGGCGATCGCCAGCGTGAAGTAAGTGGAGGAATTAGTTCCTTCTCCCCTCCCGGAGGGGAGAAGGACTTCACTACCGGACTCGTGCTTCGTCCGAGGTGCCGGGCGAGCTCGATGGCCAGCGGTATTCGTACGCGCGGCGGATGTAATCCGAATCGCGGTCGAACTCGTTGCCGTAATCGTCGCGCAACCGCGTCTCGAGATCGCGATTCCACGTCGGATACTGCGAACGATAGTTGCGATTCGCTGCGTAACCGAAACGGAAGGCGGGCTCGTGTTTCTCGAACGCATCCGTTCCTTCCGTCGCCTGACGGATGGTGTCACCTGCATCCTGGTTCAAATCGCGAGCAGTCTTCGATCCGAAGTCGTGCCGCGTCTGTTCCCAGTCATTGCGAAACGCCTGGCGAACATTGCTCCATGAGCTGTCGTGCTCGCTTGTGTACCACGAAGGTCGATTCATTCGTTTTGTCCTCCGAGCAGCAGGAGGAGCAAGACGCGAGCCTCATTCGCTCAGGCCGAGCGAAGTCGATGCGTCAACTTCGACCCCGGCGTCAACGTGATTTTCGCGGCGCCGTCGTTGATCCCTCCGCTCCCTTCGCTTCGCTGCGGTCGGTCGGGATGAAACGTCAGAACCCGAACGAGACCTTTGCCGCGTAGCTCCGCTGCTCGGCCTGCGTCACCTGCACGACAATCTTCGGCACGAGCAGGGACACACGCACACCTGCGGTATAGCGATTCACGCTCCCCTTGCTCTGCAGATTGAAGTTGATCGTATCGACCGATCCCTTCGCGTCATATCGCATGCGTCCAACCGACGCGAACGGCATCAGAGGGCCGAAGCCCTTGCTGATGAACGCCTCGACTCCGTAGCTCTTCAGCCGGTACACATCGACACCGCTCAGCTTCGAGTAGACGCCGCGCAGCGAAACCTCCGGCGTGGCGAGCGTGCCGCGTACGAGCGGCACATCCATCGCGCCGCCGTAGATCTTCACACCCGTGTCGTTGATCTTTGCGTACGAGCCGGAGATCGTGCCGCCGCCGTAGCCCTTCGACACGATGAGGCGCGGCACGCCGACGTAACCGCCGCTCACGACGATGTCCTTCGAGACCGAGTTCTTCCAGTACGCGGCGTTCTTGTCGACGTGCACGAGCGATGCGCCGACTCCCACATCGAAGTGCAGCAGACCCGACGCGCGCGCCGGTGCGATCGGATCGGCGTAGATGCCCTGTGCAATCAGCCGCGAGAACGTTGCGAAGTCGTCGGGGGTGATCGTCGGTTTGAACTTGATGTCGTCCGCCGCATGCAGCGGGACGGCGAGCATCAGCCCTAAAAGAGCTGCGAGATGTAGTCGTTGCTGAGCAGAAACCCCGCGGGCGTAAAGGCGACGCGCGATCCCGCCCGCCGCAACCACCCCTCGCGCAATCCACGATCCGTCCATTCCACTGCCTCCTGTCCGCAGAGATCAATGAGCTCGTCATAGTGTATCCCGCGGCTCTGCCTCAGTTGCAGAAAGAGCAGCTCGTGGCGCTTCTCTTCCGAGCTCAGCTCTTCGCTGAACTCCTCGGCATGCGAGGGATCCGCGATGTAGCGATGGATGTCGCGCGTGTTCGCAAAGCGCCGCTCGCCGATGAACGAGTGCGCGCCGATGCCCAACCCGAAGTATTGCTCCCGCCGCCAGTAACGGAGGTTGTGCCGCGACTCCTCGCCGCTGCGCGCGAAGTTGCTGATCTCGTACTGCTCGAGCCCGCCGCGCGCGAGCGTCTCGACGGCCTCGAGGTAGAGCCGCGCGACTTCGTCTTCTTCCGGCAAGATCGTGCGGCCGCGTGCAACCTGCACCTGCAGCGGCGTCTTCTCGTCGAGATCGAGCATGTAGAGCGAGAGATGTCCGACGCCGAGTGCGATCGCCTCTTCGAGCGACGCGCGGAATGAGTCGATCGTTTGCCGCGGGAGCCCGAGGATCAGATCGAGATTCGTTCGCATGCCGCTGGCGATGGCTCGCCTGACCGCGTCGCGCGCGGCATTCGCATCATGAATGCGGCCGATCTGCTTCAGCTCGTCATCGTGGAATGACTGCACGCCGATCGAGAGACGATCGACGCCCATCGCCTTCCATCGCGCGATCGCGTCCTCATCGATGTCCTCGGGATTTGCCTCGAGGGTGAATTCCGCGACCCCGTTCGCGCCACGAAGTGCGGACGAGACGTCTGCACTCCTCTTCGTTCTCGACGGCGTCCCTCCGCCGAAGTAGAGCGTTTCGATCGCGCCGATGGGCTGCTTCGACTCGATCTCACGCAGCAGTGCATCGACATACTGATCCTCGAGCGCCATGTTCGTGCTGATCACGAACGGGCAATAGGCGCAGTGCGTAGCGCAGAACGGCAGGTGGACGTAGACGCCCGCGGGCTCGCGGTGCTGGGGCTCCATTCCATGAATTATGCGGCTCCGCCGCGAGCCTGCGAGCCCGCGTACCCGCGTGCCACCTTATAATTTCCTCGCAATGTCGGAAACGCCCACTCCCGCTTCCCGCCGGCCGCGACTTCTCTGGACGCTCCTCGGCGCGATGGTCATCGTCGCTTTGTTGCCGCTCCTCGTCTCGCACTGGTTTCTCATCGGCATCAACCGCGACTCGCTCGAGACGCTCGAGAAAAAGTACCTCACGCGCTCCGCCGTCGGGATCGCAACAGACGTCCAGAACGTTTTGCTCAACAACACGCAGCAGCTGACGAAAGTCGCCGGCAGCATTCGTATCATGAAGAAGGCGCTGCCACCGGGCGGTGACCCTTTCACCTATGCGGCGGAAACGAACTGGATCACCGACTACCTGACGCCCGACAGCGATCTTCTCGCCCTCCGGCTTCTCAACACCGCCGGCGCAGGCGCGGAGGCGAAGCCGGCCGGATTGGATCCCGCGGTGCAGCAGGAGATGGCAACCGCAATCGATGTCGCGAACAAAGGGCAGACATACACCGGCACGTTCCAGCACATCACGTCGCTGAATCAGCCGGCAGTCGTCGTTGCGATTCCCGTCATCGATGATGGGAAGGTGATCGGCGCCGTCGAAGGGTTGATCAGCCTGAAGCGCATCGGCGATCACATCCGCGATGAAGGAAAGGGTGACGTCGCGGCGTTCATCGTCGATCGCACCGGCCGCGTGCTGATGCACAGCGAGCCGAGCATCGACGTGCAGCGGCCCGACTTCTCGAATCTCAAGATCGTGCAGGAGTTCAAGAAGAACCCGCTGCGGCTCACAGAGTCGTATGCCGACAAACAGAGCGGCCGCGAGGTGACGATGCTCGGGACAGTGGCGCCGGTCGGCCGGCCCGACTGGGGTGTCGTCGTGCAGAAGCCCGAGGAGAAGGCGTACGCGTCGGTGCGCAAGATGATCAAGGCGACCGTCGAGTCGAGCGGGCTGGCGCTGCTCTTCGCGATCGTCGTGGCGGTCATCTTCGCGTCCGGAATCGCGAGACCGATCCGCCTGCTCGCCGAGCGGACCGCGGAAATCGCGCGCGGCAACTACCAGCAGCGCGTCGAGCTGAAGACGCACAACGAGATCGGCGAACTGGCCAACAACTTCAACTCGATGTCGACCGCGATCGAGCATGCGAT
>CAZKID010000353.1:0-5894 GCA_964552405.1 uncultured Thermoanaerobaculia bacterium
GGGGCGGTGGGTTTGGGAACGAACTCAGAGGGGAGACTAGGCTTTGTCGCGGATGCACATGAGATGCGGGACGAACATCTGTTCCTGGGGCCGATACTCCGGTTTCAGGTTCGAACCCGTCAACTCGAGCAGGTGCTCTACGAGCTCATTGATCGTCGTCCGCACGCCCATGCCGATATTAAAGAATTCATCCGATGCCTCGGCCTGCATTGCCAGGACATTCGCGCGTGCGACGTCGACGACATGGATGAAGTCGTACGACTGCGATCCGTCGCCGAAGATCACTGGCGGCTGTCCCTGCTTGATTCGATCGAGCACCTTCATGATTACGCTGACGTATGTTCCCTTGTAATCCATGCGTGGGCCATAGACGTTCATGTAGCGCATACCGGCGTACTGCAGCTTGTGCTGCTCATTCATCGCGCGGAAGAGCTGCTCTCCCGCGATTTTCGTCGCGCCATACGTTGTGCGATTGTTGAATGGATGCTCCTCGGTCATTGGAACGACGACCGCATCGCCGTAAACCGAGGCTGACGAGGAGAACACGACCCGCTTCACCTTGTTGGCGAGGCAGCCCTCGATCACGTTCCACGTGCCCATCACGTTGACTTCGAGCGCCGACCGCGGATCGGCGACGCACTCGCCAAGCCACAACGCGGAGAGAAGGAAGACGCCGTCGATGCCCTGCAGTTCGCGGGTGACCGCCTGACGATCGGTAATCGACATCTCGCGGACGGTGACGTTGCGGAAGTTCTCGAGCGCCGGAGCGAGGTTCGCTCTCGTACCGCGCGCGAAGTTGTCGATGACGATGATCTCCTTCGCGTCCGTCTGGCCGAGCTGATCGACGATGTGCGAGCCGATCAATCCCGCTCCTCCGATGACGGCGATGCGTGCTCCGTCAAGCTTCATTCATACCTCCAGCCCAATCCGGCTGCCTTCTTTTCGATACGGGCGGCCGCATTCGCGGCACGTTGCGCGATCTCCCGCGAATGCGAGGGTGATTCCGCATTGACAAACCCAGCCGATCACTCGCGCAGGAACGCCCGCCATCAATGCATACGCCGGAACATCTTTCGTGACGACGGCTCCGGCTGCGATGAATGCCCACTCGTTAATGGTGATTCCGCAAACTACGGTTGCATTTGCGCCGATCGACGCTCCCTCTTTCACGAGCGTCGGCGCGTAATCCTCGGGACGATTGCGCGGAAATGCGGAACGTGGAGTGCGTACGTTCGTGAACACCATGCTCGGTCCACAAAAAACGTAATCTTCCAAGGTCACGCCTTCGTAGATGGAGACGTTGTTCTGAATCTTGACGTGATTGCCGATCCGTACACGCGGCGCGACAAAGACGTTCTGGCCGAGGGAGCAGTGGCGGCCGATCTCGGCACCGCTGCTGATATGGCAGAAATGCCACACCTTGGTGTCGTCGCCGATCATTGCCCCGGCGTCGACTACCGCCGTTTCATGCGTATAGGCGTTCATTTCACCGCCATCTGTTCGGATAACAGCGGATGTTCCAGCTCTCGATTGCGCTTCGGCTCCGAAGTTCGGATGCGATGGACGAGCTCAATCGACGGCCGAGCGTCATCGATGCCCTTGCCTTCGCCCTTCAACGTTTGCTCATAGACGACGGTGTGCAACTCGCCGAATGCGTTCGTAAACTCCAACTCGCTGCCGTCCACGTCGATCGAGCGATACGTAGTCTTCTTGCCGGGCATGACTGGAAACGGCAGGTCCCTGGGTTCGACTGACAGAAACCAGCGGACATCCGCATCGCGCAGCTCGAGAAATCCGGCCATTCGTCGCCGCTCACATAGGTGCACTTCGCAACGGCTGGCCGGCCCGAACAGCCAAAGCAGGAGATCGAAAAGGTGAATTCCGATATTCATCCCCAGCCCGCCCGACCGCTCGTCAGCGCCTTTCCATGAGACGTCGTACCAGGGGCCGCGCGCGGTGACGTAAGTCAGCGTGACCTGATGGCGTCGTTGGCGATCGTTCTGAAGTGCGACGCGAAGCTCTTTGAGCGCGGGCTGGTGCCGAAGTTGTAGGACGGTGTAAACGCGGCGTCCGGTTTCGAGTTCGAGTTGTTGCAGCGCGTCGAGGTTCCACGGGCTGATGACGAGCGGCTTCTCGCAAATCGCATCGGCCTGCGCGCGCAATGCAAGGCGTACATGAGCGTCATGAAGGAAATTCGGTGAGCAAATGGAGACGAAGTGGACGCGATCGGCTTCCGGCCCACGGCGGACCTTCTCGAGAAAGCGATCAAAGCGCTCGATCTCGCGAAAGAACTTCACGTCAAGCGAGTAACGATCGAGAATGCCGGCTGAGTCACTCGGATCTGTGGCCGCGATGAGCCGATTTCCCGTATCGTGGATGGCCTGGAGATGGCGTGGAGCCACGAACCCCGAAACTCCAACCATCGCGAAGTTGAGCGTGACCACTCGACGATCATAACCGATGCGAAGAATCCTCTTCATCGACACAACCCACTCAGCAGTTGGAGGAGTCGGAGCTCGACACGCAAGACTGGCGAATGCCCTTCCAGCGCGCGGATGGTCGCCGGTCTTCGCACTGACTCGGGGAGCTCGGTTTCACGATCCGTCGCGCTATCTCGAGAACCTTCCATCGCTGACGGCCATCGAGATGGACGCGCGTACAGGCTCGAGCGAGGCGCGTCGCATCGCCGTCGAGGATGCTGTGCGTCAAGCGAAGCCGGACGTCGTAATCCCAGGCGCTGTACTCGATGCCTGGGTCGTACTTGATGCGTTGAAGCGAAAAGGCGGGCCGCGCATCGTATACGGACTGCCCGGCGTCGCGCTGAATTCGAGCTCGTACGTGGCGCGCCATGCCGCGTCGATCGATGCGGCATTCGGTGTCAGTCCTTTCACCGCGCGACTCTTGAGGGACTACTGCAGGATTCCGGAAGATCGTGTATTTCTCGTACGCACGGGTGTCCATGTCGGTGAGAAGCAGGCTTCGTGCGAGGTTCACCGCCCGATCCGCTTGCTCTATGTGGGCCGCTTCGATCCCGACAAGGGAGTGCTCGATGCAGTTCGATTGGTGGACGAGCTCATTGCGCGCAAGGTCGAGTTTCGATTCACGCTGGTCGGTGACGGCGTACACAAGACGGAGTTGCTCGCTGTTGCATCGAAGCATCCCGATCAGGTCTTGGTGCGTCCGCCCGTGCCCCAAACAACCCTTTACGACGAAATCTATCCGGACGCCGACGCCATCCTGCTTTTCTCGCCGGTCGAGGGTTTGCCGAATGCGGTGCTCGAGGGGATGTCGCACGGTCTTGTACCCATCGTGTCCGACTTCGATGGGAGGAGGGACCTCGGTGTGCTCGAGGATGATGTGACGGCGCTCGTCTTTCCTGTGAGCGATGTGCAAGGGGCGGCGAATCGGATTCAGGAGTTGGTGCGGACCGATGGTCTCAAGGAGCGTCTCGGGACATCTGCTCGGCAGCTGATCATTCGCGAGCGAAGCGTCGAGCGAATGACCGATGATTTCGTGCACGTACTGGAGCGGGCATTGGAGGGGCCACCGCGGCTTTCCGCCGCGCCAATCGTGCCGTTCGAAGGTAGAAGCCGCCTTCGCAGTCTTGTGGGCCCGCGCATGGCGGAGCGGATTCGCAAGCTTCTCGGCCGCTCGTTCGTCCACCCGGATGCGAGCGAGTGGCCACTGATCGACAACGTAGAACCGCCCGACCGAGAGAGTGAAGAAACGCGTCTTCGCCAGGCGATTGCAGGATGAGGTCCGAGAAATCGATCCTCGTCTGTCTCTTTTCCCACAACGTGTGGGGCGGAATCGAGACATGGTTGCGGGAGATTCTGGCCGCCCATCGCGAAGCGGGCTGGAAGGTGACGATTGCTCTCGCACGTGGCAAACGGTTCAACGATCCGGCTCGGTTCCTGAGAGCGCTTGGAGAACGATCGGCGATCGAGATGGATGGCCGCACGGGCACGACGGAAGGGCGGATTGCTGCTGTGCAACGCGTCGTGGAGCGCGTCTCGCCATCGATCGTGATGCCGCTGGGCCTCGGTCGCGCGCTGCCGGCGATCTGAAGGGCGAAAGCGCGTGGGACACAAACCCGGCTCGTTCACGCACTGCATGCGATCAATGGACGGCTGTTGAGAGATGCAGAGGCATTCGCATCGATTACCGATCTCGTCGTCGGAGTGAATCCGCTTCAGACGCGGTTTCTCCAGCGCTCGATTCCCGCGGAACGGCTCGCTGTCGTGCCGAATGGGACGTGGCCGCCGAACGTACGACGCAGGAAGCGCGAGGCTAACGGACCGTTGCAGCTGGTGTTCGCAGGCCGTATCGATCAGGGTGCGAAACGTGTGCTCGACAGTATTGCTCTTTCCGCAGAGCTTCGCCGGCGCGGAGTGCCCTTTCGCTATACCATCGCGGGTGACGGCCCTTCGCTGGATGCTCTCAAGCAGGCCGGTGGCCTCGATCTGCTCGGGTACGTGGAGCCGTCGCGTCTTCGATCCGAGATTTATCCCGCTTCCGATGTCTTGACCGTGTTCTCTGAAGCTGGCGAATCGTTTGTCCTGGTTGCCATCGACGCAATGATCAACGGTTGCGTGCTCGTCACCTCGGACTGGCCGGGTATACGAAGCGCGGGCTATCTGAACGGATTCCTGTTTCCTCCGGGCGATATCGTCAGGGCGGCAGACCACATCGAGTCTCTGTGGCGCAATCCGGATCTGCTCGCGGCGAAGTCGCAGGAGTCGGCAGAGATTGCCAGCCGGTTCACGTGGACACGAACACGTGAGCTTTGGATCGCGGCGATGGAGTCTCTTCTGCACCGTTCGCCAGTGAAAGTCACCTCGTTTCCATATTGCGCCCCAAGCGGCTCCGGACGACTCGATCGTTTGTCGGTACGACTAGCCGAGCGAATTCGCCATCTCTTGCACCGCTATCCCGACTTTACGGATGGTTGGGGCGAGTGGCCGGGAACGCTCAGTCACGTGTCGCCAGAAGAGGAAAGCGCGATCTTCGCCGAGCTACGACAATTGGATTCGGTATGACGCCGTCTTCCAGGTCGATTGAATTTGGGTGCCGTGTTTGTCGCATAACTGCTTGATCGGCTCCACGTCCGGCCACAGGTGATCATCGAGAATAATGATCCCTTCACCGCGCAGGACGGCGCAGCACATCCCGAAGTCGATGGCGGGCCAGAAGCGTTCGTGCGATCCATCGATGTAGATGAGATCGAAGCGACGGTCGTTCCTGATCAGCGTCTTGAGGCCGTCCATGCTCATCGCCTCGAGCAACTCCACGCCGATTCCGAAGCCTTCATACATGCGGAATGCACAAGCCTTCGTCTGCTTGTCGATCTTCACGTGCAGCCTGTTGGCGTATGGTCCGGTCACCCCTTCGTCATAGCCTTGTTCAAAGTAAGGATCGAGCGAGACAACCTTCCCGAGTTGGTTTCGTTCGCGCAGAACCGATGCAATCAACGACAACGACAGCCCCTGGCAGGATCCGATCTCCAGGTAGTCGACCACACGACGATCGCTCAGTGCGTCGATCGTCCGGGCAAACCCCTCCACGATTTCTGGCCGCAAGGCATCGCTGTAGAAATTCCAGTTCTCTCCGTAGATTCTCCGCGCCGCTTCTTCCACACGGTTGCGCACCGCTTCGACTTCAGGGTGCAAATCAACGTCATACGTCGTCAATTGCGATAGCTCGTAGAGCTTCCTTGCATGGGGGTTCATCGTCCCGAGCATTTGCTGCTGCTGCCGCTTTCGCTGCACCGCGCGATAGCCGGACAGCATCCAGGAAGGTAAGAGTCGTTTGATTGCCTGTTTCATCGATGTCCTCGAAGTCGAGCGCCAGGAGCGCGAAAAACGCGAGAAAACAAGATAGCAAGTCCAATGTCA
>CAZKID010000354.1:0-5887 GCA_964552405.1 uncultured Thermoanaerobaculia bacterium
CGATCGAGTTCTGGACGCAGTCGAAGAAGATGACCACGAAGTGGAACAAGGAAGCGGGCGTGAACTGGATGTCGTAACGCTACTGGCGTGATCCAAAGGCCAGAACCCGTCGCTTCACATCTGCGATTTCGTTTTCCAATTCGCTCATTTTCGTGCGCAGCGCGTCGAGCTCGCGCCTGTCGGCGAGAGCTGTGATCGTTTCCTCGAGTGTGGTCATACGCTGTTGGATGGCGTCCATCGCGCGCTCGAGCCGGGTGACCGCGGCTGTGAGCGCGACGTACTCCGATTCGAGACGTTCGAAGCGTGTGTACATCTGATCCGCGAAGGTATTGAAATCTTCGCGGCTGACCATCGTGTCAAACCGCTCGTCAAACCGCTTGCTCATCGCATCGAACTGAGGTCGGACGATCTCTCGATCGAATCTGAGGAACGCTTCCCAGAGCTCTTCAGAAATGGCCATCTTCAATGGCCTTCCAACGCTGAGAGCCGTTGCACTCCACCTTTGACCGCCATCAGCTCACTTTCGATGCGGTCGAAGCGTTTGAAGATGGTTTCGAAATGAGAGTTCATCCGATGTTCGAGTACCCCGACTCGAGAATCGATCGTCTCGTTCATTTCTTCGCGCAGCTCCGGCTTGACCGCCTCCCAGTGAAACCGAAGCAACGTCTGCCAAAGCTCTTCCGCCATCGCTGTCAATCCTACCTCGGCAACGCGGCTCCTCCGAGGAGGATTCCGATGAACGCCGTCACAACTGCGACTTCAGATCCGCGATCCGTTGCTCCATGGCATAGACGCGCTTCTCGAGAGCCTCGATCTCGGACCGCAACGTAAGCTTGTCCAGACGCCGATCTATGGCCTCCAATCGTCCTTCAACGGAAGTGAGCCGAGTCTCCACGGCGGCCATCCTGTCTTCGAGCCGTAGAACGGAAGCGGTCAGCGCTGCGAATTCTGACTCCAGGATGTCGAAGCGCTTATACATCGCATCGAGATGATCGTTCAGATCATTCCGCGTAGCTCTCAGGTCATCCCGTGTGGTCATCTTGCTTCTGATTTCGTCGAGCTCCGGCTTGACCAACTCTCGATGAAAGCGCAGAAACAGCGGCCACAGATCTTCGGCCTCGATTGGCATTCCTAAATCCTACCTCGGCCGCACCCCCGTGCTATCTTGATTGATCTGGAGGGAGGGGCCCGGCTCTGGAAGCCGCAGCGACGATCCTCGTCGTCGACGACAATGCGATCAACCGCGCGTTGCTCGAAGAAGAGCTGACGCATCGGGGCTTCTTCGTCCGCATGGCGGAAGGCGGCGCGCAGGCGCTGGAGATGGCCGCCACCGAGCACTTCGATCTCATGCTGCTCGACATCATGATGCCGGATGTCGACGGCATCAGCGTCCTCAAGCAGATCCGCGACAAATCGACGGGCCTCGATCTGCCGATCATCATGACGACCGCGCGCGCCGAGCGCCGCGACATCATCGAAGCGCTCGAGCTCGGTGCCAACGATTACGTCACGAAGCCGATCGATCTCCCAGTGCTCCTGGCGCGGGTCCGCACGCAACTCGCACTGGCGCGCGCGAGCCGCGAGCTGCGCAGCGCGCAGAAGAAGATCCTCGAGCTCACCTCCTCCGGCTCCGCGGCGCATCGCGATGTCGAGACGTGGTCGAAGGCCACGGCCGCCGAGATCTCCGAGCTCTTCGGCGCACTCGTCGAAGTCAGCTTCGGCAAACGGGACGACATCACCTCCGTGGTCATCGACACGAACGCAATCGGAGGCGAACAACGGGTCCGCTCCGACGGCGACACGATTCACATTCCCGTTCACGCTGCGGGTCACGAGGCGGGCGAAGTCGTCGTGCACCGGCCGTTCATGACCGCGGAAGAGCGCGTGCTCATCGAGAGCTTCGCGACGCAACTCGGCGGCGCGATCGAGATGCGCGATCTTCGCTGGGAGCTCACCGCCGCGCGGCAGCGTTTCTTCGATCGAAGACAGGAACTGATCAGCCGCGGCGAAGTGCTGCTGCACGTCTGCACGCGCTGCGGCCGCTGCTACGAACACACCGTGCCGGAGTGCAGCGAAGATGGCTGGCCGCTCGATGCGGCGCAGCTCGTGCCGCTCCGCGTCGCGGATCGCTACATCCTCAAACGAAGGATTGCGGTCGGATCGACGGCGCGGGTGTTCGCAGCGGAAGACGAGCGGCTCAAGCGGCCCGTTGCGATCAAGATCATCAAGTCCGAATACTTCAACGATCAGGAGATTCGCGCGCGCTTCGAGCATGAGGCACAGGCCGCGGCGAAGATCGATCATCCCAACGTCAGCACCGTCTTCGACTCCGGCTCGCTCGACGACGGCTCGCTCTACTTCGTGATGGAACATCTGCGCGGACTCGATCTCGCGCAGATGATCCGCACGTACGGCAAGGGCTCACCCTCGCAGGTCGCGCTGCTGCTGCGCCAGGTCGGACCCGCACTCACCGCGGTGCACAAGGCCGGCTTCATTCATCGCGACATCAAGCCGTCGAACATCTTTCTGTCGCAGGAAGGCGATGGCTTCCGCGCGAAGATTCTCGACTTCGGCATCGCGAAGTCGATCGATGCCGACTCGACGCTGACCCGTCACGGCAGCTTCATCGGAACGCCCGCCTACATGGCGCCCGAACAGATCGAGCGCAAACGGCGGCTCGATGAACGGACGGATCTCTACGCCTTCGCGACGGTCGCGTACGAGGCGCTTGCGGGACGCCGCGTCACGACGGGCAAGGAAGTCACGAAGGTGTTCGCGGAGATTCTGTACGAGCAGCCGCCAGCGCTGTCGTCGCTGATGAGCGGCAACGATGCGCTCGACGCAGAGTTCGCGCGCGCACTCGCGAAGAATCCCGACGAACGCCCGGCAACCGTCTCCGAGTGGTCGGACGGCGTCGCGGAAATCCTCGAGTCGATGCCTGCCGAAAAAGGCTGGCCCGCAAACTTCGTCCTCTAGATGGGGTCAGGTCGAAAGTCGAAAGTTCTTTCTACGACGGCGTAGAAGTTTCCACCACCTGTAGCCAAATATCTTCGCCTGCACCCGCAGAGGGTTATTCTTTCTCCGTCCAGTAGATCAATCTTTCGACTTTCGACCTGACCCCATCTCAAAGGAGGTTTTGTGACTGCTTATGTCGAGGACGACATCTCCCCGAAAACCAAAATGTCTCCGTACGTCGAAGACTTCATGGCCGAGGTGAAGGCGAAGAATCCGGCGGAACCGGAGTTTCATCAGGCGGTATTCGAAGTCGCGGAATCCGTTTCCATCGTGCTCGAGCGGCATCCTGAATATCGCGCCGCAAAGATTCTCGAGCGCATGGTCGAGCCCGAACGGCTCATCATGTTTCGCGTTCCCTGGATCGACGACCGCGGCGAGATCCATGTGAATCGCGGCTTTCGCATCGAGATGAACAGCGCGCTCGGCCCCTACAAAGGCGGCCTCCGCTTTCATCCTTCGGTGAATCTCGGCATCCTCAAATTCCTCGCCTTCGAACAAGTCTTCAAGAACAGTCTCACCACGCTGCCGATGGGCGGCGGCAAAGGCGGCTCCGACTTCGATCCGAAAGGAAAGAGCAACACGGAGATCATGCGCTTCTGCCAGGTGTTCATGGCGGAGCTCTTCCGCCACATCGGTCCTGACACCGACGTGCCCGCGGGCGACATCGGCGTCGGCGGCCGCGAGATCGGCTATTTGTTCGGCATGTACAAGAAGCTGCGCAACGAGTTCACCGGCGTGCTAACCGGCAAGGGACTGAATTGGGGCGGCTCGCTGATTCGGCCCGAGGCGACAGGCTACGGCTCGGTGTACTTCGCGGCCGAGATGCTCGCGACGCGCTCGCAGACCTTCGAAGGAAAAGTCTGTCTCGTCTCCGGCAGCGGCAACGTCGCCCAGTACACCATCGAGAAACTCATCGACCTCGGCGCGCGCGTCGTCACGCTCTCCGACTCGAACGGCTACATCTACGACGAAGCCGGCATCGACCGCGCGAAGCTCGACTTCATTCTCGAATTGAAGAACGTTCGCCGCGGCCGCATCGCGGAGTACGCCGACAAGTTCAAAGGCGCGGTCTACACGCCTTTCACACCGGGCGCCGAGTTCAATCCTCTGTGGGATCACAAAGCGGATTGCGCGTTTCCCAGCGCCACGCAAAACGAGATCAACGCACGCGACGCGAAGAACCTGCTGACGAACGGCGTCTTCGTGGTATCCGAAGGGGCGAACATGCCGACGACGATCGGCGGCGTGAATCAGTTCCTCGACGCACACATCCTCTACGCGCCCGGCAAAGCGGCGAACGCAGGCGGCGTCGCGACCTCCGGCCTCGAGATGAGCCAGAACAGCATGCGTCTCGCATGGAGCCGCGGCGAAGTCGATCAGAAGCTGTCCGGCATCATGAAGCGCATCCACGAGACATGCGTCGAGATGTCAGCGCGCTTCGGCACACCCGGCAACTACGTGAACGGCGCGAACATCGGCGGCTTCCTCAAGGTGGCCGACGCGATGATGGATCAGGGAGTCGTCTGAAGGATGAGGGATGGTTAAAGGGATGAGGGATGAGGTCGGAGGGATGACCGGGGATGGCTTCATTCATCCCTCATCCCTCATCCCTCATCCTTCAAATGCATCTCTCATCCCTCATGAGGGCTTTCAGCAGCTCGAGCGGCATCGCATCCGCGACATCCTGCTCGTCTCCAGCCTCTTCGATTTCTATCTCTTCGAAGAAGAAGGACTCCTCTACGAGCAGATCCAGAGCGAGTACCGCGGCCTGCAGCTCTCGCACACGCCGGAGTTCACACGAGTCTCGAGCGGCGCGGAAGCGATTCGCCTGCTGAAGAGCGGCTCGCGTTTCGATCTGATCATCACCACGCTGCACGTCGAAGACACCACGCCGATTCGTCTCGCACGTTCATTCCTCGACGAGGGCGTCACCACACCCGTCGTCCTCCTCGGCTATGACAACCGCGAGTTGAATGACCTCATCACACATCAGGAGATCTCGATCTTCGATCGCGTCTTCGTCTGGCAGGGCGATTTCCGGCTGCTGATCGCGGTCATCAAGAATCTCGAAGACGAGTGGAACGTGCGCGAAGACACGTCGAACTTCGGCGTGCAGTGCATCCTCCTCGTCGAAGACAGCATCCGCGACGCGTCGTACTTCCTGCCGCTGCTCTATGCGGAGATCATTCAGCATTCGCAGCGATTGATGTCGGAGGCCGTGAACGCCGCGCATCGATCGCTGCGGCTGCGCGCGCGCCCCAAGATCCTGCTGCGCGCGACGTGGGAAGAGGCAGTCGCCTGCTTCGATGAGTTCAAAGGGCACATCACCGGCGTGATCTGCGATGTCCGCTTCCCACGCGCGGGAAAGGAAGACGAGCGTGCCGGCTTCGACTTCGCGGATTACGTGCACCGGCAGTTCTTCGACATCCCCGTAATGCTGCAGTCGAGCGATCCCACTTGCGCCGCGGAAGCTCATGAGTCGGGCGCGCTTTTTCTTTGGAAGAAATCGCCGTCACTCGTGGAAGAGTTCCGCCGCTTCCTGCGCCAGAACTTCGCCTTCGGCGACTTCGTCTTCCGCATGCTCGACGGCCGCGAGGCCGGACGCGCCACGGATCTCCGCTCGCTTGAGGAACAACTGCGCGTCGTGCCCGACGAGTCGGTGCTCTATCACGCGTCGCGCAATCACTTCTCGAACTGGCTGAAGGCCCGCACCGAGTTCCAGCTCGCTTCACGCCTGCGGCCGAGCAAAGTCACCGACTTCGCATCGATCGACGATCTGCGTCTCCATCTCATCCGTCAGGTGCATGAGCATCGCGCACTCCGCCAGCGCGGACTGCTCACCGAATTCTCGAAAGACACCTTCGATCCGGAC
>CAZKID010000355.1:0-5881 GCA_964552405.1 uncultured Thermoanaerobaculia bacterium
CTATACACCAATGGTGCAAAGTTCAACTCGTCCGTCATCATCTCGACTCCTGTTCTTCTCAAGGTCTATGCCGCGAATGATATCGATCGATTCATGAAGTTCGAAGAATTCGGCCGCTCGATCATCGTGCTGGAGTCCAATCCGGCTCTGGTGAAACTCGCGGCCGAATACGAAGCCAGACTCGCGGATCCGAAGCTTTCGCCGGTCGAGCGCGACCGGGTGACGCAGGAGTTCGACGCCAAGCGCTCGAGCCTCGACAAATCGGACTACGCACTCACTTTCATGCGCAACGCCGGCAAGATCCCGGAGACACTCGCGAAAAAAGTCCTCTCCGACATTCTCGTCACGTGGTCCAACGACGCGGAAAACGAACAACAACTGATGGACTTTCCGATCGACGTCGCTGCGCCTGAAATCCTGGCAGCAGGCAAGAACGACTCGACGTCTCCTCTGGTGCAGTTGCTGATTCTCCGCTCGAGAATCAAGCAGGTGCTCTCGAACATCACCGAGCTGGAACGGGTGCCGGGCGCAACGATCATCCGTGCGAGCGGCGAGCGACTCTCGCTCATCGAGATCTCGACACGCCTCGAGGATATCCTGCGCTTTCGTGTCGATCCGCTGATCGCCGCGGTGCGGGCCGGCGGGTTGGTTCAAGGCTCGGTATCGGCAACGGATTTCGTCGAGCGCCAGCTCGCCTACGACTCTCTGCACCTCGAGAGCCTTCGTGCCGAAAGCGAAGCAATCCGCAACTCTCTGGTCATCTACTCGACCAACTCGGGCGGAGTCAATCCGGATACCACGGCGATCGCTTCGCAACTGACCGGAAAAGAAAAAGGCGGCGAAGGTGTCACGCCAATGCTCAGCGAGAGCTTTCTCGATCGGCTGGTGAGCCTCTCGAGCAAGTCACAGGACGTCGAGTTCCGGCAGACTGCGGCCAAGAGATACAGAGACTCTATGCTGGCCATGATTCCTGCTCAGGAGGCCGTGACCTTCGACAGGAACATTCTCGAGATGATCAAACGCGGACCGGCCGGAGGAGCCGCGATGAGCGATCAACAGGCCGCGGCGGAAATCGAGGCGATCCGCGCCGAGAGCAAAGGACTCGTTCTGCAGATGAACGGCATCTATCAGATTCTTTCGCGGACGATCAACCCGGCCTCGCAGATCTACTCGATCACAGATGCACCAACCAGCAGAATCGAACGTTCCGGCGATTTGCACCGTACGTTCCTGGGACTTTTCCTGGTTCTTCTGATGACGCTCCCGGTAGCCGTGGTCGCGTGTCTCCTTCACAACCGCGTCCGTGAAGAAGAGGCGATCGAAGGATCGAACGCCGAACATGCGTCGCCTCAATCGGCGTAGGTGAATCTCAAGCGCGCACCAGCAACTGCGCCGCAGAGGCAGGGACGACGTTGCGCGTGTCGATGACGAGACGTGCCTCGCGATAAAGCCCTGCATCCTTGAACGCAGTGTGAGGTGTGGAAATCAGGACCGCGTCGTATTTGCCCAACTCCTCCGCGGTACACGGCACGGAACGGAGACCGAGATCGTGCTTGCGGCCGCGCCGTGCTTCAGGGACGAACGGATCACAGTACGAGACGACTGCGCCTCGTTCCTGCAGAAGCTCGATCAGTTCGAACGAGGGCGACTCACGATCGTCATCGATGTCCGGCTTGTACGAGAGGCCGAGAACGAGAATCGTCGCACCGACGACGCTCTTACCCGAACGATTGATTGCCTCGACCGTCCGGTCGACGACATACCTGGGCATCGACGTATTGATCTCACCGGCCAGCTCAATGAAGCGCGCCCAAGTTCCGTGCTCAGCCGCCTTCCACGTCAGATAGAACGGATCGAGCGGGATGCAGTGACCGCCGAGACCTGGCCCTGGATAAAACGGCATGAAGCCGAAGGGTTTCGTCTTGGCCGCTTCGATGACTTCCCAAACGTTGATCCCCATCCGGTCGAAGACGACCTTCATTTCATTCACCAGTGCGATGTTCACCGCCCGGAAAATGTTCTCGAGCAGCTTCGCGGACTCCGCGATCTCCGGGGAGGAAACGGGAACGATCCGCTCGATGATCGATCCATAGAGAGCATGCGCCACTCGAGAGGAGGCTTCGTCCATTCCGCCCACGACCTTCGGAATGTTGCGGGTGTTGAACTGCTCGTTGCCGGGATCCTCGCGCTCGGGAGAGAAGGCGAGAAAGAAATCGGCGCCGCACCGCCGCCCGCCGGCCTCGAATCGCGGCAACAATTCCTCGCGCGTCGTTCCCGGATAAGTGGTCGATTCGAGCACGACGAGCTGACCCGAGCGGAGTGTCCGAGCCACGGTTTCAGCCGTCACGCGAATGTATTTCAGATCGGGCTCGCGATGGGGCCCGAGCGGAGTCGGCACACAGATGATGACCGCGTCGCATTCAGCGAGCCTCGAAAAATCCGTGGTTGCACTCGCACGCCGGCGAAATGAAACGCCAATCCGATCCGGCCCGATGTGACGGATATACGACCGGCCTGCGTTGAGGCTCTCGACCTTGTCCGTGTCGACATCGAAACCGAGGACGGTGAAGCCGGTCTCCTCAAAAAGAAGCAAGAGAGGAAGACCGACATAGCCGAGACCGATGATGCCAACGCGGGCACTTCGGTTTTCAATCGACTGGAGAAGGCGCTGATCGAGAGGTAGGTCGTTCACGGGCCGCGGATTCAACCACGCTGAGTGGATACGCGCAAGTCACCGATGCCGGCTGGACCATGCATCGAACATCAGGACGCGCCACAGAATCCCGGAATGATCATCACCACGTAGATGCTCGCGCCAGAGCCGCGCAACTTCATCGTCGAGGAAGTAATCCGATCTGCAGGCGAGCAGCGACTCCGCCCAGTCTCGGAGATCGCCGCGCAGCCACTGTCCGAGCGGGATCCCGAATCCTTTCTTCTCTCGATCGAACAGGGCAGGCGGCAGGTACCGTCGAAGGACCGCCTTCAGAATCCACTTGCCTCCGCCTTCGCGCAACTTCATCGAGACGGGCAGCGACCAGGCGAGCTCAATCACGCGATGATCCAGCAGCGGTTCGCGCCCTTCGAGACTCACGGCCATCGTTGCGCGGTCGACCTTCACCAGAATGTCGTCCGGAAGATACGTCCCGAAGTCCGCGAACATGCGGAGCTCCGCACGGGAGTTGACGCGCGGCCAATCGCGCGATGTCAGCGCGATCGGCGGGCGCGTGCCGCCGGAAAGGAGCCGTCCGGGGTACGCGAGACCGCTCTCGTGTACGGCAATGACATCATCGAGCCGCAACGCATTGGCCACGCTGTCGATTCGCGGGTCGATTCCCTTCACGAGAGAAAGCGCTGTGCCGCTGATTCGCCGGAGAGACCTCGGAACTCGATCGACGTGACGGTACATCCGCTCGCCGAGAAAGTACGAATGATAGCCACCGAACAACTCGTCGCCGCCATCGCCGCTCAGAGCAACGGTGACGTCGCGGCGCGCGAGCTTCGAGACGAGGTATGTCGGCACCCCCGACGAGTCGGCAAACGGCTCGTCATAGATCGTCCCGACATTCGGGAAGACATCCAGGACCTCTCGTGCCGTCAGATGGTGCTCGGTGTGACGCGTGCCCAGATGACGCGCGGCCGCGCCCGCGTCTTCCGCTTCATCGAGCGGCGAGCCCCTCATTCCGATCGTGAACGTCTTCACTGGTGCGCTCGACTGTTGTTGCATCAGCGCCGTGACGCAGCTCGAGTCGATGCCGCCTGAGAGAAAAACTCCAAGCGGAACGTCCGCGATCATGCGCAACCCGACGGAATCACGCAGCAGCCTGTCGAGCTCCTCGATCGCCTCCTCATCGTTTCCTCGAAATGGATTCGCGGCGGCGCGCTCAGCCACTTCCGCTGCGTTCCACCAGGTGGACTCGATGGCACGCCCGCCGGAGTCGATCGTCAACAGTGAGCCGGGACGAAGCTTGCGGACTCCTTTCCAGATCGACCAGGGAGCGGGAATGAACCCGTATCTCGCGTAAAGCGCAACGGCGCCGCGATCGATGTCCCGTTGAAAATGCCGGCTGGACTCGATCGCGCGCAGTTCCGAGCCGAAGAGCAGCGCAGCAGCAGAGTGTGCGTAATACAGCGGCTTGACACCGGCACGGTCGCGCACGAGCGTGAGCGTTCGCTCGGCCTTGTCCCACAGTGCGAATGCGAACATTCCGATGAAGTGCTGCAACGCGGGACGCAGGCCCCACGCCTCGATCGCCGCAAGCACGACTTCCGTATCGCTATGCCCTCGCCACGCCTGCGGCGGCAGCTGCTCGCGGATCCTCGCGTAGTTGTAGATCTCACCATTGAAGATGATGACGAAGCGGCCACTCGCCGAATGCATCGGCTGCGCACCGGCAGGAGAGAGATCGACAATCGCCAGACGGCGAAACCCGAGACCTATCCCGGCGCTCGCGTCGAGCCAGATGGCGGAGTCGTCGGGGCCGCGATGACGGAGGCAGGCCGACATCGACTCGACGCCGGAGCGCAATTCATCTGCGCTGCCGCCGCCGAACCCGTAGAAGCCGGCTATTCCGCACATGATCGGCTATGACGACCGACTTCGAAACCACTCCACCGTTTGCCGCAATCCGCCGGCAAGCTGCACAGGTTCCGGAAGTCTCGCGACCTCGCGTAACTTCGATCCATCGAGCACGCTCCGCCGCTGCTCACCAGCCTTCGCGGGGCCGTGGTGCGGTTTGCGCGCAACACCTACGGCCGCGGCGAGATAGTGATAAACATCATTCACCGAGCTCTCGACGCCAGTGCCCACATTGAATGGTCCAGCGAGTGACAGGTCATCGCAGACGGCCATGTTCGCGCGGACGACATCGTCGATGAACACATAGTCGCGCGTCTGTTCACCATCGCCGTTGATCGTCACGTCCGCTCCGCGAAGGAGCCGGTCGGCGAAGATCGCGATGACTCCCGCCTCCCCCTTCGAATTCTGCCGCGGCCCGTAGATGTTCGCGTAGCGAAGAGCGATGGCCGGCAGTCGGTGAACTTCACGGTAGTAGTGCATGTAGTGCTCGACTGAGAGCTTCGCGCAGCCGTAGGGGGAGAGCGGTTGCGTGGGATGGGTTTCATCCTGCAGCCCGGTCATCGGCTCGCCATAGATGGCACCACCAGTCGAGGCGAACACGAATCGTTGCACTCCCGCATCGAGAGCTGCCTGCAGGAGGCGGATGGTCGCCACGATGTTGATCTCGGCATCGCTCGCAGGATCGGCAACGGAATGCCGCACGTCGATCTGCGCCGCGTGATGGCTCACGACATCCGGCCGCAGTGTCCGCACGAGATCGGTCGTTCGCTCTTCGCGAAGATCCGCCTCGTGAAACTCCGCCTTCGGATTCAGATTACGAAGGTCTCCCGTGGAGAGATTGTCGATGACGCTCACGCGATCACCACGTTCGATGAACGCGTCGGCGATGTGCGATCCGATGAAGCCCGCTCCGCCTGTGACCAGAACGTGTCTCGTCATGCGAAGTGCATTCTCGCTTTTTTCCTCGCATGCCGGTAGACCGCCGCGAAGACGGCGCCGAAGAGAAAGCCCCCGACGTGCGCCCACCATGCGACGCCCGCGACCTCCTGCGTACCGGCCGCCGGTGCGAGTGAGAGGAATCCATTGAAGAAGCACTGGCTGTCTGTGGCGTTGCTGTTCCCCAGCTTGCTTCATGCCGCCGAGGAATGGCCGGGCTTTCGCGGGTCGCGCGGCGACGGGATCAGCCGGGAAGCGGGCTTGCTTAACCGTTGGCCCGACGCAGGGCCGCCCAGGCTCTGGTCGCGGAAGGTGGGCCTTGGGTTCTCCAGTCCCATCGGGTTTGAGGGAATCGTCTATCTGTTCTGG
>CAZKID010000356.1:0-5876 GCA_964552405.1 uncultured Thermoanaerobaculia bacterium
TTCAAGTGTTTCGCGGAGGTCGTGAGCTAGACGGTCATCCATACGCTCCGCAAGCGCAGTAAACGGTTTGGAGCGCCGCTTGTCACCAAGGCGTCTGTCGAGAATCGAAGCGGCATCGGAGGCGATGTTGCGCAGAATGGTGATGTTCACTAGTAGGGATTTTACGCCGCGCTCTCCGCTATCCACATATCCAGCGACAGTAGATCACTCGCCGTCCAAACGTAATCGGTGAGGCGAGAAATCATCGCAGGAGTCTTTCCGCCGAGTGAACGATGCTTGCGGCAGAAGTTGTAGTACACGATCGAGATCGCGAGCATGTGGCAATGGTTCTCGAATTTCTTCGAAAACGCATTTGTGAGGCGAGTGAAGCGGCGGTTCTGCATTCTCAGCGTCAAATTCCAACGCTCCATGTAGGACGTCGAGATGTTCTTCTCGATCGGCATACCGATGCGCGGGATGTGTTGAACCGATTTCACGCGGCCTGGTGAGTACCTACTCGCTGCGCTATCGGGACTCATTCCCGGCTGCGCACTCGTCTGATAATGCTTGATCTCTTCGGCGTAATCGACCTCGCCGTAGCGTGGGAACGCCGCGACGATCGCATCGATGTAAGCGCCGTAACCATCGGAGGTAATCTGAAGGCGCATCGTCGTGCGCGATTTGAGATCAGCGATCAACGCATTCGCGGCTTCCTGACTGCGGTCACTCGCGAGCCACGAGATCATGAGCTTCGAATCGGCATCGATTGCAGTCCACGTCCAGATTGAGCCGAAGCCTTCTTTTCCCTTCAGCTCTTCGGGGACGTTCTTCGCCTTTGCGTAGCAGAACGACCAGACTTCATCGCACTGCACCTTGGTCGTGTCGAGATAACGAACTTGCGCATCATGGAAGCGCTGGCAGGCTTCGCCGACTTCGCGAATCAGACTCAGAACCGTCATCTTCGCGACGCCTGTCATGCGGCAAGTCGAGGCAATCGAATTGCCCTCGATTAGCGACATTAGGATGCGGGAGCGCGCTTCGTTCGACAGCTTGTTCATGCACAACAATATATGCTTGAGGGGTTAAGTTGTCAATGCTTGAGGGGTCATGGAGTCATGTTACAAAGACAATATTGGATTGACACTAGCTCAACAGAGAATTAAGTTAACGAAGCGCGACGTTTTCTAGAGACGCAGCGTGTTCATTGAACAACGGTGGTGGTCCCGGTCGGGTACGATCCGACAACCCCAAGGTTAGCGACCAAGTGCTCTATCCACTTGAGCTACGGGACCATGCATCGAACGATGTGGGGAACGGGACTCGAACCCGCACGGAGCGTATGGCTTCTCAGGGCCGCTCCACTGGTTTGGGAAACCAGAGTGTCTACCATTCCAACCATCCCCACTCATAGAGTCCGTTTGGAGACGCCTCACTTGACCAATTCGAGTGGGGCGTTTTCGTTTTTCTAGGCTTCATAACTGGTTTAAAGCGACGGGCGTGAGTCCGAAAAGATCGCCCTCTTTGAACAGCAATGCTCTTGGCTTGGCGACCTCCCGAATGAGAGCTTTGTATACGGTTCCGTATCCAACTGGTCTTCCCTTCTGCGCTAATCTCCTGACGATCTCCACTGCTGGCAGCAGGCGCCCTTCGGATTTCAGTATCTTGATAATCGCGTCAAGGATTGTGCCCGATGAATAGTCCGTCAGATCGATTTGTGATGCCTGATTGATTGTGGTCAGGAGCGGCGCCGATTTCATGGTCTTCACGGCTTCAGCAACCTTCCGTAACTGGGTCACTCTCGCTGGATCAGAAAGACCCATCACGCGATTACACAGGGACTCCTCTAGGGTTTCGGAAGGGGCCTCCTGGCCGGTCAAGATCGCCTGGCCCAACACCGCTCCGTACATGGCGCGCCGCTTACGAGTCAACTCTTCGATCTGGGCATCAAGCTCAGCCATCTGCTGCCGGTATCGCTCATATAGAGCGTCTTCTTCGGGCGAACTCATGATTGCACTGTGCAATGTACGCTCATCTGTACATCTTGCCTAGAAACCATGGTTGCCATTTGCTATGGGCAACCATGGTTGCTACTCACGATCGGCTTCGGGCAAATGGATGTCCGTTAAGACAACGTGAGTGTTCAGACCAAGTGCGACACAGATGCGGAAGAACGTGACGAGCGATGGTTCGTTCTCGCCCCGTTCAATGTTGGCCATGGAGGTGTTGCTAATCGAGACGATCTCTGCCAGCGCTTCTCGGCCTATGCCCAATTCCGTTCGTCGGGCATTGACCACTCGGCCGAACGCGACAAGGTGTGCTTCCCGATACTTGCGACGCGCCAATAGCAACCATGGTACGCGTCTTTCACTTCTTCCAGCGGGCGGTAGCCGCTTTCTTCGCAATCTCGGAACGCTTCTTCGGACTCAAAGCCTCGGCGCGTCGCACTCCCCCGATCTTTCCGCCGATCCGACCGAATGCAGCGGCAGCGGCCCGCATGTCATCCGTAATCTCTATCGGTGCTTCTTCCGGCTCCTCATGCTTCGCTGCGACGGTGTCGATCACGCGGACGGCGGCTTGCGCTTCGTCTTCACGTTTCTTCTTCGGCCGCTTGCTTGACCCCTTTTGCATGCACCCAATGTATGCTCTTACGATTTGGAGAGCAAGAGTATGAAGAATCCGCGTCTAGGAATCTTGGGGGCATTCGCCTCGCCTATGGGTGCGGGGTTCGTTATGTTCGCCTTGGATCTTGTCAGATGGCTTAACGGATCGTTAGGGATTCCATACATCGAGGCCCTCGTGATCCTGCTGTTCATCTGTTTTCGATGGACAGCGGCGCGCGAAGCGGACTACATCCAGAAGACTATCGACGATTTGCGCCGCGAACTTTCCGCTGTTACAGATGCGCGGTCAAACTAGACCACTATCTCTAGGCGTAAGTTTCGCCGTACTTACGCTTGACTTTCGCCCTATTACCGCCTACATTGTCGTTCATGAAGTATCTGACCGAACGGCAACGTGACATCCTGAACTTCATCCGCACCTTTCAAAAGGAACGCGGCGTTGCTCCGACTCACCGCGAGATCTGCGACCAGTTCGGATTTTCTTCCTACGGAACGGTCTACAAGCATCTCTCACTGCTCGAGAAGAAGGGGCTGATTCGCCGCGACTGGAATCAGAAGCGCGGCGTCGAGCTCGTGGACAGCGAAGAGACGCCGAAGGCCTCCTCGTCCTCGCAACAACAGGCATCAAACGTTCGTGAGCTCCCGCTGTTTGGCTACATCGCGGCAGGCCGGCCACTCGATGTCGACGTCTCGGATGAGACGATCGCCGTTCCCCAGCATTTGACTGCGCGAGGCGAGAACTACGTGCTGAAGGTGCGTGGCGACTCCATGGTCGACGATGGAATCCTCGACGGCGATCTCGTGATCATCGCGCGCCGCGAACGTGCGGACAACGGCGAGATGGTCGTCGCCAACGTGAATGGTGAAGTGACTCTGAAGCGCATTTACCAGGAGGGAGAACGCGTCCGCCTGCAGCCGGCGAACTCGATGATGAGCCCGATCTATGCCTCTGCCCGAGACGTCGCGGTGCAGGGGGTGGTCGTCGGCCTGATGCGACGGTTCTGAAAGTGAGGAAAGCAAAATGGATCTCGTTCTGAAGCTTCGCGAAGTCCGCCGCATGCGCGGCCTCAGTCAGAAAGACGTAGCGCGCATGTCCGGGATCGGTGAGAAAACGATCAGTTCATTCGAAACGGGTGAGCGCATCGATTCTCTGAAACTCGCACAATTGAAACGACTGCTCAAGGCCTATGGAATCACAGAGGCCGAATTCTTCAGCGGAAGCGTCGATCGCAAGATCGCTCCATGGGAAATGGACGAGAACGACTTCGCCACCACGCGTCTCGTCGATGAGCTGCACAGCCTGCCCAAACATGTGCAGCGCGTCGTCATCGCGAAAATGCAGGTCATGCTGGAGACCGCAAGCGATCTGGAGAAGGTCAAAGAGAAGCGCCCTCTCTATGTTCAGAAAGATCCGGAGTGGCGCGCACTCACCTCGCGCAACTGACCTACCGAACGGACTCCGCGCGTTTGCGCCACATCGCAGACGCGCGCGAGTCATGCACGGCATCGGCTGTGCGAGCTGCGAACATGTACGTCCTCCGATTCGGATTCATCCGCGCCATCAGCTCGAGAGTCTGATTCGCGTCCGCTGGCCGTCCCAGGAGCTGATAGACGACATAGAGACTCGCGTAGGTCTGACGATCCAGCGGGAAGTGCGCGATTTCTTTCTGAAACGCGGCAATTGCTTCATCGAGCCGCTGCAAACGTGCGAGGGCATCTCCCCGAACGAAGTAAAGCGTTTCGACATCGCCAAGGTGGCGTTCCGTCGCTTCGCGCTCGACCTGATCCGCAAGCTCCAGCGCGCGCTGCGGATGGTTCTGCTCGCTCTCCAACTGCGCGAGCAGAATGAGCGCGGGGATGTGCGCGAACTCGTCTTTCTCCGCGGCACGCGCTTCTTCCGCTGCCTTCGCATAGTCCTTCTTCGCATGCGCAATCCGCGCGAGCAAAACGTGCGCGGACCCAAAGTTCACTTTCTCGCCGAGACGCGCATGCTTCTCCGCCTCATCCAATCGATCGAGCCGCAGATACAACGAACCTAGCCGCAGGCCGAATTCGCCGGCGAGGTCGGGCGAGATCGTGATCGCCTTCCTGCACGCATCGGCCGCTTCTTCGTAGCGTCCTACGGTCTCGAGTTGTTCGCTCAGTTTCTGCCAGGCATCGGTCAGACGTGGGTTCTCCTCCGTGACATGGCGAAACGCCGCAATGGCCTCGTCGCGTTTCCCGTTGTCCGCGAGCTTCGTCGCCTGGGTCATCTCTGCGATCTCTCCGATGCGGTCTTTGGGATCCGGAAGCGGTCCAGCCGGCTTTCCCGCGGCGGAACCGAGGTAACCGAGTGCCGCGAGATTTTTTGCGTCTTCCGGGTCCATGTGAGAGGGCAGCATGATCGCGATGCCGTACTTCGCCAGCTCATCATGCATCGACGCATACGTGCGGCGCTCGTCCGCGATGATGTTGGCCTTCTCTGCGGCATCGCGCGTCATGTCGTAAAGCTCCGGCCTGGGCGCCTCGATCAGGTGGTACTGGGCTCCTTCGAGCGAGCGGAGCTCGCTCCAGCCGAGATGAATGCGCGGATACAGCGTCTCGCTGTAGACGCGCCGCTGCATATCTGCCTGCGTGTGATGCAGTAGCGACTTCCCCTTCAGGTTCGAGGGGGGCGGCACGCCCGTCAGCTCTGCGATCGTCGGAAAGACGTCGATGAGGCTCACTGGCGCGGCATCTCGTTCGCCTGCTCTTGCACCCTTCGGCAACTTGACCAGTAGCGGAACATGAATGGCTTCGCGATAGAGGAAGATGCCGTGCTCCGGCTCTCCATGCTCCATCAAGCCCTCTCCATGATCCGACATCAGGATGATGATCGCGTCGTCGTAGATTCCCTTCGCCTTCAGGTCAACGATGAAGTCACCGACAATCTGGTCGGCCGTTGCAATCTCACCGTCATATGCAAGCGCGTAGCGAGAGCGGAACGGCTCCGGCGGATCGTATGGCGAATGCGGTTCGAACAAATGCAGGAAAAAAAAGAACGGATTCTCTTTCTGCTCTCCGATCCAGCGCTTCGCGACAGCCGCTGTTTCCGAGCCGGGCCTCTGCAGGGTACCGATCGGCGCGTTTGCTTTCGTGACGACACCGTCGTCGAAGAAGTCAAAGGACGCTGCAAGGCCCGAGCTTCCACGCAGCACGTAGGCCGACACGGCCGCACCGCAGGGATAGCCCTTGCTCTTCCATATTTTTGGGATCGTCGCCAACGTGGGATCGCGCCGGTAACCGAGTTTGTTTCGC
>CAZKID010000357.1:0-5845 GCA_964552405.1 uncultured Thermoanaerobaculia bacterium
CGTCAAACCGGCGGCCGGGAGGAGGCCGGGATTCTTTCCCGATCAGCGCGGGAATCGCGCGCTCGCGCGCTCCCTCGCTTCGGGGCGCCGCGTGCTCAATCTTTTCTCATACACGGGAGGCTTCGGCGTGTACGCCGCGGCGGGCGGCGCGCGCGAAGTGGAGAACGTGGATGTCTCCGAGAGTGCGATTGCACTCGCGAAGCGCAATCACGAGCTGAACGGATTCGATGGCCGGTTCATCGCAGGCGATGCCTTCAGCGTCGTGCGCGAGCGCGCGGCGGCGAAGGAGCAGTACGAGCTCGTGGTCTGCGATCCGCCGGCGTTTGCGAAGTCGCGCAACGAGGTGGAGCGTGCGGCGCGCGGATACAAAGATGTGAATCTCTACGCGATGAAGCTCGTCGCGCCGGGACGCCTGTTGATGACGTTCTCCTGCAGCGGCCATATGGATCTCGATCTCTTTCAGAAGGTGATCTTCGCCGCCGCACTCGATGTGGGACGGCGCGCATCGTTCGTCGCGCGTTTGACTGCGGGGCGGGATCATCCGGTGTCGTTGTTCGCGCCGGAAGGGGAGTACTTGAAGGGGTTCTTGATCGAGGTGAGGTGACGGGGGCGGGTGCTGGGGTGCTCGGGCACTGGGGTGCTGGGGCACTGGGGCACTGGGGTGCCGGGGTGGTTCGGCCGGATTTACCTGTGCGGTATGAAAGCAAGACTCCTAGGTCATATCCTACCCAGCACCCCAGCACCCCAGAATCACCCGTGTAATTTGCAACTTCTACTTTCAGTTTGCACGAGGCGAAGCTATCTTATGACTTGTCAATGGCTTCCGCTCTAGCCAGTCGCCTCCTTTCTCCAGCGCTTCGGCTCCAACGGCCGCTTCCTCCTCACCGGCAGTGAGCAGTTCTCCCTCTCCGCGCGGATCTCGCAATCTCTGGCGGGACGCACCGCCGTGCTCCGGCTCCTTCCCTTTTCCATCGAGGAGGTGAGCTCGATCCGGCCGCCGATGCCGATCGATGAGATGCTGGTTGACGGCTTCTATCCTCGCATTCACCATCAGAATCTCGTCCCCGCTCAGGCTCTGAGCAGTTACTTCGAGACCTATGTCGAACGGGACGTCAGGCTTCTGGGAGGAGTTCGTGACCTCTCGACGTTTCAGCGTTTCGTGCGGCTTTGCGCAGGCCGCGTGGGACAGTTGCTCAACCTGCAGAGTCTGGGAAACGACACCGGCATTTCTCACACGACCGCGCGTCAATGGATGAGCGTTCTCGAAGCGAGCTTCATCGTCTTTCTCCTTCCTCCGTTGCACGCCAATGTCTCGAAGCGGCTGATCAAAACGCCGAAGTTGTACTTTCATGATGTCGGGCTGGCGTCGTGGCTGCTCGGCATCGAGCACACCGGCCACATGCCGACACATCCGCTGCGCGGGCCGCTCTTCGAGAATCTCGTGGTCAGCGAGCTGGTCAAGCACAGGTTCAATACTGCTCGTACGAACACGCTCTCGTTCTACCGCGACAGCAGCGGATTGGAAGTCGATGTCGTGTATCCAAGTGCCAACCAGTTGATTCCGATCGAGATCAAGGCCGGTCAAACGGTGAGCCCGAGCCAGTTGCAATCGCTGGAACGCTTCCGCGGTCTCCTGCCCGCTGCGGTGACCAGTCCACTGCTCGTTCATGGCGGTGATGAGGAGCTCGCGCGGGGAGCGATTCAGACGCTGCCTGTCCATCGTCTCATTCCGATGATTCGCAACCTGGAGGACCGCTAGGTAAACTGCGCGCCCATGTGCGGCGTCATCGGACTCATCACCGGCCACCATCGCGACGATCTCGGCGTCATCGGCGCCGAGTTGCTCAAGACACTCGAATACCGCGGCTATGACTCGACCGGCGCTGCCTTTCAAGGTGAAGGCGAATCGATCGTGCTTCGCAAGGGTGTCGGTGCCCCTTCCGTCATGGTCCATGACCTCGGCATCATCGAGCTTTCCGGCTCGATCATGTGCGGGCAGGTGCGTTGGGCCACGTTCGGCTCCGTCGACGATGTCAACGCGCAACCGCATGAGGTCTTCTGCAAGACGCATCTCTATGGCGCGCACAACGGCAACGTCACGAACTGCGACGACCTGAAGGTGTGGCTCACCGCGCAAGGTCATCAAGTGCTGTCCGACAACGACGGCGAGATGGTCGTTCACACGGTCGAGCATTTTTTCGCGGAGGAGTTGGCGACGCAGGAGCGGCTCGCCGCGATGCGGAGTGCGATCGTGAAAGCCTCGGCGCGTCTCGAAGGGTCGTACGCCGCCGTGATCGTCGATCCGGTGACGCGCACGTTGTGGGCGATCAAGCGCGGCTCGAGTCTCTACTTCGGCATCGGTCAGGGGCTGATGATCGCGTCCTCGGATCTCTCCTCCGTGTTGAAGCTGACGCGTGTCGTCGTGCCGATGACGGAAGGGGAGTTCATCGAATACACCGCGGATGCGTATCGCCTGTACGCCACCGCGGATGGCCGCGCGCTGGACCGCCATCCGGTGCGCAGCCGCCTGCAGGCGCGCGACGCCGCGCTGCTTCCCGAGTTCACGTCCTACATGGAGCAGGAGATCGACGCACAGGAGGAGACTTGCCGCCGCATCGCCACGCTGTTCGGCGCGGAGGTACAGGTGACTCCGTTTCGCGACGAGCTCATTCAGCACCTGCGCGACGAATACGATGACGAGCGGATTCGCCAGCGTTTTCGCGAGCTCCTCGCGTCGCCGGCGTGGCAGGCGTATCGCGCCGCGAATCCGATCGCGCAGCGCTCTCTCGTTTCGCTCGAGTCGGGGCTTCTCACCGATCTGCTCGAGATGTCGCGCGATGACGCGGAGCGGCATTCGGTCTATCTCCTCGACGCGCTGTTCGAGTCGGAAGAGATCGCCGAGTTCCGTGCCGCGGCCGATGCATTCGTTCACGCGTGCTTCAATGCTCTCGACACCGGGGGCCGCATCTTCTTCGTCTGCTGTGGCAGCTCCTATCACGCGTCGTTGGGCGGCGCCGTGTTCTTCAACGAGATCGCGCACAGCGAGATCGTGCCTGTACTTCCGGGCGAGTTTCGCGCGCGCTTCGCGGCCTCGCTCCGTCCGAACGATCTCGTCGTCGCGGTGAGCCAGAGCGGCGAGACGAAGGATCTGATCGACGTGATGAATCTCGTGATTCAGAGCGGGCTGCCGATCCGCCGCATCGCGATCGTGAACAACGTGTCGTCGACGCTCGGTCAGGAGAAGTGCGACACGGTGCTGCCGCTCCGCTGCGGGCCGGAGATCGCGGTGCCGGCGACCAAGAGCTACATCAATCAACTGGCGATCATGTTCGGCCTCGCGCTCGAGCTCGCGAAGCGGCGCGGCCTCGCGTCCCCGTATTCACTCGACGCGCTTCCTCCGCTCGTGCGTCAGACGATCGACACCACGACGGCGGCGGTCGAAGAGACGGCGAGTCTCCTTTATCTGAAGCCGAGCATGCACCTGCTCGCCACGCGTCTCTTGGCCATCGCGAAAGAAGGGGCGCTCAAGATTCGCGAGGTCGTGCTCAATCACACCGAGGGCTTCGAAGGCTCCGAGTTCAAGCACGGGCCGAACACCATCATCGGCATCAATACGATCTTCGGTCTCGACGACGTGCTGCGCTTCGTGGAGCGCGGCGCGCGCGACTTCGCGGATCTCTATTCCGATTACCCGCTCGTCTTCGTCACGGGTCCGGATGAGACCGACGTGAATCTCACCGTGTCGCAGATCAATACGCACAAGATCCGTGGCACGACCTGCATCATGGTGGCGGAAGAAAACGCAGCGCTGCGGCAGGCGATTACGAAAGCGCCGACTGCGAATCCCGATTACCGCTCGGTCTACATCCCGCTACCGGAAACGGGCGACAACCTGATGACGATGTTCACCGCGACGATCGTGCTGCAGCGGCTCGCGCTCCGCATGTCGGTACTCAAGCAGCAGCATCTCGATCGGCTCGGCTTCCGCGATCACGGCGTGCATCCCGACGTGCCGAAGAACGTGAGCAAGTCGATTACTGTGGATTGATCGAGTCTCAGGATAGACTGGGGAACCGAACTGACAAATGCTTCCTCAACCGGGCCTGAAGAACGAGCTCGACGGAATTCTCGCGCGTTGCAATGACGAAATCGGTGCGAGAAAGGCGGCGCTCTATCTGGCCGATGACGAGGCGCCGGCGGTGTTCGATCTGGTCTCGCAGATCGGATATGACGAGCAACGGATTCCGGCTCGCGTCGACGCATCCGACGGTTTTGTCGCGCAGCTACTGCGCAAGCGCGCGGCGTTTTTCGTCAATGGCGTCAAGAACGAGCTCGAGTACATGGAGCTTCTCGGCCGCGCCAATGAGCGGCAACTGCACGAGCGGCTGCCGAGCCTCCTCGTTCCGCTGTATCGCGGGCGCATCGTCGGCTACTTCGAACTGCGCGAGAAGCACGATCACACCGTCTTCACGCCATCCGATCTCGAGAAAGCGAAACGCATCGCCGCTGCCGTCATGGATTCCTTCGTCGCTCGGGGACTCTACGGCCTCACGCCACCCGCGGCGGCGACGCCGCTGAACGTCGTTCCGCTCCGCGCACCGCACAAAGAGAAACGCCGGCGCGAATTTTCTTCGACCGCGAAAGAGGCAGTCGAGAAGGCGAAGGCCGTCGTGGCTCGCGAAGCGATCACCGCGCACGCGCGCCCGTTCGCGCTGGCCGAGGAGCAGATTGCGGCGATCAAGTCGGTGTTGCCGGCGATGCTGACTCTGCCGGGCTCCTCGATCGCGAGCGTGATCTCGCATGGTCCCGCTGGCCCGATGCACGTGATGGCCGCACGCTCCTCCATCACGGCTCCCGCGCTGGAGACATTCCTGTCGAAAGTTGCCGTCTGGATACGCAAGCGGCGAGAAGAGACTGCGATTCCGAAACCTAACACGACGCTGCACCCGCTCGGTACGAACGGACCGTCGATCCAGCCGGCGCACATCGCGACCGTGCTCAACGCACCCGTCGCGCTGCGCGGCGTGCCTGGAATCGTGCTCAGTGTCGCATTCGAGACCGCGCTGGAGCCCAGGACGCATCGGCAGCTGGAGATCTTTCTGCACGAGCTGGAGCGGGCGCTCGAGCATGCGGCATCGGCGCGCGATCTTCATCAGACCCGGAGAACGATCGCCGGGAAACTGCTCGAGCCGGAGTTCGAGTCATATCCCGATCTGCGCGTGCACTGTCACGAAGTCGCGGCGCTGGCGGAGCGCTTCGCGCGCGCCATCGGCCTTCCCGCCGACGATCGCGAACGGCTCATCCTCGGCGCACTCGTGCACGATGCCGGCCTGCGGCCACTCGACTATCGGCACCTCGCGCACGAAGCCGATCTGCCGGAAGAGGATCTCCAGACGATTCGCGAGCATCCTGTCGTCGGCGCTGCGATGGTTGCTCCTGTGCTCGGATGGGACGTGGCCAACATCGTGCTCGCGCATCAGGAGCGCTTCGACGGGACCGGCTATCCGTATCGCTTGAAAGGTGAGGCGATTCCGCTCACCGCGCGGATGCTGCATCTGTGCGACGCATGGGTGGCGATGACGCTGGCCAAGCCGTATCGGCAGGCGCGCTCGAAGGAAGAGGCGCTGCAGGAGATCGAGCGGGGCGCGGGAACGCAGTTCGATCCGGAGCTGGCGGCGCGGTTTCGGACGCTGATCGCGTAACTGTCATCCTGAGCGGGCGACGTCGTCGCGCACGCGCCGCGACTGAAAGAAAGAAACCAAGGCACGCGATCGCAAGCCGCCGTCATCCCGAGCGGCCAACGGCGCGCAGCGCCGCGACTGAGTAAGAGAAACTCGCGGTGCTC
>CAZKID010000358.1:0-2877 GCA_964552405.1 uncultured Thermoanaerobaculia bacterium
CCGATCCATACGGCCCAATCGTGTGCATCGACGACACGATCAACGGCAACACGGCGACCCTCGATCCCCACCCGAATCCCGTTCATGCAGTCGGAGTCAACAAGCACAACGGCAATGCACCGACCGTGATCAACTGGTTCACGAAAAGTGGAAAGCACGATCTCGTGATCAAAATGAAAGACGCAAATCAGAATTGCATCGTGGTTGCGCCGATCTGCCACGGCCCACACTGTTTTGCCCTGACAGATACCAATGCGCCGGATGACAGCGTCTGCAAATACTCAATCTCACTTGCGGACCGCCCAGACATCCCCGCCAACGATCCCGACATCCACATCGATCCGTGCTGCCCATAAGCGCACGGACTCGTTCACTTGCAAAGTCGACGGGCAAAACGCCCGTCGACTTTTCGCTTAGTGATGCGCTTTCGCCTTCTTCACTTCTTCCGTCAGCGCCGGAAGCACCGTGAACAGATCGCCCACTACACCGAGATCCGCGATGCGGAAGATCGGTGCCTCGGGATCCTTGTTGATCGCGATGATGTGCTTCGACGACGACATGCCGGCAAGGTGCTGAATCGCGCCGCTGATGCCCGCGGCGATGTAGAGGTTCGGGCTCACGACGCGGCCCGTCTGACCAACCTGATGCTGATGATCGATCCAGCCCGCATCGACCGTCGCACGTGACGCGCCGACCGCGCCGCCGATCGCGTGCGCAAGGTCCTTGATGTACGAGAAATTCGGCGCATCCTTCAGACCGCGGCCGCCGGCCACGATGATGTCCGCTTCCGCAATCGTCAGCTCCCCTGCTTCCGGAGCCTTCGTCTCGACGAGCTTCGCCTTCGAATCCAGCGACGCATTCACATCGATGACTTCCGCTGCGCCGCCGCCAACTTCTTCGGCGGGAAACGCGTTCGGGCGCGCGGTGGCGATCGCCGGAGTGCCGACGACATCGACCGTCGCGAACGCCTTGCCCGAGTACACCGGACGTCGCGCGCGCAGTTTGCCATCGTTCCATGAGAGCTGATCGACATCCGACGCGACGCCCACATCGAGACGCGCGGCAGCGCGCGGCGCGAGATCGCGGCCATTCGAGGTGCCGCCGAAGAGAAGCACTTTCGGCTTCACGTCATCGCACACCTGCTTGATCGCGCTCGTCCACGCCTCGGTCGAGTACTCGCTCACACCCGCGGCGTAAAGCTTCTTCGCGCCGTAACGGCCGGCTTCATCGGCCACCGACTTGTCGTTCGCAATCGCGACGAGCTCGCCACCCGCGCTCTCCGCAAGCCTCCGCCCGATGGACAGCGCCTCGCGCGATGCCTTCTTGATCTTTCCGTCTTTGACTTCGCAGAAAACCAGTACGCCAGCCATTAGAGTGCCTTCGCTTCCTCGCGGATGTACTTGATGATCTCCTGCGCCGCGGCTGCAGGATCCGATGCGTCGATCTTGCGTCCGCCGGCCTTTTCAGGGGGCAGTTGCAGCGACACGAAGACGACGCGCTGATTGAGGATGTTCGATTCGTCGAGACCGAGGTCGGCGACAGACTTCGTATCGATCGCGATCTTCTTCGCGGCCATGATGCCCTTGAGCGACGCGTAGCGCGGCTCGTTGAGCCCCTTCTGCGCCGTGATCACCGCCGGCAGCGGCGCCGCGATCACTTCCTCGGCACCTTCGATCTCGCGATTCGCGGTCAGTTTGCCGTCGGCGACTTCAAGGTGCGTGACGACATTGACCTGCGGATAACCGAGCAGCTCGGCGACCATCGGGCCGACGAGACCGTTGTCGGTGCCGACACCTTGCTTGCCGAAGAAGACGATGTCGTGCGGCACGCTCTTGATCGCCGCCGCGAGCACTTTCGCGATGCCGAGGGCATCGGCATCAGCCGACTCGCCTTTGACGTGCAACGCCTTCGTCGCGCCGCGCGCAAGACATTCGCGGAGCGCCTGACCGGCACGCTCGGGACCATACGTGACGACCGTGACGTCGCCACCGTTCTTTTCCTTGAGCCGGATCGCCTCTTCGAGGGCGAACTCGTCGTAAGGGGAGACGATGAACTTCAAACCAGCTTCATCGATGTGGCGGCCATCGCCGCTGACTTTGATCCTCGACTCCGTGTCGGGGACATGACTAATGCAGACAACCGAATTCAAGGGGGGCCTCCAGTTCGTGGTAGGGGGCGCAGAAAATGCGCAAGAAAAGCCGGGCGCATTCTAGGCAAATCGGGCGTTTGCCGCAAGGACGGGCACGAGACTCGCAGTCCCCAAGGGTCAAGTTTTCCCGGACAGAAGATACTTACGGAGGATGGCATGCCATTCAACAATCGGACGAGCGATGTCGACGGCAACCACTTCGGCGGACGGCGGACGTTTCGCGGCTTGCCGGAATTCAAAGCTCGCGGCAATGGCCATGGCAATGGCATGCGCAACACGCGGCCCGCGCCACCCGAAGTCACGAACGCCGAGAATTTTTACTACCTCAAACAGATGAACTCGAAGACGCCGATGGTCATCGTGATGACCGACGGCGAGGAAATCCACGGTTGCATCGAGTGGTACGACCGGACCTGCCTCAAGGTGAATCGCGAAGGCGAGCCGAATCTGCTGATCCAGAAGCACTGGATCAAGTACGTGTTCAAGGAAGAGGAGCTAGCTGGACGGCAGGCAGCAAGCCGCCGGCAGCAACCAGCAGGCCAGCAACGAGGCCCACAATCCAGCGGCGGTTTAAGTGAGCTAGGCTCTTCGTTGCCATCGTTGGATTAGACATCTCGTTGATACGGCTCGGCCACCGCGCGTCCTGGGGCAGTATGTGCAAAATCTGCACATACTGACTTTGGCCGACTTTTGAACCATCTGAGGCGAAGCCATGAGCAGAAAAGCAG
>CAZKID010000358.1:2887-5839 GCA_964552405.1 uncultured Thermoanaerobaculia bacterium
GGAGCTGGCCTGACGGCAGGCAGCAGGCAGCGGGCAGCAGACAGCAGGCAGCAGGCAGCAGGTTTCTTGATTTCAGGCGACCGAGGTAGGATCGACTTCTCCACCTGATTGCGCGATTCCCGTTCGCGTTTGACTTCTCAGTGCCACACGAAAGTATGGCAAGTGAATTCAGAGGACTTGTTGCGTGGCAGAAGGCCGTTGAGCTGGCAGTCGAAATCTACCGGGCAACTGACAGTTTCCCGAGAACAGAACAGTTCTCTCTGACGCAGCAGATGCGCAGAGCGGCCGTCTCAGTGCCTTGCAATATCGCTGAAGGACGGGGACGCTCCAGTCCTCGCGACTACCGCGTGTTTGTCCTTAACGCGCGCGGTTCGGTCTACGAGCTCGAGACACAGATTGAGGTGTGCAAGAGGCTCACGTATCTCTCGGACGAGTTGGCGATCCGATTGACTGAGGGAGCGAACGAAGTAGCTCGCCTGGTAAACGGAATCGTCAGATCGCTCGACAAGAAGCAGTAGGCGCTGGCAGACAGCGGGCAGCAGGCAGCAGGCCTACCTCACTTTCCCCGTCGTTGCAGATGCTCCGCGCTGCTGCTGTAGAACCGTCAACTGCTTCTTCAGGTTCGCAAACAACAGGAGGAACAGCAGCAACAGCACAATGCCAGCAATGCGAGCTCCCCATCGATCCATAAGATTCCCCGATTGTAAGCGCCTCAGCCCGCTGCCCGCTGCCTGCTGTCTGCTGCCTGTCTCAGCCTGCTGTCTGCTGTCTGCTGCCCGCTGCCTGTCTCAGCCTGCTGTCTGCTGTCGGCTCCCTCCCCCACGTCCACTCGATCGCGTAGCGCATCGGAGCAGCATCCGCGACTCCTTTGCCGGCGATGTCGAACGCGGTGCCGTGATCGACGGATGCGCGCAGATACGGGAGACCGATCGTCACGTTGACTGACTGCTCGAACGACATCGTCTTCACCGGGATGAGTCCCTGATCGTGATACATCGCCATCACGACGTCGTACTTGCCGCGGCTCGCGGCGAGAAAGAGTGTGTCGGCGGGATGCGGGCCGTCGATCCTGACTCCTGATGCCGCTGCGCGCATCACGCCTTCGGCGATCGCGCGCTCCTCGTTGCCGAAACGGCCTCCCTCGCCCGCGTGCGGATTCACCGCGGCGACACCGATCCTCGGCCTGGTGCCGTGCAGCCGCTCGTGCTCGCGATTCGTGAGCCGCGCGAGCGCAGCGATGTCTTCCGCATTTACTGCAGCGATTGCGTCGCGCAGCGGCATGTGCACGGTGAGTAGCACGGTGCGAATCGAAGGTGAGTCGAAGTACATCGCGTAGTCGTGCGCGTAACGCGTCAAGCCCGCGCGGGCGGCGAGCAGTTCCGTGTGTCCCGGAAACGGCGAGCCGGCGGCGAGAATCGCCTGCTTGTGAATGGGCGCGGTGACGAGCGCCGAACATTCGCCGCGTTCGATCGCAGCGATCGCGGCCTCGATCGAGTCGAGAGCAACACGCCCATACGCCGCGTCGACGTGCCCATAGTGAATCTCGCCCGAGCCACCGACATCGACGAAGTCGAGATGCTCCGGCGGTTTCGCAAACGCGCGGCTACCGAAGATCCGCGCGGGCACATCGAGACCCTCGAGCGCTTTGAAGACGATCTCCGCGCCGACACCAGCCGGATCGCCGAGGGTGATTGCAAGCGGCTTTCGGTCCACGCATCAAAGGATAACGCTTCGCGTGCGGCGCTGGCGCCTGCTGCCTGCTGCCTGCTGCCTGTATGATTCACCGTCCCATGCGCATCCTCCTCACCAACGACGATGGCATCTACAGCGAAGGAATTCGCAAGCTCGCCACGGCGCTGCGTACCGTCTGCGACGTTCTCGTCGTCGCGCCCGACCGCGAGCAGAGCGCGGCCTCTCACGCGCTCACGCTCAACCGGCCCCTGCGTCTGCTGCAGATCGAAGAGAACGAGTGGATCGTCGACGGGACTCCAAGCGACTGCGTCAATCTCGCGGTCCTCAAACTGATGAAGGACGCGCGCCCCGACCTCGTCGTCTCCGGCATCAACTTCGGCGCAAACCTCGGCGACGACGTCACCTACTCCGGCACGATCTCCGCCGCCTTCGAAGGCGCGCTGCTCAACATTCCATCGATCGCACTCTCCGCCGTCATCGGCGAGCACTTCTCGTTCGATGGCAGCGTCGAGTTCACCATGTCGCTCGTGCGCTGGGCGCTCGAGCATCATCGCGATCCGTCGATCATCCTCAACGTGAACTTCCCGACGCAGAAGCCGCTCGGTGTGCGCGTCGTACACCTCGGCCGCCGCATCTACACGGAAGGGATCATCGAGCGGACCGATCCTCGCGGCCGCGCCTACTACTGGATCGGCGGCGGTGCGCCGACATGGCATCCGGGAGAAGGCACTGACTTCGAAGCGATCCAGGCCGGATACATCGCCATCACCCCGCTGCATCTCGATCTGACGCATCATCAGTCGATCGCGAATCTAAAGCCTCTCGAGGAGCTCCTTGCCTTCGATTGATAAGAACGCCGCCGAAGAACGCGAGTTCGCGCACCAGCGACAACTGATGGTCGATCGCCACATCAAAGCGCGTGGCATCAAGGACGAGCGCATTCTCCAGGCGATGCGCGAGGTGCCGCGTCACCTCTTCGTTCCATCGGTCGTGGCCGCCAAAGCCTACGGGCCGGGCGCGCTGCCGATCGGTGCGAAGCAGACGATCTCGCAGCCCTGGGTCGTCGCGCACATGATCGAGCTGCTCGAGCTACAGGGAAACGAAAAAGTGCTCGAGGTTGGCACGGGAACGGGATATCAGGCCGCCGTGCTGTCCAAGCTCGCCGGCAAAGTCTTCTCGATTGAGCGCATCAACTGGCAGGGAGTACGCGCGATGGACCTCATCCGCCGCAACGACACGCTGCGCGCCAAGCTGCCCCTG
>CAZKID010000359.1:0-5831 GCA_964552405.1 uncultured Thermoanaerobaculia bacterium
ATCACGCCGGGATTTCCCTTGGCGCGCAGATCCTGAATGTTGTCGCTGAAGCGCAGCCGCGTGGAAAGCGCGCCGCAGATGACGATGAAGATCGCCCAGCCGATGATCGTCGCCTTTGGCCGGGCGACCGAGGCGTCGATGATGTGCCCCGCGCCGAACGAATGGAGATAGAGCTTCGGCGGCTTCGTCCGCTCGCGCCGTTCGCTCAGCACGATGAGAGCCGGCAGCAGGAACATCACGCACAGCAGGAACATCAGGATGCCGATGCCGGTGAGGAAGCCGAGCTGCGTCATGCCGCGGAAGTCCGTCGCGAGGAACGCGAAGAATGTTCCCGCGGTGGTGATGGCGGCGATGAAGACGCCGGGCATCGTCGTGCGGATCGTCGTGACGATCGCGTGCTGCATCGACTCGCCGCGATTGCGTTCGTCGACGTAGCGGCCGTAGAGCACGGTGATGAAGTCGATGCCTAGGCCTGCGAGCAGTGCCGCGAAGCCGGCACTCGCCGACGAGAGCTGACCGTAGATCACGCCGGCCATTCCGAACGTGAGCAGTAGTCCCATGACGAGCGGCGCACCCGCATAGAAGAGCGACGCGCCGCGGCGGAATGCGTAGAGGAAGAGCGCGAGCACGCCGATCACCGAGCCGATGATGTTGACGATGACGTCGTAGCGAATGAGCTCGGCGTCGCCGTTCGCGATTTCATAGCCGCCGGTATGTGCGATCGAAGGCAGCGGCGTCGATGCAGGCATCGACTTCTGAAAATTCTTCAGCGCGTTTGCTTCGATCAGCGCGCCTTCCTGCAGCAATGCCTTGCCGAACGGCACGTCCTGCGCGGGGCGTTTCGGCTTCGTGAGAATGAGCAACGTCGAATGATCGGCGGAGAGGTAGTAGCCGCTCGAGGCATCCATCTTGAATCCGCCGCCCGAGAGCTTGAACTTGTTGAGAAAGACCGGCAGCAGATTGAACGGGTCGTACTGCACGAGCGTCTTCATCGCGAAGGCCTGCGGCGTCTGCAGGATCGCGTGATTGCGCGCGACGGATTCGCGAATGCCTTCGTCGGAGAGTTTCGTCTCGACGCTCTTCAGCTCCTCCGGAGTGAGGAAGAGCAGCGCGCGAGGAAGCACGTCCTCCACGAAGTCGAGCGGGTTCGGGATCTTGTAGGAGACATCCGCGATGCGCGGATTCGTGCGATACCCTTCCGCGATCGAATCGATCAGCGAGTCGTACTCGTGAACGTCATGCCCCTTCGGCATGTCGAGAACGACGATGTGATAGTCGATCGTGCCGAGATCGGTCAGCGCTTTGCGAAAGTCGTTGACCTGTTTGTTTTTCTGAGGGATGAGGTTCAAAAGATCAGGATCGAACGAAAGGCGGCTCGCTCCCCACGCGGCGACGAGAGCCACGGCGAGGGCAATGATGGCGATTCGTTTGCTGTGCCGGAGGCAGAGGCGCGCGAGTGCGTCTAAGAGTCGAGCAGTCAAGGGAAGCGGGAGTTAACATGCGGCGGCAGACGAGTCAAGCAAATCTGGCGATCTTCGTAGTGGCTCTGCTCGCTTTCGGTTGCCCGAAACCGGAGCCGCTCACTGCTCAAAAAGCGGAGTTGATTGTTCGCGATTACGAGTTCGCGAACGAGCCGATCTACGCCGAAGTACCCCAGCGCGTCTGGTGGAGTCCGAAGTCGCCGCAGGATGCCTATGACATCAAGGCGCTGGAGACGCTGCGCAATCTCGAACGAGCCGGCTACCTGATGGTCGCCGAGTCGCACACCGACGGCGATGTGACCTCGTATGTCGGGAAGGTGACTCCCGCCGGCTTTCGTCTCCTCGGTACCGCGCCGAGCATGCGAGGTCCATGCTTCCGCGCCACGATCTGCTTCAAGAAATACGACGGCATCCGCGACTTCGAGCGGCATCCGACGGAGCCGACCGTCGGACATGCAAAGCTCGTCTGGCACTACGAGCGGCCGACGCCGATGTACGAGCTCTTCACCACGAAGATCGACAAGCCGCTGAATTCACCGTTCGCGTCGAATGTGAGTTTCTACTGGAAGGATCACGCGTGGCACTTCGACGTGATGGTGAAGAAGTCCGCGCTCCCGTCATCCTGAGCGAAGCGAAGGATCAACGACGGCGCCGCGAGGACCATCTTTCGGAGTTACGCCTGAAGAACGCGAAGCGCGGAGCCTAGGTTGATCCTTCGCTTCGCTCAGGATGACGGAGCACGCAGCCTCTCGATCCCGTTCTCTCCCGCGATGATCGCCTCGGTCGCCTCATTGGGAAAGAATCCCGTCTCCACGACTCCCGCGCATTCGCGAATCTTCTCGACGATCGTCGCGATGTCGTTGCCCCACGGAACGCGCACATCGATGATGCGGTGACCTTCGTCCGTAACACGCGGTGAGTCGCCCGCCATGCGCAGCTCGGGATGCAATCGCATCTTTGCGAAGCGGTGAAGCAGGACCTCCAAAGCGAACGCCGTCACTTCGACGGGCAACGGTCCGCGCCCGAGTTGATCGACGAGCTTCGATTCGTCGGCGATCACGATGAAGCGCTCCGCCTGCTGCTCGACGATCTTCTCGCGCAGCAGTGCGCCGCCCCGTCCTTTGATCAGCCGCAGCTGCGGATCGATCTCGTCGGCGCCGTCGACCGCGAGATCGAGCGGAGCGAGCTCGTTCAGCGAAACGAGTGCGAGGCCGAGCGATCGAGCCAGCGACTCCGTCGACTCCGAGGTGCAGGTGCAGCGCACATCGCGCGCGACTGGGGAGGCCGCGAGCAGCTTCACGAATTCGACGGACGTCGTTCCAGTGCCGAGTCCGAGCTTCATCCCCGAACGCACTTCGTCGAGTGCCATGCGCGCCGCTTCGATCTTCATCGCTTGCGACATCAGAAGCCACCCGCCGCGCCGCCGTGGCGTGGATCGGCGACTGCGATGATTTTTCCGTTGCTGATTTGAACTGCGTGGATGTCGCCGATGGGATCGCGCTCCTTCACGCCGTGTCCCATCCTCATCAGCGAGTTCAGCGTCTCCTTCGGCGCCATCCCTCGCTCGAAAAAAACTTCTTCGGGCAGACCCTGATGATGCCAGCGTGGTGCGGCGATCGCGTCATACAACGACTTGCCGTAGACAGCCACGTTGAGGAAGACCTGCAGCACGGAGGTCGGAATCGTTGCGCCGCCGCGCGTGCCGAGGGCCATGAACGGCTTCCCGCCTTTCAGCACGATCGTGGGCGACATCGACGACGCCATCTTCTTTCCCGGCTCGATTGCATTCGCCGCGCCTTGCACGAGTCCGTAGAGGTTTGGCTTGCCGGGCGCGGTGGTGAAGTCATCCATCTCGTCGTTCAGAAAAAATCCGCAACCCGGCACCACGTAGCCGCTGCCGAAGTTGTCGTTGAGGGTGGTCGTCATCGAAACGATGTTGCCCTGCGCATCGACGATCGAGAAGTGCGTCGTATGGTTAGACTCGGCGACGACACTGCCTGGTTCAGCAAGTGTGATCGTCGGCGTCGACGCATTCATCTTGATCGATGCGCGCCAGGCTTTCGCGCGCTCTTCGGAGAGCAGTTCGCGATACGGAATCCGCGTCGTTGCCGGATCGCCGAGGTACTTGTTGCGGTCGATGTAGGCGCGGCGCTCCGCTTCGATCTCGAGATGGATCGCCTTCGGCGTCTGGAAACCGTACGCGGCGAGGTCGTATCCCGACAGGATGTTGAGCGCCTCGCCGATCAGCAATCCGCCAGCGGATGGAGGAGCCATCGTGTACAACTCGTAGTCGTTGAACTTGATGGCGATCGGCGCGCGCCACAGCGGCTTGTACTCGCGCAGATCGCGGTAGCCGAGGATGCCTCCGGCGTTGCGGATCGCCTGAATGAAGCGGTTCGCGGTTTCACCTTCATAAAATTCTTGTGCGCCGAGTGCGCCGATCCGCTCGAGTGTTTCGGCGAGTTCTGGCTGTACGAGCTTCGAGCCGGCTGCGAGCGGCTGGCCGTTTGGATAGAAGATCGCCGCGGTGCTGGGGAACTGATCGATGCTGCGTTCTTTCTTCTCGGTCGCGAGATCATCAGCGAGCTCTGCGTCGACAGTGAAGCCATTGCGCGCGAGTTGCGCTGCCGGTTCGATCAGCTCGCGCCACGAGCGCGAGCCGAATCGATCGCGCATCATCTCGAGTCCCGCAACGCTGCCCGGCACGCCGCCAGCGAGCGGCCCGACCTGAGATGCCTTGCTCGGATTGCCGTCGGCGAGCACGAACATCTCGCGCTTCGCCGCACCCGGCGCGACTTCGCGGAAATCGAGAGTCCAGACGCTCTTTGTCTTCGCGTCGTAGTAGACGAGGAAGCCGCCGCCGCCGAGGTTGCCGGCCTGAGGATGCGTGACGGCGAGGACGAAGGACACCGCAACCGCCGCGTCGATTGCGTTGCCACCCTTCTTCATGACGGCGAGTCCGACTTGCGTGGCGGCAGGGGAAACGGTGGACAGTGCCGCGTGCGTGGCCTGAGCACTCGAGCCGGCGTAGATCGAAATGCAAAATGCAAAATGCAAAATGCAAAGAGCCGCGGCCTTCTTCATCACTTCCGTCCTCTCCCTTTCACGCGGTTGCGATCGTAAATGATCTTGAGGCCGCGCAGCGTCAACGTCTCGTCGACGTGCTCGATGTATTCGCTTTCGGCGGCGAGCTGCGCTGCGAGCCCGCCGGTTGCGACGATCGTCTTCAGGCCTTCGATCTCCCCGCGCATGCGGCCGAGGATTCCGTCGACGAGTCCGAGGTAGCCGAAGAAGATTCCGGATTGCATGTTGACGACCGTGTTCGTGCCGATTACGTGCGGCGGACGCTTGATGTCTACGCGCGGCAGTCTCGCCGCGCGTGCGAACAATGCCTCGGCCGAGATCGTGAGGCCGGGTGCGATGACGCCGCCGACATATTTCGCGTCCGCGGTCACGACGTCGAACGTGGTCGCGGTGCCGAAGTCGACGATCACCGCAGGGCCGCCGTAGGTCTCGTGTGCTGCGACGCAGTTGACGATGCGATCTGCGCCGACTTCGAGCGGGTTGTCGACCTGGATCGCGATGCCGGTCTTCACGCCGGGCTCGACGAACATCGGCTCGACGGCGAAGAACTTCTGCACCATCGCGGCGATGATGCTGTTGATCGGGGGAACGACGGACGCGACCATCACGCCTTCGAGCGCGACGCTGCCGAGGAGCTGGCGCGCGAGGATGCCGTATTCGTCGGCGGTGCGTTCGCGCGCCGTGGCGAGACGCCACGAGCTCACGAGATTCTCCCCCTCGAAGAGGCCGAGGACGATGTTGGTGTTGCCCGCATCGATGACGAGGACGTTCGACATCAGGGGTGCGATGTTAACAGGCACCTCGCCTGTCGGCTCTGTGGACAGGCGAGGCGCCTGTCCCCCACTTACAGAATCAGTTCGCCGGCGCTTACCGCGATCGTTTCCGCGCCGTCGCGCAGCAGCGCGCGCCCCTGCTCGTCGATCCCGGCCCACGTGCCGTTGACCGTGCGCTCGCCGATCACGCACGTAATGTGATCGCCCGGCTTGTGTACCGAAAGCCGCCGCCACTCTTCGATCACCTGATCGTGAACGAACGGGTGCGTGAGCTGCGCATCGACGTGCTCGATGAAGGCAACAGTCGCGTCCTCGATCCCCGTGAACGTGCGATTCGAGACTTCGGAGATCGCGACGGCGTTGGGCCGGATATCGTCCTTCACGGGCTCGACGTTGATGCCGATGCCGACGAGGATGTAGGAACGCGATTCCTGAATTCGCGCTTCGATGAGGATGCCGGCGATCTTCCGCCCGCCGGCGAGGACGTCGTTCG
>CAZKID010000360.1:0-5817 GCA_964552405.1 uncultured Thermoanaerobaculia bacterium
AAAAAGGGGCGCAGGTGTTGTCCGAGGGTGTGGTGGTAAAGAACTTATGACCACTGAGACACTTTTCGAAATATGCGACATCAAACGAGTCCCGAAGCCGTGGGGCTATGAGCTGATTTTCGCGAAGACCGACCGCTACGTCGGCAAGATCCTGCACATCAACCAGGGCGAGAGCCTGAGCCTCCAGTACCACGAAATGAAAGAGGAAACCCTCTACGTTGTCGAGGGCGAGCTCAGACTCACGATCGAGCACGATGGCGATCGCCGCGAGCTTGCGCTGCGGAAAGGGGAGGCCTTCCACATTCCGCCGCGCATGATCCATCGCATGGAAGCGATCGCCGATACGGATGTGGCTGAAGTGTCCACGCCCGAGTTGCACGACGTGGTGAGGCTCGAGGATCGCTACGGAAGAGCAGGAACGAGTAAGCCGTGAAACGCAGCAGACAGCAGATAGCAGACAGCAGGGGAACGCCGCGACTGCTGTTGTCCGCTGCCTGCTGCCTACTGTCGTTGAAACTGACCGCGCAAGAAACGCCGCCACCGTCGCCCGACTCCGACCTCGTCGCCGCTGCGAAGCGGGCGAGGGAAGGGCATGTCGCGATTCCGCGCAAGACGATCACGAACGCGGATGTGAAGAAGTCGAAGGGCAAGCTCATTGAACTGCCTTCGAAGGGCGGCCCGATACCGCCGCATGTCGCGGATGGGAAGTCGACGATTGAAAGGCACAGCGAGGCGATGAAGGCCGCTGCGGCAGCAGAACGCGAATCCGCAGCCGCGCTGAAGAAAGTCGCGGATCTCGAGAAGGAGCTCGCCGCGATCGAGCAGAGTTACTACGACGAGAATGATCCGAACTACCGCGACGACGTGATCCGAAAGAAGTTCGAGGAGAAGAAGCACGAGCTCGACGCCGCGAAAGCGGCGATACCCAAACAATGAAAACCTTCTACATCGAAACCTGGGGCTGTCAGATGAATGATCTCGACAGCCAGCGGCTTTCCGGCAGCCTCAAGCTGCGCGGGCTGCGCCGCGTCGAAAGCGAGCAGGAGGCGGACATGACCGCCCCAAACACCCCCCGTACCAGCGAAATGTTCGAACCGAAGGTCTAAGCCCACCTCGGCCGTGTCCGCGAGCTGAAGGGGGGGGGCAACGGGCTGAAGATCTGCGTTTGTGGTTGCGTCGCGGAGCAGGATGGGGAGCGGATCATCCAGCGCGCGCCGTGGGTCGACTTCGTGATGGGGCCGGGCAACGTCGGTCATCTCGATGCCGTGCTCGACAAGGAGCATGCGGTCGCCGTCGATTTTCCTGAAGACCGCCACTACGACTCACTGGCGATCGATCGCACGTCGCCCACGAAGGCGTGGGTCACGATCATGGAGGGCTGCAACAAGAACTGTACCTTCTGCATCGTACCGACGACGCGCGGCCGCGAGGTCTCGCGTACGCTCGACGAGATCGTCGATGAAGTGCGTGCAGCAGTCGCGCGCGGGCACGTCGAGATCGAGCTCCTCGGGCAGACAGTGAACGCCTATCGCTGCGCGAAGAGCGGCCGCGATTTCGGCGCGCTGCTCAGCGCGGTGGCGGAGGTGGAGGGTGTTGCACGCCTGCGCTTCATGACCTCGCATCCCGCTGAAGTGAATGACTCGATGATCGCAGCGATGCGCGATCACGAGAACATTTCGCGCTATCTGCACTTGCCGGTGCAGTCGGGTTCCTCGAAGATCCTTCGCCGCATGAAGCGGCTCTACACGCGCGAGCGCTATCTCGAGATCGTCGCACGCATTCGCGAAGCGATTCCGGAGATTCACTTCTCGACCGATGTCATCGTCGGATTCCCAGGCGAGACCGAGGAGGATTTTCAGGAATCGCTTTCGCTGATCGAGCAGATTCGCTACGGCTCGCTCTTTGCGTTCAAGTACTCGCCGCGGCCCGGCACTCCGTCGCTCAAGCTCGGTGAGCCGGTCGATGACGCAATCGCATCCGAGCGTCTGAATCGTCTCTTCGAATTGCACGAGCAGCACAAGCGCGAGCGCCTCGAGTCGTATCGCGGCCGTGTCCTGCCGGTTCTCGTCGAGGGTCCGAGCAAACACGACCCCTCGATGTTCGCAGGACGTACCGACGACAACTGGGTCGTGAACTTCACCGCGGATCATGAGACCCCGCTCGGCAGCCTCCTCGGCGTCCGCATCGATTACGCGGGGCATCACACGCTACGTGGCGAAGCTCTCTGATGCAGTAGCTACTTCTCGCCTTCGACGATGAGCGGCTCGCGCTCGCCCGACCTCGTCTCGATCCCGCGCAAGACATTCACATCCGATTCTCCGTGCGAGAACCGCCGCACATTGCGAAATCCGTTCAGCTCGAGCAGGCGAGTGATGTCCTTCTCGCCATAGACGAATTGGTGCTCCCAGCCACGAAATGACAAGTTGAGCAACTCCCCGGGCGTGTTGAGCAGTTGGTCGCCAAAGAGCATTCGCCGGTACTCCGCGAATTCTCGTTCGTCATCGCACCAGCCCGCGAGATAGCGGCGAATCATCCGATCGAGATCGGGCATCGAGATGCGCATTCGCCCGCCGGGACGCAAGACGCGCAGACATTCACCGAGCAGCTTGCGCGCGCTTCGCCGATCGAGATGTTCGAAGAAGTGCTCGTGATAGATGAAGTCCACGGAAGCATCGTCGAGAAACTGAAGGCCTGCTCTAAGGTTGAATCCGATGACCTCGCGTGCGGTTGGCAGCAGATCGACGTTCAACCATCCTTCGAGGATCCGTTCGCCACAGCCGAGATGCAAACAGATCGGCTGGTCGTTGCGCGCAGCCCTGTATGCCGCGGCTTTGTGCCTCGCTGCAGCCAGGGAGTCCCGTCGAACGAACGAGACTACATTTCGCGCCATTGCTTTGATGCGCGATGGCAAAACACGCCGAAGCCGCGAGCGGAGCGTCACGCGCCGATTCTAGAACGGCGCAGCGTGTGCACCCACGCCTCGAACGGAGTAGAGTGATAGGCGATGAGCTCAGACCTGGTGCCGATGAGTATCAAAGGGTTGATGCTCGACCCCGTGTCGAATTCGCCGATCGTCGTTCTCAAGGATGAGGACGAGCGATTCTTCCTGCCGATCTGGGTCGGAATCTTCGAAGCGAACGCGATTGCACTGCAGCTCGAGAATGTCGCAACGCCGCGTCCCATGACTCATGACCTGCTTCGCAACATGATTGCCGAGCTCGACGGACGGGTGACGCGTGTCGTGATCAACGACCTGCGCGATTCGACGTTCTTCGCGCAAATTCGGGTGATTACGGGCGAGCGAACGCTCGAGGTCGATGCACGGCCCAGCGACGCGATTGCCCTGGCGTTACGCACCGAGGCTCCGATATTCGTCGCGCAGTCCGTGCTGGACCAGGCGCAGACCATCACACCCGATTCCGAGGATCAGGACGAGAAGATGAAGAAGTGGTTCGATAGTCTCAGTCCGGAAGACCTCGGCAAGTACAAGATGTAAGTGACGAGTTGTGAGTGACGAGTGACGAGTTGTGAGTGACGAGTTGTGAGTGACGAGTTGTGAGTGACGAGTTTCCTACTCGCTACTCACCACTCGTGACTCGTCACTCTCCTGTACAATCCCCACAGTTTCCATGATCATCACCGTCGCCAATCAAAAGGGCGGAGTTGGCAAGACCACCACCGCCATCAATCTCTCCGCAGCCGTCGCCAACAAGGGGTTCAGGACCCTGCTGATCGACCTCGATCCGCAGGCGAATTCGTCGATGTCGTACATCGATGTGCGGCAGGTGACGAAGTCGATGTACGACGTGCTCGTCAGTGAAGAACTGCCGATCGAGGACGTCGTCGTACCGACGCCTGTCGAGAATCTCTTCGTCGCTCCCTCGCGCATCGCGTTGGCGAAGCTCGAATCGAAACTGATCGGCGAGCTCGATGGTCCGTTCCGCCTCAAGGACAAGATGCAGGACATCGGGTCGCGCTACGACTACATCCTCATCGACACGCCGCCGACGCTCGGCATGATCACCGTGAATGCGCTGGTCGCGTCGACACACGTGCTGGTGCCGATTCAGTCGTCGTACTTCGCACTGGAAGGAACGGATGACCTCCTCGAGACGATCGAGAAGATCAAGGCGCGGCCGAATCCGAATCTGCAGCTCCTGGGTGTCGTCATCACCATGCATGACAAGCGGACGACGCTCGCGAAGGACATCCACGAGCAAATCGGGAGTGTGTTCGGCGACCGGCTCTTCAACACCGTGATCACGAAATCGATCCGCCTGGAAGAGAGCCCGGCGTACAAGGAATCGATCTTTACGTTCGCGCCGAAGTCCAGCGGTGCGATGGAGTACTACTCGCTCAGCGAGGAGATTCTCGCTCGTGTCTGAAAGGAAAATTGAAAATGAAAAATTGAAAATTGAAAATGGAGGAGGCGCGCTTCGCGCGGCTTTCAATTTTCAATTTTCAATTTTCAATTTCGCTTCACACCAATGGCAATGAAACGCGGTCTACCGGATCGGTCCAACATGCGCCACGACTCCCACTACGTCGAGGAGCTGACGCGGCGTTCCGGACGTCACATCGGAACGATGATTCCGCTGCAGTTCATCGAGGCCAATCCCGATCAGCCGCGCACGCAGCTCGGCAACATCGAAGAGCTCGCGGCCTCGGTGCGCGAGAAGGGTGTGCTCGAGCCGATTCTCGTACGTGCAGTCGGTCCGAATCGGTATCAGATCATTTCGGGTGAGCGGCGCTTCCGCGCGGCGACCCTCGTCGGACTCGATGAAATCCCGGCGATCGAGCTCGACGTCGACGACAAGGAGCAACTCGAGATCGCGCTGATCGAGAACATCCAGCGCAAAGACCTGACGCCGTTCGAAGAAGCCGAGGGTCTCTTCATCCTGCAGGAGAAGTTCGACTATACGCACGAGAAGATCTCGCAGGTCATCGGCAAGTCGCGTACGACCGTCACGGAAACGCTCCTGATCAACGAGATCCCCGATCGCATTCGCGCGATGTGCCGCGAGGCAGGCATCAGCAACAAGTCGGTTCTGGTGCAGGTCGCGCGCGCAGGCAATGAAGAAGCGATGGAAGCGATGGTGCGCGCCTTCGCTGCCGGCGAGCTGTCGCGTGAAGAGCTGCGCAAACAGACTGCGAAGACGGAACCGAAGAAAGCGGGACGTCCGAAGAACTACGTCTTTCAGCTCAAGGACAAAGCGCTTCCATTTTCACTGAACCTCGCGTTCAAAAAGCCCAATGTCGATCGCACGGAAGTGATCGATGCGGTGCGCGAACTCCTGCGCAGGCTCGAGGCGGAGGGCTGATGGCAAAGGGAAAGATCATCGTCATCGACGACGACGCGAAGGCGCTCAGCGTGGCGAAGCGGCTGTTGGAAGCCGCCGGCTATGAAGTGATCACAACCGAATCGCCGCTGCGTATGCCACAACTCGTCCAGCGCGAGAAACCCGATCTCGTGCTCCTGGACGTGGAAATGCCGGCATTGTCGGGCGAGCATGTCCTCGACTTCACGACGCTCTTCGACTTTCTGCGGCAGATCCCGATCGTCCTGCACTCCTCGAAGAGTGAAGATGAGCTGAAGTCGCTCGTCGACCGCTCGCCGGCAGTCGGCTACATCAAGAAGACCGGCAACGGACTCGCGTTCGTATCGCAGGTCGAAAAGTTCATCGCCCAGTCGCAGCGTCCGGTCTAGCACGCAACGCTGGCCAGACGGTCCAGCCGGCCAGCGCGAGCAGCGTCAACACGCTGATGCTGATGCTCGGAACCAGAAGCGGATTGCGATGTTCGAGGCGTATGTGATGC
>CAZKID010000361.1:0-5794 GCA_964552405.1 uncultured Thermoanaerobaculia bacterium
GGGTGCCCGGCCGTTCGCGCGGGCGTGGCGATGCTTGTCGATGCGCGGAATCCCGTTCGCGCGGCGCGCGGCATCGTTGAGCGCGAAGTATTCGCCGGCGTGCTCGCCGGCGACGAGGTCCGCATCCTGACTCGTGTAGAACGCGCCTTCGTTGCTGCGCAGAAATGTGTCGAGGTAGTTGCGGATCGACTGCGCTGTCGCGAGATCGCGCTTGTCGCCCCACATCGCATACGCCTCGGCCGCCACGCGCAAGTTGCCGGCCTGCATCTGCATGATTTTCTCGAAGTGCGGTTCACTCCACACTCCGTCGGTCGAATATTGATAGACGCCGCCCCAGACGGGATCGAGGAGATTGCGCTCGCCATCCAGCGTCTGCCGCGCCATCGTCTTCGCTTCGGCATCACCGGCGCGTGCGCGTGCCAGGGAGTATTCGACGCTGTGTGCATCGAGGTATTTGTGGCTGAAGCCCCAGCCGCCATTCTTCGCGTCGTACTTCTCGCGATGCGTCTGTTCGAGCGTTTTGCGCAGCGGCTCGGAGAGCGCGTCGGTGCCGAACTGCGGTTTCGCATCGGCAAAGACCGAGGGACCGGGCGAGGGATCGTCGATGATTGCCTGCAGCATCGCGGTCATCTCCTTCGGCGGGATGTAGCCGCGCCGCTTCACGATCTCGCTGCCGTCGGCGTTGAACACGATGGTCGCGGGCCAGCCGTAGTCTTCGTAGCGATTGGAGAGATCGGGACGCGAGTCCTGATCGACGCGCACGGCGAGGTAGCGCTTGTTCATCAGCGCGACGACCTGCGGATCGGCGTAGGTCGTTTCGTCCATGACGTGGCACCAGTGACACCAGACCGCCTGCAGATCGAGGATCACGAACTTGTGCTCGCGCTTCGCCTGCGCAAAGACGGAGTCACTCCAGTGAGTCCAGGTGATCGTGAGAGCGAGAAAGAGTGGGGCGAACATTCGGTGGGATTACGATGGCGCGGTAGTTTTGGATGGGAGCAAGTGTAGGACAGGCGCCCTCGCCTGTCCCGCCGATCGCCTGTCCCGCCGATCGACAGGCGAGGGCGCCTGTCGTACACCTCAATAGCTCACGCGATAGTCATACTTGAACGCCTTCTTCTGCCCCTTCTGCACGATCGGATAGAACTTCGCCACCATCAGGGAGGAGATGTTCCGCTGCACGAGCAGGGGATCGTGCGTTTCGTCGGCGATGACGTCGACATGCGTCACATCTCCGTCGGTATTCACGTCTGCTTCGAGATAGACCACGCCATGTGCGGTCTGCGAGCTGACGGGTGACGGTGGTACGCGGAACTTCGGCGTCGGATTCTCTTCTTCTGCTTTGGCGTTTTGCGCGCCGGTCAAATCGGCGGAGTGTACCCAGCCGCTGCTTTCGACCGTTCGCACCTCGGACCACTCGCCTTTGCGCGAAAGGATCGAGACGCTCTCGCCGCTCAGATACTTCGTGACGACCTTCGATTGATCGTCAGGCTTCGCGTGGACGGGAAGTTCCGGCACGCCCGCGTACTGGATTGCAATCGGCTCGCGCGTGTCGGTCGTTGCGGTTTCTGCAGGTTCCTGGTGGCAGGCGGCGAAGAGCAGACAGCAGGCGAGCAGGGTGCGCATTGATCAACGCTATCCGAAGACGTCGCGCCGTGTGAAGAGTGTGAATGCGATCGTCACCGTTCCGATCGCCCAGACCGCGAGCAGCGCGATGCAGAACATCAACGACATGCCGTCGTACGGCGGCGGTTCGCCGGTGTAGTAGTCGGCCAGTGGAAGCGCGCCGACGAAAAGGTATTTGCCCGCGGTCCAGTCGGGGCTGATGTGCGTGAGGATCGTGCCGCCGATGAGCGACGCGAGCATCGTGCCGATCGACGCCGCACTCGATCGGAAGATGACGGACATCAGCAGTGCGATCGATGCAAACGCGATCATGGAGTACCACTCGAGCCCGTACGCAATCAGCGCGTCGCGCCAGAGCGGCTGCTCGCGCACCGCGTCGAGTTTCACGGTCGCGTTCGAGAGTTGAAATCCGCTGAACGACGGCTCGGTCCATCCGTGCGAGGGGAGCGCAACCGACGAGGTCACGAACGCTATGATCGCGCCGCAGAGCAGCGTGAGCGTGGCGAACATCCAGAGCGTGAGGAGCTTCGCGAGAAGAATCTTCCAGCGCTTCACCGGCCGCGTGAGCAGCAGCTTGTCCGTCCCCTCCGCGTTCTCTGCCGACACGATGTCGCTGCCGAGAATCGCCACGAGCAGCGGCAGAAGAAGGAGCGAGCCGGCGACATTGGGGAACGTGCGGACGAAGCGCGGCACGTTCGGCTTCTGCGGATCGATGTCGTGATCGAGATAGAACTGCATCCGCCCGATGTCGGCGCGGATGGAGCGCTGCCATGATGCGTTGGCGCGGCCGCGGCGCAGCACGTTCTCCGCACGCGCGATGCGCTCCTGCAGGTCGGCGCGCCAGTTGCGTTTCTCGGAGTCGCGCAGGATGCGGTACTGCGAGTAGGCGACGATCAGCAGAATCGCCGTGAGGATGCTGATGACGATGACGAAGCGGCGCCGCCGCAGCAGCTTGAGCGTCTCGTTCCGGATCAGCGCGAGCATGCAATCAGTCTACCGTCTCGCCGCCCGTCGCTTCGATGAACATCTCCTCGAGCGTCTGCCGGTGCGGCGCCACGCGATAGACATCGATCCCCGCCTCGGTCAGCGCGGCGACGAGCGGCGGGGCGGCGGATTCGTCGATCGGCAGCAGGAGCCGGTCGTGCTCGATCGTCGGATTCTGATCCGCGAGGATCTCGGCGGCGCGCGAGACTTCGCCGACGCGAAACTCCATCGAGCGCTGGCTCGAGATGAGATCGCGCACGGTCCCGGTGCGCAGCAGTTGTCCCTTGTGAATGATCGCGACGCGATCGCAGGTGAGCTCGACTTCCGCGAGCAGATGACTGGAGACGAACACGCTCATGCCGCGCTCGCGAGCGAGCTGGCGCAGCAGCTCGCGGATCTCGCGGATGCCGGCCGGATCGAGTCCGTTCGCCGGCTCATCGAGAATCAGCACGCGCGGATTTCCGAGCATCGCCTGCGCGATGCCGAGCCGTTGGCGCATGCCGAGAGAGTAGGTGCCGACGCGCTGATCGAGACGCGTGGAGAGATTGACGAGCGATGCGACGCGCTCGATGTCGTCATCGTCCGCATCGAGCATCCGCGCGAAGTGCGCGAGGTTCTCGCGGCCGGTCATGAAGCGATAGAGATCGGGCGTCTCCACGATGCAGCCGATGCAGCGCATCGCCTGTTCGAATTGATGCTGGACGTCGTGGCCGCAAATCAGGATGCGTCCCGCGGTCGGCTTGATGAGGCCGACGAGCATGCGGATCGTCGTCGTCTTCCCTGCGCCGTTGGGACCGAGGAAGCCGAAGACTTCGCCGGCGAAGACGTCGAAGGAGACATCGCTCACGATCGTGCGTTTGCCGATCACCTTCGTGAGGTGCTGCGCGAGCAGCGTCGGCGTGAGAGTGGAGAGGCTCTTGGGGTTGTACATGTCGGTTGCAGACAGCAGGCAGCAGAAGACGACCTGCTGCCTGCTGTCTGTCTCTATGGTACCGAGGCGCGGCGCCGGGCGGGCATTACCGTGATCGTTGCGGCTTCGCTCGAGGCCGAACCGCACGAGTTCGTGAGCTGCGCCCAGAAGTGCGTCGTCTGCCGGAGCGGCGGACTCTCGATCGGCGAGCCCGTGCCGATCGATTTCGACGTGTCGCCCTTGGCACCTTCGAACCAGACGACTTCCGCCTCGCCGCTGAAGCTCACGGTGAGCGTGACCGTTGACTCGGCCTTGACCTGTTGATCGCGCGGCTGCGTCGTGATGATCGGCGCCGTGCAGACTGCGGGCGTCACGGTGACGATCGCGCTGTCTGCTGTGTTGCCGCAGTTGTTGGTGACGCGGCACCAATAGCTCGTTTTCGCTGCTGGATTCACCACCAGATTGTTGCCCGTGCCCACCTGGACCGCGCCCTGAAACCAAATCCGGGTGAAGGCGCTGCCGCCAGATGCTGCGATCGAGAGCTGAAAGCCGTTGGACACTGGCGTTGCGATCGGAGTCCCGAGGACGACTGACGGACAGTTGGCGGCGGAAACGGTGATGAGGGCAGTGATGCTGTCGGCGGGAGGTCCGCAGGCGCCGCTGACTCGGACCCAATACGATGTCGTTGCCGCCGGGCTCACGGAGATCGTGGCGGCTGCTCCGGCGGGCGAAGACGTGTCTCCGGTCGCACCGATGAACCATTGATAGGTGAGTGGAGCAGTGCCTGATGCGGTGACGGAGAGCTGGGCAGCGCTGCCGGCTGTGATGGCCGAGCCGGAAGGTTGAATCGTGATGGTCGGCGGTGTGCAGACCGCGCCGTACAAGTGATTGACCGCCGCCGCGTCCCAGGCCTGCAGCTTTCCGTTCAACCCGGCGATGATGAGATGCTCCATCACGGCGGAGTTGCTGCAATCGAGTGTTAGATCGCCGGCGCAGCTCGCGTTCTGTGTTCGCGTTTGATCGGAATGGCGGAAGCCGAGCGTGTGGCCGACCTCGTGGGCGACGGTCGTGTAGAACATCTCCACGGGAAACTGCGCCAGGGAGCACGTGCCGAGTCCCTGGTTCATGCTGACGTCCCCCTCTTTCGTCGTCGCGAACGTCTCGCCGTTGAACGTGTGGCTGCCGTTGACGTTGTGGATTCCTCCAACCCCGAGTACGCCGCCCTGCGTGCAACTGTATGGCTGGATGCCGGCGCTGGTCAGGTTCTTCTCGAAGACGACGTTGTTGATCCCATCCGCCGCATCGAAGATTCCGTTGAGGTTCGCGTTCGAAGACGCAAGCGCGTAGTGCGCTCCGCCCGCATTCCACACATTGAATGCGTTCGTGATCTGCGCGTCGCCATTGCCGAGAGGTCCGATCTCGGAGTTCCCGCGGTTCCAGTTCACGGTGGTGGGAAAGATGTTCCAGCGCGCACCATTTCCGTTGATGAGGGAAACCGTGTAGGAGCTGGCGGTGTACACCGCCTCGCTGGCGATCGGTGGTGAAACAGACGAAGGGATGCCGATGTAGTCCGCCTCCGCCGCGGTGTGATGGACGACGGAGCGGACGAATTGCAGGAAGCGCTCAGGCGAGCGTGCGAGCTCGCGATGCATGGCGCCGTCCGGGTCGCGGCTCTCAGCGAGTCCCGTGCGCGTGATGACTTCGTTGCCTTCCGCTTCTACGAAGCGAAACGCTCCGAGCTGAAGATCGCAGACGGTGAAGTCGCCTCCTTCGCGGCGATAAAGGAAGAGAAGAACGTGCTCGCCCGGTCGAAACGAGGGCACGCCGGGGACCAGCCGCACGTCGCCGTCAGCGATACCACCCGGCTCATGAATCGCGACGATGGCTCCGGCGTTTCCCGCGAGCGATTCTTCGACGAGGATCTGAGTGACGGTTTCGATCCCGAATTGCGCGGAGTTGGACGTGGTCTCGGAAAGAACGCGGCCTGTGATGATCGTGCCGGCGCGTTGAATCGTCTCGCGATCCGTCGGGACGACGTAGGAAACCGCGAACGACGGAACTGCGATGGCAAGGACCACCGCGTACTGAAAGGAGCGCATGACGACTTCCTCAACATCATGGGGCTGGAGCGGGAATCGAGCAGTAACGCGGGTCACACTGGAGGATCGGGGTTTTCAGTGGGTAAACGGCGAATGATTGAGCAAGCTCAGATCTTCGTCATCCCTCGACTTCGCTTCCAAGAAACTTCCAGTGTTTATGCGGGTTTGAGCCGAC
>CAZKID010000362.1:0-5083 GCA_964552405.1 uncultured Thermoanaerobaculia bacterium
TTCGGTTGAGCAATGAGACCGACGTTGTTGAAACCCACTTCGCGGCAGGCATTCAGCACGTCCATGACGGCTCCGTACTTCACCTGCTTGTCACCCTTGACCGCGATCTCGCGATCAGGAGTCTTTCCATGGATCTCTTCCAACTTCGCCTGAACTTCGTCCTTCCGCACGACCGCCGATCCGAGATACACCACGCCATCCGCCTTGACGGAGATCTGGAGCTGTTTCTCGGTATCCGGAGTCTTCTCCGGATCCTCGGTCACCGGAAGGTTGACCGGCACGCCTTTCTGCAGCATGGGCGTGACGACCATGAAGATGATCAGAAGAACGAGGCAGACGTCGACCAACGGTTTGACGTTGATCTCGGAGTTCAGCCCGGCCTTCTGAAACTTCCCGGCTGAACTATGCCACCGATGCCTTTTCATTCTCCGCTTCCTTCATGAAGTAGATCGCCATTTCAGAACCGGAGTTCGACATCTCGACCGTGAAACGGTCGATACGATTCTGGAAGTAGTTGTAGGCCCAGACCGCCGGAATCGCGACGAAGAGGCCGAAGGCCGTCGTGACGAGTGCTTCCGAGATACCGGCCGACACCGAAGCGATACCGCCGCCCGACGTTGCCATCTTGGAGAAGGCGTTGATGATGCCGACGACCGTACCGAAGAGACCGACGAACGGCGCGGTTGCACCGATCGTTGCGAGAACGCCGAGGTTCTCCTTCAACTCTGCGATGGTGATCATGGCCGTACGGTCCATGCCCTGGCGCGACGCTTCGACCGCAACTTCCGGGTCGTTCGTCTTCTTGTCGCGGCGAACAGCCTCGAACTCGAGGAGGCCGGCGCCGATGACCTTGGCGAGATGGCTATCACGGAACTTCTTCGTGATGTCGATCGCCTGCTGATAGTCGCCGCGGGTGAGCACGTTCGAGAGCGCACCGAGGAGCTTGAGCGACTGGTTCTTGGCACGGTTGAACGTGATGTAGCGCTCGACCATGACCCAAATCGAATAGATCGACATGATGAACATCAGGATGACCACGCCTTTGGCGAGGCTGCCCATTGACTGCCAAAGGGCCATAGGACTCATATCCATAATTCTGTTCCCTCCAAATAGATCCGGCCGCAGCCGTGACTTTAGTTCAGTTTGAAATTGACCGTGAGATTGAAGATGACGTCGACCGGCTGGCCGTTGAGCGTACCGGGTCTGAACTTCCACTTTCTGACCGCATCGACTGCTGCCTGATCGAGACCGAACGGGAGCGGCTTCAGAACGCTGACGTTCGTCACGTTACCGTTCTTGTCGATGATGCACTCCACGATGACGATGCCCGAGATGCGCGCCTTGCGTGCGACTTCGGGATATGCAGGCTCGACCCGGTTGATGACCACCGGAGCTTTGACATCGCCGCCGACGCGCAGGGGCGCGGTCGGAGGAGGAGCCGTGTCGGTAATGACGCCGCCGGTCACGCCACCGACGACACCGCCGACGACGCCGCCTTCGACGCCGCCTTCAACACCGCCCTCGACGCCAGCGCTGGCCGAAGAAGCGGCAACCGGTGTGACTTTCTCAGGCACCGTGGTCGGTGCCATTTCCTGAATGTTCTTGGGGACTTCCACCGGCTTGACGACCTGAGTCGGCGTCGCCGCTTTGGGCGGAGGCGGCGGTGGAGGCGGTGGAGGCGGTGGAGCCGCAGCAACGGAATACTGCGCAACCTGGGCGGGAGAGTTGGTTGGGAATGAGATGTTCCAGACGGCGCCGAAAATCACGCCGGCGATGACGACCACGTGAAGCCCGATCGACACCGGAAGCGTCATGAACTTCTGGATTCCGACCTTTTGCTTTTTCGACTCGATGACGGTGGTTTCGAACATGATCCTTCCGTTAGCTCTTCTTTCCGGCGGCTGCCTTCTTCGCCTTGATGATCTCGACAGCCTTGTTGCGAATCACGTCGGCCTGGGCAACATCAGCCTGGGCCTTCAGCGGATCCGTTTCGAGCAGCGCCTGTTGACGCCAGAGAAGATTCAGATAGGCCATCGACTCGAAGTAGTCGGGTTTCATGTCGATGGAGTGCTGAAGAGCGGCTTTGCCTTTCTCGATGATCGAGAGTTTCTCGGCCATGTCGGCCGGCGGATTCTTCGAAACCTTCTCGTAGCAGACGACGCCGAAGATATAGAAGGACTCCGGATTCTTGGAATCGAGCAGCGTAATCTTCTGATACCAGTTCAGCGACTCGTTGAAGTCGCCCTGCTTGGCATAGAGCGTCGCGACCGACTTCACTGCTTCCAGATCGGCCGGATGATCCTTCAGGTAGTTGACGAAGTAGTCGATCGCCTGGGAGGTGCGGTTCGCGTTGAGATACATGTTGATCAACGCGTCGCGTGCAATGCGGTCTTCAGGACGCTTCTTCAGGTACTTGTTGAGCTCCTGAATCGCGGCATCCGCGTGCGCTTCGTTCGCCGGAGTCTTGTCGTCAGGGACGAAGAGTCCGATCTGCGAATAGCCAATCATGCGATCGAGATCCGGAAACTCCGAGTCGACATCCCGGGCTTTCTTGTAGTGAATCAGTGCCGTTCCGTAGTCTTCTTTCTCGTAGGCCTGATTCGCCTCCTTGATCTCCATCCGGGCTCGAATCTTTTCGACGCAGCCAACGGAAGTGAGGGGAAGCACGAGTGCCAGCAAAAGGCACAACTTCTTTCTCATGTAAGTTCGGACTCCCTAGGTAGTGATCGCAGAGCGTTGTTGCAGCGAGCTGACAGGCGATTGGCCGGCCCGAGCGAGCAATGGTGAGCGAATATACAGATCGGGTTTTCCACCGTCAAGCCAGTAAATTAGACCTGAAACCAAAATGTTATGAGCATCCCAAAACCTCATTGAAAAAGAGGCACCTGCCCTCCTTGGACACCTCAGCTTGGAAAAAGGAAACCTGGCCGCGGAGCGTTCGAAATTAGTACGTCGGTTTGAACTCCGACGTCAGAGCGCTGATCGCTTCCCACAATTCTGGAAACAGCGGCTCTCGCGTGCCCGCTTCGAGTTGCGCAGCCGGAACATTCTTCAGCGACATGACCTTCGATCCGATGATGCGGAACGCCAGCCTCATGTGCGTGAAGCGCCACTTCATGAACGCCTCGTCATAATCCATCATCGCCTGCAGGAGCCGGAACAGCGCGTAATGCTGCTTCGGCGCGCGCTCGATGTCCATGACTCCGACACTCCGCCTCGCCAGCAACTCCTGGAACGGAGTCCACAACCGTTTCCCCGCATCGAGCAGCTTGTTGAATCCCGGCGACTCCTGCCCACTCCCCCGCCCCAGCGAGGTCGTACGGATGATGTGATAGTCGACCGGGGCCATCGTCTCCAGGATGATGATCTGCTCGCGCAGGAGATCGATGATCAGCCGGCAGCGATGCAGCAGATCCGCCCCGTCCTCTGGCTTGTCCTCATTGATCAGGCGCACTGCACGATCGATCTCGTAATCGATGTGGTGGAGCCAGAGCTCGGCCGACTGATGCATGACCTGGAACAGCCGCTCCTCGGGATTGGAGAGCAGCTCGACCGGCTTCACGAGCGCGAGCAGTTCAGGGACACGAACATAACGCTCGTAATCGGAGTTGCCACGGCCTTCGAGAATGGGACCGGTATGGACGGACATTGATGGCGCGTTTTACCTCTTGGCGCGGTCGCATGCAACTGGATTCTCCGCGTTCTCCGCGTCTCCGCGTGAAACCTTTCTCACGCGGAGACGCGGAGGGCGCGGAGAATTACACCAGCTCGAGAATGTGCCCCAGCTTTTTCTTCTTCGCTTCGAGATACTTTCTCGTCGTCTGCGAAGGGGCGATCTCAAGCGGGACGCGCTCGACGATCTCCAGGCCAAAGCCTTCGATCGCTACGTACTTTGCCGGATTGTTGGTCATCAGGCGAATGCGACGCACACCGAGATCGCGAAGGATCTGCGAGCCGGTGCCGTAATCGCGAATGTCGGGCGCAAAGCCGAGCTTCGCATTCGCCTCGATCGTGTCCGCGCCCTGATCCTGAAGCTCATAGGCCTTGAGCTTGTTGAACAGACCGATGCCGCGGCCTTCCTGGAGAAGGTAGAGGACGATGCCCTTCCCCTCTTTCGCAATCCGCTCGAATGCACGATCGAGCTGATCACCACAATCGCAGCGGCTCGAATGAAACACATCCCCCGTCAGACATGAGGAGTGCACGCGGACGAGCACTTCATCGCTCTCCGTGATGTCACCCATCACCAGCGCGAGATGCTCTTCTCCCGTGATGTCGCTCTTGTATGCATACACGCGGAAGTCGCCGTACTCAGTGGGAAGCACCGGCGACGCGAGGCAGCGCACGTGCTTCTCGGTCTGCATCCGGTACTTGATCAGGTCAGCAACGGTGATGATCCTGAGGCCGTGCTCGCGCGCAAACGTACGAAGGTCCGGCATGCGGGCCATCGTGCCGTCTTCATTCATGATTTCGCAGATGACGGCGGCGGGCATCATCCCGGCGATCGATGCGAGATCGATCGACGCCTCGGTCTGTCCCGCGCGCTTGAGTACTCCGCCCTTCTTGGCGCGCAGCGGAAACACATGACCAGGCCGCACGAGATCGTGCGGCTTGGACTTGGGGTCAATGGCAACGCGAACCGTTTCCGCGCGATCGAACGCGGAGATGCCGGTCGTCACACGTCCACGCGCCTCGATCGAAACCGTAAACGCGGTGCCATACGGCGAAGTATTGTTCTCCACCATCAACGGCAGATCGAGCTCATTGCACCGCTCCTCGGTCAACGCGAGACAGATCAATCCGCGGCCGTAACGCGCCATGAAGTTGACGGACTCGGGGGTGACCTTTTCTGCGGCGATACAGAGATCGCCTTCGTTCTCGCGATCCTCGTCATCGACGATGATCACGAACGAACCGTTGCGGTAAAGCTCAGCGGCTTCTTCGATCGTGGCAATTGGCATGGCTGGGTATCCGGCTTCCCTCGCGCGATTGTATCGCGACCAAAGGTTATTCGACCTTGAAGTCCTGCGCGAGGTTCCACGCCTGCTGCCCGTCTTCGACTTTCACCGAAAACTGTTACGTT
>CAZKID010000362.1:5093-5793 GCA_964552405.1 uncultured Thermoanaerobaculia bacterium
GGGGGCGGGGGCGGGGAATGGTTTTGTTTGCCTCGACCGGAAACTCTTCAGTCGGAGCGACCATGCTCACCTTCGACGTTCCGGTTCCGCGAATTGCGATGGTGGTCTTCAGATTCTCCGCGGCGCCGCAGTACTCGAACACGTAAGCCAGATCGGCACTCCCTGCGAACGAGTCGGTGCTGGCAGCACCGGCGAATGGATCCTTCGATTCTTGTGGATTCGGCAGCGCCATCGCATCCTTCAGCAGCAGAAGCGCGTGCGCGCCCGGCACTCCGACGCGAACCGGGACGGTCTTGGTGCCAGAGGGCTGAACGACGGCAATTGCTGGCAACGCCTTTGGCCACGAAGGGGCGACCTTCAAATCTCGGTTGACGATGGCCTTCTCAATCGCCACAGGAAGAGCAGCCATCATGTCCGGACGCTGCGGATCGCGTGCGACCCTGCCGGAGATCGTATCCTGAACAAACACGATCTCAATTTTCGGCATCCCGAACTTCTCCGCCAGGGCACGCTCGTAGATCCACGTGGACTTCGCACCCATCATGGAAGACGCCTGTAAGACGCTATCCCCTCCCGCTGAGGGCACATCGCTTGCCTGCCGCTGGGCGAGAATTTGCTGGAGATTCGTCGGCCAGCCGAGCACGATGAGTGCCCTTCCACGATCGCTCATCGATCCGCGCTTGATCGTGGGATCCGAAAA
>CAZKID010000363.1:0-2138 GCA_964552405.1 uncultured Thermoanaerobaculia bacterium
AAAAACCGACGGACCCACCCGCTTCCCACGTCGCGCTTCCCGAAACGCACACCACTGGTCCGGCCCCGGCCGTCGTCCCCTACGTCGAAGGCGGCGACGGCGACGCGAACGACACGGCCCTCACGAACGCGCAGCACGCGCTGAACGGCACGCGCAAGGTCGCGCTCCGTGGCAGCGATGCCGCGCTCACCGCAGAGCTCGCGCGAATCCTCACGAACCGCGAGATCACGGTTGCCGATGACGCGGACGTCGTCATCAAGTTCGACGGCACGTTCGAGCGTCTTGGCCGCGGCCGCAAGCGCCGCAGCGCGACCGCGTCGATCACCAAGAACGGCCGCACCGTCTTTCGGTATGAGATGAAGCCAGAGGAGTATCGCGTGGGTGACAACCCCGCGGAAGCGTTCGCGCGAATTCTCAGTGACGTTCTGCGTTGAGCGTTTATCCCGACCGAGCGGAGCGAGTGGAGGGATCAACGACGGGCGCCGCGCCGCTCTGGTTCAGGTACATCATTTTGAAGCCACGGTTTCGCGGTGTCGGCGCCGATCCCTCCACTCCCTTCGCTGCGCTCAGGGTCGGTCGGGATGAACTACCATTCAACGTTTCGAATCGCTCAGTCGTACCTCCCGGAGGAGCTTCAACACGTGCCACGTAAGACAACCATCATTCTTCTGCTCGCCGCGCTCGCCGCCTGCAAAGGCCGAGGCAAGAAGGCGGAGCAATACAAAGTCGAAAAAGTCGATCGCGGCAACATCACCATGACGGTGACCGCCACCGGCACACTCTCCGCCGTCACGACCGTTCAGATCGGCAGCCAGGTATCGGGCGTCATCGCGCGTCTGTATGCCGACTTCAACAGTCCGGTGAAGAAGGGACAGCTGCTGGCCGAGCTCGACCCGACGCCGTTCCAGGCTCAGGTCGAACAGCGGCAGGCCGACGTCACGAAGGCACGCGTCACCGCCGCCAACGCGAAGATCACATTCGATCGCCAGCGCCGTCTGCAGAACGCGGGACTCGCTGCGAGGGCCGGTATCGACGCCGCGAAATCGCAGTACGAAGAGGCCGAGGCAGGCGTGCAGCAGGCGCGGGCCGCGCTGAGCCAGTCGCAGACGAATCTCCGTTACACGAAGATCGTCTCGCCGATCGACGGCGTCGTGATCGATCGTGCCTTCGATGTCGGTCAGACCGTCGCCGCATCGTTCCAGGCGCCGACGCTCTTTCAGATCGCGCAGGACCTGCGCAAGATGCAGGTGCAGGCCGATGTCGATCAATCGGACATCGGACGCGTGCAGATCGGCCAGCCGGCGCGCTTCACCGTCGACTCGTTTCCCGATCGTGAGTTCCGCGGACGCATCTCGCAGATCCGCCTCAATGCGAGCGTCGCGCAGAACGTCGTCACGTATCCCGTCATCATCGAAGTCGACAATCCCGAAGAGCTGCTGAAGCCGAAGACGACCGCGAACGTAACGATCGAAGTCGCCACGGTGCAGGACGTGCTTCGCATTCCCAACGGTGCGCTGCGCTTCAAGCCCGCCGACGACGAGTCGAAACCTGATACGAAAACCGCGGATCAGACAGCGACCACCGGCAGCGCCAACAACGCAGCGCCCGAGCGTGCGGCGGCACAGATGGGCCAGCATCGCCGCGGCCTCGCCGGCGCAGCCAACGCATTCGGGAACGGAGGAGGCAAGACTCCTTCGAAGCGCCAGACCGTCTACCTGCTCGGGCCCGACAACAAGCCGAAGGCCGTGCAGATCCGCACCGGCATCAGCGACGGCCGCTTCACCGAAGTGCTCGAAGGACTGAAGCCTGGCGATCCAATCATCACCGGCCTGGCGACGACGAAAGTCGAAGGACCCGCGGCGTTCGGCGGCGGCATGCAAGGCGGCGGCGGACGTCAAGGTGGCGGAGGAAGAGGCCGCTAGTGGCACGCCCCGTCATCGAGATTCATCAACTGACGAAGACCTACAGCATGGGCGAGGTCGAAGTGCGCGCGCTGGCGGGCGTCGACCTCCTCGTCGGAGAAGGCCACTTCCTCGACGTCATGGGACCGTCGGGGTCCGGCAAGTCCACCACTATTAAACAACTACGCTTCCCTCAATGTCCGAATAAACGGCCATTACAAACAGACTACGTCCACG
>CAZKID010000363.1:2148-5786 GCA_964552405.1 uncultured Thermoanaerobaculia bacterium
TTACCATCTCTGCGGCGTCGATGTCCCTACGCTGCATCTCGACGAGCTGGCGGTTATTCGCAACCCGAAGATCGGCTTCGTCTTTCAGAGTTTCAATCTGCTGGCGCGAACGTCGGCGCTGGAGAACGTCGAGCTGCCGATGTTGTACGGCGCGCTCGGACTCCCGCGCGGCGAGCGGAAGCAGGCCGCGCTCGATTCGCTGCATCGCGTCGGACTCGCGGGACGCGAGAACAATCAGCCCTCGCAACTCTCCGGTGGACAGCAGCAGAGGGTTGCGATCGCGCGCGCGCTCGTCACGAATCCCGCGATTCTGCTCGCGGATGAGCCGACGGGCAACCTCGACTCGCGCACGTCGGAAGAGATCATGGGCATCTTCCAGCAGCTCAACGATGGCGGGAAAACGGTGGTGCTGATCACGCACGAGCCGGACATCGCGCAGCACGCGCAGCGCATCGTCAACGTTCGCGATGGTCTCATTCAAAGCGACCAGCGCATTCAACAGGTCCGCGTCGCAGGCAAGGGCATCGCTCCTCCGGTCGCGGCCTCACGGGTGTCTTCATGAAGAACGCCGTCACGCGTCTGGGCAACATCACGATCGTCGGACTGAAAGCGATCTTCCGCAACAAGCTCCGCTCGTTCCTCACGATGCTCGGCATCGTGATCGGAGTCGGCTGCGTGATCGTCGTCGTGGCGATCGGCAACGGCGCCACGCAGTCCATCCAGGAAACCATCAACTCCCTCGGCTCCAACTTCATCATGGTCTTCCCCGGCGCCGCGACGCAGAGCGGCGCGCGCATCTTCACCGGGCAGTCGACGATGACCGTCGAAGATGCCGATGCGATCAAGGCCGAGTGTCCGTCGGTTGCGTACGTCACGGTCGTGATGCGCACCGTGGGACAGGCCGTTGCGGGTGAGTTGAACTGGGGGACGACGATCATGGGCGTCGGCGTCGACTGGCCGTTCATTCGCGCGTGGAACACGGCCGACGGCGGGTTCTTCACCGATGCGGATGTGAAGTCGGCGGCGAAGGTCTGCGTCATCGGCCGGACGGTTGCCGACAATCTTTTCCCGCAGGGTGCAGCGATTGGTCAGATCGTGCGCATCAAGAACGTGCCGTTCAAAGTCGTGGGCGTGCTCGAGAAGAAGGGCGGCAACACGATGGGGCAGGATCAGGACGATCAGATCGTCGCGCCGTACACGACCGTGATGAAGCGGCTGATGGGGCAGACGAAGGTCAACATGATCCAGGCCGCGGCGCGCAATTCGACGGGCGTGCAGCAGTCGATGAACGAGATCGAAGCGCTGCTGCGCCAACGCCACCGCATTCCGCCGAATGGCGACTCCGATTTCATGATGCGCTCGCAGGAAGAGATCGCGCAGGCCAACGAACAGCAGATGAAGATCCTCAGCACGCTGTTGCTGTCGATCGCCGCGATCTCGCTCGTGATCGGCGGCATCGGCATCATGAACATCATGCTCGTCAGCGTGACGGAGCGGACGCGCGAGATCGGGATCCGCATGGCGATCGGCGCGAAAGGGCGTCACGTGCTGCTGCAGTTCCTGTTCGAGGCGATCACGCTGTCGATCGTGGGAGGACTCATCGGAGTGCTCGCAGGCATCGGCGTTTCCGCGCTCGCCGCAAAGCTCAGCGGCTGGCCGATCGTGGTGAGCCCGATGTCGATCGCGATCTCGTTCGGCGTCGCGGGCGCAGTGGGGATTGCGTTCGGATTCTTCCCGGCGCTCAAGGCCTCGCATCTCGACCCGATCGACGCCCTGCGTTACGAATAGTTAAGTCAACGCAGCGTGACCGTGGTTACCGACCGCCCCTGCCCATGCTGTCCCAGTCCTGAAAAGCTGCTGGATTCTTCGAACCTCGCGACGATGAAGTGATCGTCATGTCGTGCGAACCGCCACGACTTCCTCCCTGTCGTGTCGCCGTGAAGCATCAGGAAACCGGCGGTCGCCTTCTGTGATTGCTCCGCAGCGAGTGGAATGTTGTCCGGACCAATCCAGACGCTCATCCGATTCTCGCTGTACTTGATCTTCCCGACGCTGCCTTCGTTCGCGTGGGAAGGCTCGGTCATCTGCAGCACGAGGAGGCGCGCTTGAACGCCGTTGTAGAGCAGCCGCTTCTCTTCGAGCACCGTACCGCGACTCAGCATTCCGATGAACGGTTCTGCGAAATCAAGGTCTTCGGAGATCGTCATCAGCGAAATCGCGGCGAGCGCATTACGCGTCGGATTGCGCCACGAGCCGTTGTTCGTACGCCCTTCGTCTGCCGCTTTGTCGACGAGTGCGCGCGGCACTTCGAGCTGCACCGATTGACCATCCTGCGCGACATCGACGGAGACGTGCCGCTCCGACTTGTCATTCGCGAACCGGCCGCTGGTCGAGTCACTGGACTCATGCGACCACGTCGCGCGAATGGGCGCGCGTGCCGTGAGGCGCGACAATGCATCCTTCACGTCGGCGAGCGTATCGGCATGCAGCGGCAGCGAAAGAATGAGGAACGGCAGAAGTCGTCGCATTCCTCGTGAGACGCGGACCGAGCACGAAAGTAACGGAATCACGCTCACCACTCGATCGTTTCGAGCTGTCATGGCGCCATCGTTTCGCACAGCGTTGCTTCGCGGACTTCGGCGCAGGTGTGCGCGCTGCGGCGAAGGCAGGCTGTTCCGCTACTGGGTCATCGCGAATGATCGATGTTCATCGTGCGGCCTCGAGTTCCAGCCGAACCAGGGCGACACCTGGATGTTCATCGTCCTCACCGATCGCATCCCTTTGGGATTCGGCATTGCCGCGCTGTTCCTCGGTTTTCGTCCACACGGGTTTCTGATGTACAGCGCGTTCCTCGCGCTGCTCGCCGTCCCGATGGTCGCCACGATGCCGCATCGCACAGGCGTCGCGATCGCGCTCAACTATCTCCTCAGCCGCCGCATGTAGGACAGGCGCCCTCGCCTGTCCCTCATCGATGCGCTGCTAGGATGAATGGATCCAACGATATAGTTCCCGAAATGAAACCCAGGAGCAGAGCCATGCTTGTTGCGATCAGACGCTTCGCCCTCGTGACCCTCGTCGTCGTTGCATGGTCTTCGCCGCTTCTTGCGCAGGGTCTACCGCTCACGATGTCCAAGTCGTTCAATCCTTCATCAGTAACGGTCGGCGGCAATTCGACGACGACGATGACCGTCACGATCACCAATCCGAACGGGTTCTCCGTCAGCGGAATCAGTTTTAGTGACTCGTATCCCGCAGGGCTGGTTCCCGACCAGGTCGGCGCCTATACGTGCAGCGCGGGAAGCGCATTGTTCAATGGCAGCGGCTGGTCACTGGCCAACGTCACACTTGGCGCAGGCGCATCGTGCAGCGTACCGATGCTCATGCACGCCTCGATCACGGGACAGATTACGAACGTGACCTCGCCGGTCATGGGAACCGGAGTTCCTGCCGGCGGTCCCGCCTCAGCAATTCTCAACGCGGCAGCGGCAATCCCGCCCGTGCCGACGCTCTCGGAATGGATGCTGCTCGCACTCGCGATGACGATCGCCGTAGTGGCAGCGATGCGAATCAGGGGATGATTCCATTGGAGCGGGCGACGGGACTCGAACCCGCGACCAAGAGCTTGGGAAGCTCCTACT